>NZ_JBEZMM010000038.1:0-78369 GCF_040652715.1 Streptomyces sp. NPDC048196 | reverse complement strand
CTCGACGTGTTGCTGGTGCTCGTCGGTGGGGCCGTCCAGTCCGCCGGGGCGCTCGCGGTTACGGGTGTCGGAGGCGGCGGGCGGATCGTCGTGGGGGGCGTTGTGGGTGTCGTCGTGCGGGCGGTCGTGGTCGGGGTCGGGGTGGTCGGTGGCGGTGTGGGTGTTGCTGTTGCTGTTGGTGTCGGTGTTGTGGTGGGGGGAGGTGCCGTGGGGGCCGTTCGGGTCCTGGTGGTTGTCGGGTGCCGGGTGACCGTTGTGGTCGTTCGTAGTGCCGGGGGTGGGGGGCGGGTCGGTACGGGTCGGCTGAGGCTGCGGTTCGGGGCGCCGGGGGTCCGGGCGGGTCGGGTCCGGGCGCGTGGTGTCGGGCCGGGTGGTGCCGGGCCTGGTGGTGTCCGGGCGGGTCGGGTCGGGGCGCGGCTGGGACGGGACCGGGCGCTGTTGACGCGGGTCGGGGCGCCCGCCGGAGGGCGTACGCGGGTCGTCCGGGCGGCGCGGCCCGTCGAGCCGGGGGTCGTGGGCGGGGCGGTCCGGGCGGCGCTGCTGGGTGATGTCGTGGACCGGCTGGGTGCCGTCCGGGCGGCGGTTGGGCGGGGTGGTGCGCGGGACGCCCGCGGGCGGGTGGGAGCCGCGCGGGGGTGCGGTGTTCGGTGTCGCCTGGCCGGTACCGCTCGGGGTGGTGGTGTGCGGGGCCGCGTTCGGGGCCGCCGGGCCGGCCTGCGGGGGCATGGTGGTGGGCATGCCGACCACCGGTCCCGGCGACTGCGGGCCGCCCTGCGGTGACTGCTGGGGCGGGGTGGCGGAGTGGCCCCCGGGATCGGCCGCCGCGTTGGGCGGCGGCGCGGTCAGGGTGTCGGCGGACTGGGTGGTGACGGTGGTGTCGTCGTCACGGGCGTGCGGCATGGGGTCGCCGGGGGTGGGGTCGCGGTGACCGGTGGGCGACGGGCCGGCGGACGGGGCGTGCGGCACCGCCCCGCCCTGCGAGGGCACGCTGACGTGCGGCGCGGTCGGACGCCCGCCGCCGCCCGCACCGGAGTTGGAGCTGTCCCCGCCCCCGTCGTGCGAGGGGGTGCCGCCGCCGTCGCTGTAGTGGGGCGCGGGGGAGGGACCGGGACTGGAGGCGGGGGCGTCGTGCGACGCGGCGGCCGGCTGCCCTGGGGACCCGTGGTCCGGGGCCGGGCCAGGGCCGGACGACGGCCCGGAGTCGGGCGTCGGGGTGGGTGTGGGGGAGGAGTGCGGCGCCGGTCCGGAGTCGGGCGCGGGTGTGGCGTGCGGGGCCGGTCCCGAGTCGTGGGGCGGTGCCGCGTCCGGGTGGGGGGACGGGCCCGGCGTCGGCTGTGTACCTATCGGGTCCGGGCCGGGGTGCGGCCGGGACGCGTCGGGGGTGGGGTGCGTGCCCACCGAGGCGGAATCCGAGGTCGGGTGGGGGCCTACGGCGCCGGAGTCCGGGGTGTGCCCGGGGCCGGGAGTGGAGCTCGCGTCCGGGGTGTGCCCGGGGCTGGGAGCGGGGCTCGCGTCCGGGGTGTGGCCGGCGACCGGGGCCGGGCCGGAGTCGGGCGTGTGGCCGGAGCCCGGCGCGGGGCCACTGTCCGGCCCCGGTGTCGGGGAACTTCCGTACGGGTTGTGGTGGTTGCCGCCGGTGTAGCCCTCGTCGAAGGCGGTGCGCTGGTCCGGGGGTGGCAGCGGCTGGGCCCGGGGGGCCGGGTGGTCGCCGTCCGGGCGTCCGGAGCTCTCGGGTGTCGTGGACGGATCACTGCCGGACCCGGACCCGGACCCGGACCCGGACCCGGAATCCGGCTCGGGCCTGGAACCGGAGCCGGACCCCGACGGGGCATCCGACCCCGAGTGGGTTTCCGACCCCGAACCGGAGTCCGGTCCACGGCCCGTGTCGCTGTGCGAGGGGCCTGAACTTCCGCCGCCACCAGCGGAGTTGGAACCGCCGGAGCCGCTCCCCGAACCCGAGCCGCTCCCCGCCCCGGAGCCCGTACCCGTCCCGCCCGCGGACCCGGAATCCGATCCGGAACCAGATCCGGATCCACTTGCGGAACCGGACCCAGTTGCGGAACCGGACCCACTGCCGGACTCAGCCCCGGATCCCGACCCGCGCCCGGAGTCCGTCGACTCGTTCGACGACCCCGACCCGCTGCCGTTGTTCCCGCTGTCTCCACTGCCTCCGCTGTCGCCGCTTCCGTGTTCGCCGTGTTCGCCGCCACCGCCGTCATGGTCCCCGCCGCGTCCGGCGGCGTGGTCCAGGCCGCCGCGGGCGTGGTGGCCCGCGCGGGCGCCGGCGCCGTCGCGCAGCGCCTCGGTGAAGGTCTGGCCGGAGTTCTTGGCCGCGTCGATGCCCGCGTCCGCGCCCGTCTTGAGGCTGCGGCCGACGTCGAAGCCCTGCTGGGCCCCGAAGTTCATGTTCATGCCCTGGGCGATGGCGTCGGAGATCATGGCCTCCAGCGCGGAGACGGCGGGCTCCTTGACCGTCTCCATGATCGCCTCGACGAGCGCCTCCCGCGCTTCCTTGAGGATGCGCCGGACGATCAATCTGGTCGCCTGGGTGGCGCCCGCCGCGCCGATCTCCGACAGGCCCAGCGTGAAGGGCGCCGCCGCCTGTGCCGCGATGATTTCCGCAGCGAGGATCGCCAATTGGGCGATCACCGCGACTTTCATCCCGACGATCACCACCGCCCCCGCGTCCATCGCGAAGGCGATCAGCTCGGCCGCCGTGCGCGCGTCGTCGAGGTAGCCGGAGCCGTTGCCGGAGAACTTCTCCCAGGTCTTGCTGAAGCCGTCGATGCTGTCGCCGGAGTTCGCCGAGAGGACGTTGCCGGCGGCGGTGACGCCCTCGGACTGTAACTGCTCGACCGCATTGGCGAACTCCCGCCAGGCGCTGGCGGACTCGTTCATCTTGTCCTCGTCACCCGTCGGCCAGTCGTAGCCGAGCATTTCGAGGACCCACTCCAGCCAGTCCGGCAGCATGAGCGACATGGCGGCAATCCCCCGTACGTGGAAGCGGTCGAGCGATGACGGCGCGTGCAGAGAAGGGGCTGAAGGAGCTGAAGGAGCTGGCGGAACGGGAGGGCGCGGAGGCCCGCGCCCGCTAGGTCTGGGGCGCCTTGAAGTTGCTGATCAGCTGACTCTGCGCCTCGGCGTTGGCGACGTGCTGCTTCATCAGGGAGTCGTTGAAGTCCTCGTCGGCCTGGTGGTTGTCGGCCATGGTGTTCAGCGCGCCGCCGATCTCCTGGAGCTTGGCGGCCAGATGGCCCATCGACTCGTACATGCCGTCGCGCAGGCCCTCGTAGACGACGCCGAACTTCTCGCCGATGTCGTCATCGCCCCACGGCGGGGTGTCCTGACCCTCCAGGCCGGTCAGGGTGTTCTTGAGCTTCTCCACGGCGGACTGGTACCGCTGTCCGACGTTGGTGAAGTCCCGTCCCCCTGACTTCAGTGTCGGGATGTCCGCCTGCAGTCCGTCCCCGGCCATCTGTGGCCCCCGTTCCCCACGCTCGTCGACAGATGTAGGACAACGTGGCGCAAAGTCTAGTCCTGGACTCCCTTATTTCTTCAAGGAGTTGACTGTCACAACGCTGTCACCGACGGCCCGCGGACGGCCCCGGACGGCCGGCGCTCGCGGTCTCCGTGCCGGCGCGGTCGAGGCAGCGCAGGGCGAACCACAGCTCCATGCGGACGTCCGTGTCGTCCAGGTCGGTGTCGAGGAGCGTGGCGGTACGGGCGATGCGCTGGCGGACGGTGTTGCGGTGGATGCCCAGCGCGGTCGCCGTCCGGTCCCAACTGCCGTGCAGGGAGAGCCAGGTGTGCAGCGTGGTGACGAGGGCGGGGGAGGCGGCGAGCGGCGCGAGCAGGGTGTGGGCGTGCCGGTGGGCGTCGTCGGGGTCCACGAGGGCGGCGAGGCCGGGCCGGTCGGGGGAGGGGCGGCGGACGAGGGCGGAACGGTGGGCGAGCGCGCGGCGCAGTGCGGTGGCGGCGTGCCGGTCGGCGGCGGGCAGCTCTTCGACCGGGGCCGGGGCGCTGACGCCGAGGGTCCAGCCGGGCTGTGCGCCGATCTCCCGGTCGGCCGGGACCAGGGCCCGGAGCCGCCGCGCGGACGACACCGGCTCCCGCACCGGCTGCGAGGCCGCCCGTACCGGTTCCGAGCCCGGCGCTCGCACCGGCTCCGACGTCGGCTCCCGCACCGGCCCCGACGCCGGCCCCGACGTCGGCTCGCGCGCCGGTTCCGGCGCCACGAGTGCGGTGCCCAGTGCGGCGGCCAGTGCGGCGGCCAGTGCGGCCGCGTCCGCCTCCGGGGCGGCGGCTCCGCCGCGACGCTCGGCGTGCACCACGGTCCAGAGGGGAGCGCCGAGCAGCGGGCCGACGTCGGCCGGCCGGGCGCCCAGGAGCAGGTGGGCCAGGGCGACGGAGTGCCCGGTGTCGGCCGCACCGCGGGCCGCGGCCGGGCCGGTGATCAGTGACAGCAGCACCGCGGCGACGCCCGCGATGGTGTGTGCGGGCGGATCGTCCGGGTCCGCGGCGACCACCAGCGCGCATGCCGCCCGCCCGGCGGCGCGCCCGGTCAGCGCGTACGCGGACAGCTGGGTCCCCGGCAGCGCGTCGGTGGCGGAGGACGGCCCGCCGGCCGCGGCCCGCACCCCGCCCCCGGGCCCGGCCTCTCCGCCCCCGGCCCCAGCTTCTTTGACCCCGCGCCCGGCAACCTCGCCGCCCCCAGGGGCGCCGCTCCCGAGGACGCCGCCCCCGACCGCGCCGCCCCCGACGACCTGGGCGAGCCGTTCGGCCGCGGCCCGTACCCGGTCGGTGGGGCGGGCCCCGGCGGAGCCGTGTTCCGTGCCGTCCGGGCCGAGCAGCGCCGTCCAGCCGTGGATATGGCGGGCCAGCGCGCGCAGCACGGCGCGCGCCGGATCGGGCCGGGCGGCGGCCGCGGCCAGCGCGCGCTGCGCCTCGCCGATCCGGGTCAGCTCCCGGTGGCGGGCCTCCGTGACGGCCTGCCACACGGCGCTCTCCACGGCCGTGAACGGGGTACCGGCCGGCACCTCCACCAGCGGCAGGCCGTGCCGGTCGCAGGCCGCCACCAGCGCGGGCGGCACCGCCTCGTGCACCGGCGCGATCCCGAACCCGAGCGCCGCGGCGCCGGCCGCGACCGTGCGGGCCGCGTACCCGTCGAGGTACGAGGCCAGGGCCGCGTCCGCGTCCTCGTCCGCGGCCCCCGCGGTCACCTCCGCCAGGTGCACGCCCGCCGTCAGCAGCAGCTCGCCGCCCAGGAGGTACGGCACCGGATCGGCCATCTCGGAGGTGTGCACCCAGTGGAGAGCGACGCCCTCCCGCGGCCCCGCGAGCTGGCGCAGTCCGAGATCCGCCCGCGCGAGGAGCGCGGCCAGCGGCACCGGCGGGGTCGACGGCGCGGTGGTCGACGGGGGGCCGGACGGCGGTTGCGGCGCCCGGGCCGACGGAGGCGGGACAGAAGGCGGCATGTGCGGACCCTCCACAGGGGCGGCCGGTGAGTGGAGGAAACGTACACTTCAGCGTCGCCGCGCCGCCTCCTAGGGTCAACCCCCGAGACGAGTCCACGGGACGACGAGCCTTCGAGGTGAGTCCTCCAGGACGAGTCCCGGGAGGCGGGCCGCCCTCCCCCGTGCGCGCCCGCCTCTCTTCCCACGCCCCCTTGCACCCCCTCCCCAGACCCCCTCTCCCCTCGGCACAGCTGGAAGGGATGGCCCATGGCTGTCGACTATGCGGTGATCGTGCTCTATCTGGCCGGAATGCTGGCCATGGGCTGGTGGGGCATGCGCCACGCCAAGTCGAAGAGCGAGTTCCTGGTCGCGGGGCGCCGCCTCGGGCCCGCGATGTACTCCGGGACCATGGCCGCGATCGTCCTCGGCGGCGCGTCCACCATCGGCGGCGTCGGCCTCGGCTACAAGTACGGCCTCTCCGGGGCCTGGATGGTCTTCACCATCGGCCTCGGACTGCTCGCCCTGTCGGTCTTCTTCTCCGCGCGGATCGCCCGCCTGAAGGTCTACACCGTCTCCGAGATGCTGGACCTGCGCTACGGCGGCCGGGCCGGCGTGATCTCGGGTGTCGTCATGTGGGCGTACACGCTGATGCTCGCGGTCACCTCGACGATCGCGTACGCCACGATCTTCGACGTCCTCTTCGACCTGAACCGGACCGCCGCGATCGTCCTCGGTGGTTCGATCGTCGTCGCGTACTCGACGCTCGGCGGCATGTGGTCGATCACGCTCACCGACATGGTGCAGTTCGTGGTCAAGACGATCGGCGTGCTGCTCCTGCTCCTGCCCATCGCGGTGGTCAAGGCGGGCGGCTTCGCCGAGATGAAGGCCAAGCTTCCGACCTCGTACTTCGACCCGCTGGGCATCGGCGGCGAGACGATCTTCACCTACGTGCTGATCTACACGTTCGGCATGCTCATCGGGCAGGACATCTGGCAGCGGGTCTTCACGGCCCGCAGCGACCGGACGGCGAAGTGGGGCGGCACGGTCGCGGGTACGTACTGTCTCGCGTACGCCCTCGCCGGGGCCGTCATCGGTACGGCGGCCAAGGTGCTGTACCCGAAGCTGGGCAGCCCGGACGACGCCTTCGCGACCATCGTGAAGGACGAACTCCCGGTCGGCGTACGGGGGTTGGTGCTCGCCGCCGCGCTGGCCGCCGTGATGTCGACGTCGTCCGGTGCGCTGATCGCCTGCGCGACCGTGGCCAACAACGACATCTGGTCGCGGCTGCGGGGGGCCGTGCGGCCGTCCGGCGAGGAGCACGACGAGGTCAAGGGCAACCGCGTCTTCATCCTCCTCATGGGCCTCGCGGTGATCGGCACGGCCATCGCGCTGAACGACGTCGTCGAGGCCCTGACGGTGGCGTACAACCTGCTCGTCGGCGGGCTCCTGGTCCCGATCCTCGGCGGGCTGCTGTGGAAGCGCGGCACGGTGCAGGGCGCGCTGGCCTCGGTGACGGTCGGCGGCCTCGCGGTCATCGGCCTGATGGCGGGCTACGGCATCCTCGCCAACGAACCCGTCTACTACGGCCTGCTCGCCTCCCTCGTGGCCTACGTGGCGGTCAGCCTGGCCACCCGGCCGACGGACGCGGCGGTGCTCGCGGTGTGGCGGGCACGGCTGCAAGCCAGCCCGTCCGACGCTTGACCCGACACCGCGCCACCCGACGGGACGCACCCACGACGGATCCCCCTCCCACGATGGCCCCCCTCCCACGACGCCACATCCCGGAACAGACGGAGAGTCACCCGCCGATGAGCACCACCACACCCGCCCCCGCCCCGTCGCCGACGGACCGCCCACGCGCCGGCGGCGACCTGGTCGTCGAGTCGCTGGCCGCGCTCGGTGCGCGTACCGTCTTCGGGCTGCCGGGCCAGCACGCGCTCGGGGTGTTCGACGCGCTGCGCCGGTCCGCCCTGCGGTACGTGGGGCTCCGGGTGGAGAACAACGCGGGCTTCGCCGCCGACGCCTACGCGCGGGCGACGCACGGGGTCGCGCCGCTGCTGGTCTCCACCGGGCCCGGGGCGCTGATGACGCTGCCCGCGCTGCAGGAGGCGGCGGCCGGTTCCGCCGCCGTGCTGGCGATCGGCAGCCAGGTCCCGCTGGCCGGGATCGGCGGCGGCCGGCACGGCTATCTGCATGAACTCACCGATCAGAGCGCCGCGTTCCGCGATGTGGTCAAGTCGGTGCACACCGTCCGCACCGCCTCGCAGATCCCGTCGGCGGTGGCCGCCGCCTGGGAGTCGGCGCTGAGTGCGCCGCACGGTCCGGTCTGGCTGGAGATCCCGCAGGACGTGCTGCTGGCGCCGGTCGACGTGCCGCCGGTGGACGCGCTCGCCGTGGCCCCGCGGGTCCCCGCGCCCCGGCCGGAGCTGATCCGTGCGGCCGCCGGGCGGCTGACCGGGGCCCGCCGGCCGGTGATCCTGGCCGGCGGCGGGGTCGTACGGGCCGGGGCCGAGGCGGAGCTGCTGGCGCTGGCCGAGCGGCTGCGGGCGCCGGTGGTCACGACCTTCGGCGGTAAGGGCGCCTTCCCGTGGGAGCACCCGCTCTCCCTGGGGTCCTGGCTGGAGGACCGGCACACCACCGACTTCCTGGAGGACGCCGACACCCTGCTGGTCGTCGGGTCGGGGCTGGGCGAACTCTCCTCGAACTACCACACGTTCCGGCCGCGCGGCCGGGTCGTCCAGATCGAGGCGGACCTCGGCAAGCTGGAGTCCAACCACGCCGCGCTGGGCATCCATGCGGACGCCCGGCAGGCGCTGGCCGCGCTGGTCGAGGAGACGGCCGGGGCCGGCGCCGGCGCGGAGGCCGTCGGGCCGCCCGCGCCCGGGGCGGACGGGTCGCCGGAGGCCGAGGTGGCCGGTGTGCTCGCCCGGGTACGGGACCGGCTCGCCGCCCAGGACCTCGGCCTGGAGCAGCGGGTGCTGGCCGCCGTACGGGAGGCGCTGCCCGAAGAGGCGGTCAGCTGCTGGGACATGACGATCCTGGCCTACTGGGCCTGGTCCGCCTTCGATCCGCGGCGTACCAACGCGCTGCATTCCGCGCAGGGCGCCGGCGGTCTGGGGTACGGCTTCCCGGCGGCGCTGGGGGTGGCCGTCAGCGATCCGGGGCGGCCGGTCCTGGCGGTGTCGGGGGACGGCGGCGCCATGTACTCGATCGCCGAGCTGGCCACCGCCCGCCAGTACGGCCTGCCGGTGACCTGGCTGATCGTCGACGACGGCGGCTACGGCATCCTGCGCGAGTACATGACGGACGCCTTCGGCGAGGCCACCGGCACCGAACTGAGCCGCCCGGACTTCGTCGCCCTGGCCGAGTCGTTCGGCGTCCCGGCGGTCCGTACCGACCCCGAGCGGCTGGGCGCGGACCTGGCCGCGGCGCTCGCCGCCCCGGGCCCCTCGGTGGTCGTCCTGCCGGCCCGGCTGCGGATGTTCGCGCCGACGCACCTGCCGGCCTGACGCGGGGCCGCCCGGCCCGAACGCGCGGATGCGGTGCCGGAGGACCGGCACCGCATCCGGCGGTCGAAGGACCGGTTTCCTAGAGGCTGAGCTCCGGGTGCAGGTCCTTCATCCGTACGACCTGGCGGCTGCGCGCCGCGAGGGCGGTGAGGGCCAGGGCCCCGAGGGTGAAGGCCGCGAGGACCACGCTGCCCTGCTGTACGACGGCGAGGTCGCCGCCGGTGATCAGCCGGCGCAGCCCGTCGACGACGTAGCTCATCGGCAGGAACGGGTGCAGGGCGGCGAAGAAGCCGGGGCTGGTCTGCACCGGGTAGGTGCCGCCCGCCGAGGTCAGTTGGAGCATCAGCACGACCAGGGTGAGCACCCGGCCGGCCGGGCCGAAGAAGGCGCTCAGCAGCTGGATGATGGCGGTGAACGCGGCCGTGGCCAGCACCAGGAAGCCGATGGTGGCGGCCGAGCGGGCCATCTCCAGACCGAGGCCCCAGTGGAGCACGGCCATCAGGGCCAGCACCTGGACGACGCCGATGGCGAAGGCCGGCAGCCAGGAGCCGAGCGCGATCCGCCAGCCCGGGGCGCCGGCGGCCAGCGCGCGCTTGCCCAGCGGCTGCAGCAGCATGAACGCGACCATCGCGCCGACCCAGAGGGACAGCGGGATGAAGTACGGCGCGAGGCCGGTGCCGTAATTGGGCGCCTTGTGCAGCGACTTGGCGGCCAGCGCGACCGGGTCGGACATGACCTCGGTACGGGCGTCGCGGTCCTTCTTGTCGTAGTCGGGGATCTTGCCAACGCCGCTGTGCAGCCCGTCGGCCAGCTCGTTGGTGCCGTCCTTGAGCTTGAACAGACCGCCGGTGAGCTTCTCGGCGCCGTCGGCGGCGGTGCCGAGTCCGCTGTGGACCTTGCCGGCGCCGTCGGCGACCTTGCCGGCGCCGTCGGCGAGGGTGTTGATGCCGTCGGCGAGCAGCCCCGCGCCCTGGGAGACCTGGTGGGCACCGGAGTTGAGCGCGTTGATCTTCTCGATCGCGGCGTCCGCGCGGTCGGCGATGCCCGGTGCCTGGTCGGCAACGGACACGGCGACCCGGTGCAGATCACGGAGCTTGGTGTGCAGCTGCCCGAAGTCGGTGCGACCGATGGTGTCGTTGACCTTTTCCGCCGCGTCGGCCGCGACGGCGGTGCCGGCCGCGATGGCCTTCAGCTTGGGGCAGGCGGGGTCGGTGGCGACGACGCCGCAGCGCTCGCGGTACAGCTCCGCCGCGTCGTCGGCGTTCTTGCGTGCCTGGCCGGCGGCCCGGGCGGAGTCCCCCGGAAGCTTGCTGAGGTCCTCGTCGAGCCGCTGGGTGAGGTCGGCGACCGTCTGCGCCTTCTCGCCGATCTCCTTGCCGTGCGCCCTGAGGTAGGGCAGGTCCTTCTTGGCGACGCCCTGCACCTTCTCGGCGAGCTGCTGGGTGCCGTCCGCGACCTGACCGGCGCCCTGGCTGAGCTGCCGGGCCTTGGAAGCGGCCGTCGTCGTGCCGTCGCTGACCTGGCCGGCGCCCTTGCTGACCTGGCCTGAGCCCTTGTCCAGCTTGCCCAGCCCGTCGGCCAGTTCGCCGGTCTTCTCCTTCGCCGTGCCGACGCCGTCGTCGACCTTCCCGGCGCCGTCGGCGGCCTTGGCGGTCTGGTCGTGCAGGTCCGAGAACGACACGAAGATCTTGTCGAGCATGGCCCGCGACGAGGACGCCGAGGTCTTCGCGCGGATCTCGGAGAAGACGGTCTTGGAGATCGAGCCGACGACGTAGTTGTTGGCGTCGTTCGTCCGGACCTGGAGGGCGCCGGTCTGCGGGTCGTCGCCGGAGCTGGAGGCGATCCGCTTGCTGAAGTCCGCCGGGACGGTCAGCGAGAGGTAGTACGTGCCGTCCTCGACGCCCTTGGCGGCGTCCTCGGAGCTGACCTCCTCCCAGTCGAAGGTCTTGCTGTCCTTGACGTTCTTCGCCAGTTCGTCGCCGGCGGTGATCTTCTTGCCGCCGGCGGTGGCGCCCCGGTCGTCGTTGACCAGCGCCACCGGGATCTTGTCCAGGCGGGCGTAGGGGTCCCAGAAGGAGCAGAGGTAGAGCGCCCCGTAGAGCAGGGGGATCAGCATCAGGGTGACCAGCCCGATCCGGGGCAGCTTCCCCCGGCCGAAACGCCTGAGCTCAAGCGCGGCCAGCTTCGGCGAACGCATGCGCCGCTTCCTCCTCGGTGGTGTGGGGGGTGGTCTTCGGGCCGGCCTGGGCCGGGGCGGGGCCCGCGGGCCGCGCGGTGTCGGCAGGCCGCGCGGGGCCCGCGGGCCGTGCGGTGGCCGCAGCCGTGGTGCGGACGATCAGCGCGTCCGCCGGGGCGTCGCTGCCGGCCGCCACCACGGTGATGCCGGCCAGCGCGAGGTCCCGCAACAGCTGCCAGGCCAGGTCGCGTTCGGCCGGGGACAGCTTGAGGTCGACGTCGTCGACGGCGAGCAGATGCGGGTCCTGCATGACCGCGAGCGCGATCGACAGCCGCAGCGCCTCCAGCCGTTCCAGGTCGCGGACACAGGTCCGCAGGCCCTTGGGGAGGGTGTCGGGGTCGAGTCCGGCGGCCGCCAGCGCGGCGTCGATCCGGGCCCGGGTGGCCTCCTTGTGGCGCCTGCCCCAGGGCAGTGCCGGGGAGTTGGCGAGTCGACGGCCCAACAGGGCCTGTTCCTTGAGGTGTTCGCCGACGGTGAGCGCCGGTTCCAGATCGGCGACGCCCGGGACGTGGGCGAGCGCGGTACGGCCGCGGACCGTACCCATCCGCTTCGGCAGCGGGAAGCCGGCGACGGTGGCCGAACCCTCGGAGATCCGCATCCGGCCGGTCAGGGCGAGCAGCAGGCAGGTGCGCCCGGAGCCCGAGGGCCCCTCGACGGCGATCAGCGAGCCCGGCTCGGCGGTGATGTCGACGCCCCGGAAGGCCCAGCCGCGTGGGCCCCGCACTCCTATCCCCGTGGCGTGGACCGCCGCCCCCTTGCGGGTGGTGTTCACAACCCCTCCCCATTTGGTCTGACTGGTCAGTCTAAAAGTGTGCCGTACCTGGGGCCTTTTGACCAATCGGCGCGCTATGGCGGGCGGCTGGGAGGTGGATGGGTGTCCTTTGCCGGCAATTCGCCCCGAGGCGGCCGTGACCCGAACGGGGTAGTCGGCTTAGGGTGCCGACATGGCGGGGGCCTGATGATGTTCACGTGGTGCCCGTGGCGCGGACCCGCGGCACGGGCTCTTCATGGATGACGGAGAACCATGGAAGATTCGACACGTCACCCCGCCCGCCTGCCCTCCCGCGACCCGGCCGGGCCGCCTCCGGGCCGCACCGCCCGGCGCTCCCGCAAGACCCTCGCGCCGCTCGTCGCGGCCGCCCTGGTCGCGGTCCTCGCACCGGTCTCTGCCTCGGCCGCCGCCCCGTCCGGGGGCCCGCCGCCGGAACCGCCCGCGGGCCCGCACGGGCCCTGCCTGAACGGCCACGACGGCGACGGCTGGACCGCCACCTCCGACAAGATCGACCCGGCGGACAGCTACCACGCCTTCGTCGGCAACGGTTACCTCGGCCAGCGCGTCCCGCCCAACGGCACCGGCTACGCGGCCCCCGGCGGCCAGACCGGCTGGCCCCTGAAGACGCCCGCCTACGACGGCTCCTTCGTCTCCGGGCTGTACGCCAAGGGCCCCAAGGACGTCCAGGGCCGCCAGGCCATCGCCGCGCTCCCCACCTGGACCACGCTGAACGTCGGCACCGGCGGCGCCCACCCCGACACCTTCTCCTCGGCCACCGCACCCGGCCGGATCTCGCACTACCGCCAGTCCCTCTCGCTGCGCTGCGGCTTCGTCCGCACCTCGCTGACCTGGACGGCCGCCGACGGCCGCCGCACCGACCTGGTCTACGACGTGCTCACCGACCGCACCGACGCGCACACCGGCGCGGTGCGGCTGCGCATGACGCCCCACTGGAGCGGCGCCGCCACCGTCACCGACGCCCTCGACGGCCGCGGCGCCCGCCGGATGACGGCCTCCGGCACACCCTCCGCCTCCAAGGACGCCGCCGGCGGGACCATGGACGTCGGCTTCCGCACGGACGGCACCCGCACCGAGGGCGCGGTGGCCTCCACCCTGCGCCCCGGCCCCGGCGTCCGGGCCACCGCGCCCAGCGGGGCCCCGCAATCCGGCCGGACCGCCTCCCTCAGCAACCGCCAGCAGCTGACCTTCCAGGTCCGCAGCGGCCGCTCGTACGAACTGGCCAAGTACGTCGGCGTGGACACCGCGCTGACCTCCCGCCACCCGCGCGCCGCCGCCGACGCGGCCTCCCGGCGGGCCGCGAGCCGCGGCTGGCAGGAGCTCTTCGCCCGGCACACCGCCGCCTGGCGGCAGCTGTGGCGCAGCGACATCGAGGTCAAGGGGCAGCACGACCTGCAGACCTGGGTGCGCTCGGCGCAGTACGGCCTGCTGTCCAGCGTCCGCGCCGGCAGCCGCAACAGCATCGGCCCCACCGGCCTGACCAGCGACAACTACGCCGGTGAGATCTTCTGGGACGCCGAGACCTGGATGTACCCGGGCCTGCTCGCCACCCACCCCGACCTCGCGAAGTCGATCGTCGACTACCGCTACAAGACCCGCGCCGGCGCCCGCGAGAACGCCCGCAAGCTCGGCTACGACGGGCTGTTCTACGCCTGGACCAGCGGCAGCAAGGGCGACCTGTGGAACGAGTGCCACAGCTGGGACCCGCCGCACTGCAAGACCCAGAACCACCTGATGGGTGACATCTCCCTGGCCACCTGGCAGTACTACCTCGCCACCAAGGACACCGCCTGGCTGCGCTCGCGCGGCTGGCCGGTCCTGAAGGGCATCGCCCAGTTCTGGGCCTCCCGGGCCACCCGCAACGCCGACGGCAGCTACTCGATCAAGAACGTCGCCGGGCCCGACGAGTACAGCAACGGCGTCAACGACGGCGTCTTCACCAACGCCGGCGCCGCCACCGCCCTGCGCCACGCCACCCGGATCGCCGCCGTCCTCGGCGAGCACGCGCCGGCCTCCTGGAACACCATCGCCGACAAGCTGCGCATCCCCTACGACGCGAAGAAGAAGGTCTTCGAGCAGTACGCCGGCTACAAGGGGACCACCATCAAGCAGGCCGACACCGTGCTGCTGATGTACCCGCTGGAATGGCCGATGTCGCAGGCCCGGGCGGCCCGCACGCTGGACTTCTACGCCGCGCACACCGACCCGGACGGCCCGGCCATGACCGACTCGGTGCACGCCATCGACGCGGCGGGCATCGGCGAGGCCGGCTGCTCCACGTACACCTACCTGCTCCGCTCCATCAAGCCGTTCGTGCGCGGCCCGTTCGCGCAGTTCTCCGAGGCGCGCGGCAACAAGGCCGGCGCCGACGACCCGCACGCCGGCCGGCCCGCACAGGACTTCCTCACCGGCAAGGGCGGCTTCCTGCAGACCTTCACCAACGGCCTGACCGGACTGCGGCTGCGCGAGGACCGGGTGCACCTCGACCCGCTGCTGCCGCCGCAGCTCGCCGACGGCGTCACCCTGCGCGGTCTGCACTGGCAGGGACGGACCTACGACATCGCCATCGGCGCGCACCAGACCACCGTGCGGCTGACCTCGGGTGCGCCGATGCGAATCGAGTCGCCCCAGGGCGAGCAGATCGTCAGCCGCGGCGTCCCGGCCGTCCTCAAGACCCGCCGGCCCGACCTGGCCGCCACCACGAACGCCGCCCGCTGCACCCCGGCGACCGCCACCTCCGAGGAGCCCGGCATGTACGCGGTCGGCGCGGTGGACGGCAACGCCACCACCGGCTGGGTGCCGAACGCGGCGGACGGCACCCTCACCGTCGACCTCGGCCGGGCCACCCGGATCGGGAAGATCGCTCCGCACTGGACCTCGGCCCGTCCGAAGTCCTTCCTCGTCCAGGTGTCGCGGGACGGCAGGCACTGGACGGCGGCCGGTTCGGCCGGCCACGGCCCGGTCCGGTACGTCCGGGTCACGGTGCACGGCGACCGGACGCCGGCGGCCGACGGGAAGCCCCGGCCGCACCCGGGCATCTCGGAGCTGACCGTGCAGCGGGTGAACTGATCACCCCGCCCGATCGCCGCTCCCGGTGAGCACGCCGTGCGCCCGCCGGTCCCCCTGGGCCGGCCGGCGCACGGCGTGCTGCGCACGGCGCACGATCCGGTCCGCAACCGTCGGATTGTTGCAGCGGGATGAAATTCATACCGGGCGGTGTTGGTGCCTTGCGGTAGACGTCGAGGCGCGGGAGGCACCGGGTGGCGGGGACGGACACGGACACGGATACGGCAGGGGCCGGCTGGGCACGGCGGTTGACCAGGGATTGCTGGCAGTACCGCAAGGACGTGCTGCTCGCCCTAGGGTCGTCGCTGGCCGGGATGGCGGTGATGGCGCTGGTCCCGCTCGTACCGAAGCTGATCATCGACGACGTCATCGTCAGCCACCGGCGGGCCCTCGCCCCCTGGGCGAGCCTGCTGATCGCCGCCGCCGTGGTCGTCTACGTCCTCACCTACCTCCGCCGCTTCTACGGCGGACGCCTCGCCCTGGACATCCAGCACGACCTGCGCACCCGTATGTACGGCGCGATATCCCGGCTCGACGGCCGCCGTCAGGACGAGCTGAGCACCGGGCAGGTCGTCGGCCGCGCCACCAGCGACCTCCAGCTGATCCAGAGCCTGCTGTTCATGCTTCCGATGATGATCGGAAGCGTTCTGCTCTTCGTGATCTCGCTGGTCGTGATGGCGGTGCTCTCCCCGCTGCTCACGGTCATCGCGCTGGCCGTCGCGCCCGCCCTGTGGTTCATCGCCAAGCGCAGCCGCTCCCGGCTCTTCCCCGCCACCTGGTACGCCCAGGGCCAGGCGGCCGCGGTCGCCGGGGTCGTGGACGGCGCGGTCTCCGGCGTCCGGGTCGTCAAGGGCTTCGGGCAGGAGGAGCAGGAGACCGGCAAGCTCCGCGAGGCCGGCCGCAAGCTGTTCGCCGGCCGGCTGCGCACGGTCCGCCTCAACGCCCGCTACACCCCCGCCCTGCAAGCCGTCCCCGCGCTCGGCCAGGTCGCGATGCTGGCCCTCGGCGGCTGGATGGCCACCCGCGGCCAGGTCACCCTCGGCACCTTCGTCGCGTTCTCCACCTACCTCGCGCAGCTGGTCGGACCGGTCCGGATGCTCGCGATGATGCTGACCGTCGGACAGCAGGCCCGGGCCGGCGTCGAGCGGGTCTACGAGCTCATCGACACCGAACCGGCGCTGACGGAACGGCCGGACGCCCATGAGCTGCCCGCCGACGCCCCCGCCACCGTCGAGTTCGACGAGGTCACCTTCGGCTACGGCACGGGCGACGGCGCCCGCCCGGTCCTCGACGGCTTCTCCCTGCGCATCGAGCCCGGCGAGACGGTCGCCGTGGTCGGCACGTCCGGCAGCGGCAAATCCACCGTCTCGCTGCTGCTGCCCCGCTTCTACGACGTCTCCGCCGGCCGCGTCCTGGTCGGCGGCCACGACGTCCGCGACCTCACCCTCGCCTCGCTGCGCGCCGCCATCGGCCTGGTCCCCGAGCACAGCTTCCTGTTCTCCGACTCGATCCGCGACAACATCGCCTACGGCAATCCGGGCGCCACCGACGCCGAGATCCGCGCGGCGGCCCGCGCCGCGCAGGCCGACGGCTTCATCTCCGAGCTCCCCCACGGCTACGACACCGAGGTCGGCGAGCAGGGGCTGACCCTCTCCGGCGGCCAGCGGCAGCGCATCGCCCTGGCCCGCGCGATCCTCACCGACCCCCGCCTGCTGGTCCTCGACGACGCCACCTCCGCCGTCGACGCCCGCGTCGAGCACGAGATCCACGAGGCGCTGCGCGGCGTCATGGCGGGCCGGACCACCCTGCTCATCGCGCACCGCGCCTCCACCCTGGCGCTCGCCGACCGGGTCGCCGTCCTCGACGGCGGGCGGCTGGTCGACGTCGGCACCCAGGAGGAGCTGGCGGAGCGATGTCCGCTCTACCGCGCGCTGCTGACCGACCCGGAGGAGCTGGGCGGCGTCGAGCGGGATCCGGCGGGCGAGCTGGCCGGCGCCTTCGACGGCGAATTCGCGGCGAGCGGGCTGCTGGAGTACGCGTACGCACCCGGTACCGACGTACCGGAGAGCGCCGGACCGGAGAGCGCAGAGCCGGCCGACGACACCGTCACCCCCGAGATCACCCCCGAGCTGTGGGTCCGCCGCGAACAGGACGCCGAGGCCGGCGCGGCCGGGGTGGTGCCCCGCGCGGCGGCCGCCACCGGCCCCGGAATGGCCGCCGCGACCGCCGGCCCCGCGACCCCCACCCTGCTCGACCAGGTCGCCGCGCTCCCGCCGGCCACAGACACCCCGGACATAGACGAGGACCGGGCCGTCCGCCCCGAGCGCTCCTACGGCCTGCGCCGGCTGCTGCACGGCTTCGGCGCCCCGCTGGCCGTCGCCCTGGCCCTGGTCGCCGTCGACGCCGTCGCCGGGCTGCTGCTGCCCGTCCTGATCCGGCAGGGCATCGACGAGGGCGTCCGCCGCGGGGTGCTGGCCGGTGTGTGGACGGCCGCGGTGCTCGCCCTCGTCGTGGTACTCGCCCAGTGGGCCGCCCAGTTCGGCGGCAACCGCATGACCGGCCGCACCGGCGAGCGGGTGCTGTACTCCCTCCGCCTGAAGATCTTCGCGCAGCTGCAGCGCCTCGGGCTCGACTACTACGAGCGCGAGCTGACCGGCAAGATCATGACCAGGATGACCACCGACATTGACGCCTTGTCGACATTCCTGCAGACCGGGCTGGTCACCGCCCTGGTCTCGATGCTGACCTTCTTCGGCATCCTCATCGCCCTGCTGGCCATCGACCTCCAGCTGGCCCTGGTCGTCTTCGCCACCCTCCCGCCCCTGGTCATCGGCACGTACTTCTTCCGCAAGCAGAGCGTCAAGGCGTACGAACTCGCCCGCGAGCGGATCAGCAGCGTCAACGCCGACCTCCAGGAGAGCGTCGCCGGCCTGCGGATCGTCCAGGCGTTCCGCCGTGAGCACAGCGGCGCCGCGCGGTTCGCGGCCCGCAGCGACGCCTACCGCCGGGCCCGGGTCCACGGCCAGTTCCTGATATCGATCTACTTCCCCTTCGTGCAGCTGCTGTCGTCCGTTGCGGCGGCGCTGGTCCTGATCGTCGGCGCCGACCGGGTGAGCGCGAACACCCTGACCGCCGGCGCGCTGGTCGCCTACCTGCTCTACATCGACCTGTTCTTCGCCCCCGTCCAGCAGCTCTCCCAGGTCTTCGACGGCTACCAGCAGGCGTCCGTCTCGCTGGGCCGCATCCAGGAACTGCTGCGCGAGCCGACTTCCACCCCCGTTGCCGAGCGCCCCCGGGAGGTGCCCGCGCTGCGCGGTGAGCTCACCTTCGACGACGTCCACTTCCGGTACGGCACGGGGGAGACCCCCGCGCTGGCCGGGGTCAGCCTCACCGTCCCCGCGGGCCAGACCGTGGCCTTCGTCGGCGAGACCGGCGCCGGCAAGTCCACCCTGGTCAAGCTGGTCGCGCGGTTCTACGACCCGACCTCGGGCGCGGTCCGCGTCGACGGCACCGACCTGCGCGAGCTGGACCTGACCGGCTACCGCCGCCGCCTCGGCGTCGTCCCCCAGGAGCCCTACCTCTTCGCCGGCACGGTCCGCGACGCCATCGCCTACGGCCGCCCCGACGCCACCGACGCCGAGGTCGAGGCCGCCGCCCGCGCCGTCGGCGCGCACGCCATGATCGCCACCCTGGAGGGCGGCTACCTCCACGAGGTCGCCGAACGCGGCCGCAACCTCTCCGCCGGCCAGCGCCAGCTGCTCGCGCTGGCCCGCGCCGAACTCGTCGACCCGGACGTGCTGTTGCTCGACGAGGCCACCGCCGCCCTCGACCTCGCCACCGAGGCCGTCGTCAACCAGGCCACCGACCGCCTCGTCGGCCGCCGCACCACCCTGGTCGTGGCGCACCGCCTGACCACCGCCGCCCGCGCCGACCGGGTCGTGGTCCTGGACCGCGGCCGAATAGCCGAGGACGGCAGCCACGACCAACTCCTCGCCCGCGACGGCCGCTACGCCGAGCTGTGGCGCACGTTCACCGGCGAGGGCGAGGAGGAGCTGGTGGCCTGACGCTCCGTACGCGGCGGCCGGTCCCGACGCGGCCCGGCCGCCGTACCCCCTGGGCCTCCGTGGCCCGGCCGCCGCCCTGCTCCCTTCCGCGCCCCCGCCGCCCGGCCGCCGGCCCCCGGACGGCCCCCGGGGGCTGGTGGTGCCCCCGGTGCGCAGATAGGTTCAGCCCGACCTTTGCAATCCCAAGGGGAGGGTGCATGCGCAAGGCCACCAGATGGCTGCTGTCGCTCGCCGTGCTCATAGGCACGGCCACAGCCGGCAGCGCCCAGGCGGGAGCGGCCACCGCCGCCGAGCCGACGACCAAGGACATCAAGGACCGGATCCTCGCGATACCGGGCATGAGCCTCGTCGAGGAGAAGCCGGTCGACGGCTACCGGTACTTCGTCCTGAACTACACCCAGCCGATCGACCACGAACACCCGTCCAAGGGGACCTTCCAGCAGCGACTGACCGTGCTGCACAAGTCCGTGGACCGCCCGACGGTGTTCTTCACCTCCGGCTACAACGTCAGCACCACGCCGTCCCGCAGCGAACCCACGAAGATCATCGACGGCAACCAGGTCTCCCTGGAATACCGGTACTTCACCCCGTCGCGGCCCACGCCCACCGACTGGAAGAAGCTCGACATCCGGCAGGCCGCCACCGACCAGCACCGCATCTTCCGGGCGCTGCACCGCATCTACGGCAAGAACTGGATCGCCACCGGCGGCAGCAAGGGCGGCATGACCGCCACCTACTACCGCCGCTTCTTCCCGCACGACATGAACGGCACCGTCGCCTACGTCGCGCCCAACGACGTCAACAACGACGAGGACTCCGCCTACGACCGGTTCTTCCAGCACGTCGGCACCGCCCAGTGCCGCGCCGACCTCGCCGCCGTCGAACGCGAGGCCCTGCTGCGCCGCGGGGAGATGGTCAAGCGCTTCCAGGACTGGGCCGCCAAGGAGAAGCAGACCTTCACGAACACCGGCAGCGCCGACCGGGCCTACGAAGTCATGGTCACGGACCTGGTGTTCGGGTTCTGGCAGTACCAGCCCGCCGAGACCGCCTGCGCCGAGATCCCCAAGCCCACCGCCTCCACGGACGAGCTGTGGAAGTGGATGGACAAGGTCGGCGGCTTCGACAGCTATACCGACCAGGGCATGGAGCCCTACCTGCCGTACTACTACCAGGCGGGCACCCAGCTCGGCGAGCCCGGCTACGGCTACCCGAACCTGGCCGGCCTGCTGAAGTACCCCGGCATCAACAACTCCCGCACCTTCGTGCCGAAGGACATCCCGATGCGCTTCGACAAGCGCGCGATGCCCGACGTCGACCGCTGGGTGCGCCACCACGCCCGGCGGATGATGTTCGTCAACGGCCAGTACGACCCGTGGAGTTCGGAGCACTTCGAGCTCGGCAAGGGCTCCCGTGACTCGTACGTCTTCACCGTGCCGGGCGGCAACCACGGCTCCAACATCGCCAAGCTGAAGGACGCCGACCGCACCAAGGCCACCGCCGAACTCCTCGCCTGGGCCGGTGTGCCGGCGCCCGCGGGCAGCACTCCGGCCCCGCTGGCCCCGGACAACAAGAAGCTGGACAAGCAGGAGACCCGCCGGATGCCGATGCTCCGCCCCTGACGGGCGGACCGGCTCACCGGCTGACGGGCCGACCGGCCGGCGCGCTCCCCGCGACCACGGGGAGCGCGCCGCACCCGCACCGGCTCAGTACGACAGGCCGTGCCCGATCTGGTACAGCGCCTTGTCCGGGACGTCGGCGCGCATTATCGCCACCGGCAGCCGGCCCACCGGATCCCGCCGCCCGGCGATCACCCGGGCCGCCGCCCGCAGCTCCACGTCCGTCCACGAATAGCTCGCCAGCGCCGCCTTGACGCCGGCCAGCTGCGCGATGTCGTACGGATTGCGCACCGCCAGCTGCACCACCGGCTTCCCGGTGGCCAGCAGTGCCTCGACCAGCTTCCGCTGCGACGAGCCGGCGGTCACGTTGTACGTGGCCACCACCACCGCGTCCCGCTCGCCCAGCGCCGCCACCGCCGCGTCGATCTGCGCGGACGTCGGCGACATGCCGGTCGACTGCGCGGTGGCCGTGAAACCCAGCTCGTCCAGGGCCCGCGCCAGGACCGTGGTCGGTGGGCCACCGGTGCCCGAGGGCGCGGCCGGGTCGACGCCCACCACCAGCACCCGCCGTTCCCGCCGGCGGGACAGCGGCAGCACCCCGGCGTCATTGCGCAGCAGCGTCGTCGTACGGTCCGCGATCCGGTCCGCGGCCGCCAGATGGCCCCGCGTCCCGACGACCCGGTCCACCTCGCCCCGGCTGGTGTACGGGTCGTCGAACAGCCCCCGCCGCTCCTTCAGCAGCAGGATCCGCAGCAGCTTCGCGTCGAGGTCGTGCTCGGACAGTTCCCCGTCCCGCAGTGCCGTCAGGACGGCGCCGTGCGCCACCGACAGGTCCGGCGGGTTCAGCAGCTGGTCCACACCGGCCTTCAGCGCGAGGACCGGCACCCGGGCGTCGCCGTACTTCTTCCGTACGCCCTCCATGCCCAGCGAGTCCGTCACCACCACCCCGTCGTAGCCGAGGCGTTCGCGCAGCAGGCCGGTGAGGATCGGCCGGGACAGCGTCGCCGGGTCCTCGCTCGCGTCGAACGCCGGCACGACGATGTGCGCCGTCATGATCGAGTCGATCCCGGCGGCGATCGCCGCCTTGAACGGCGGCGCGTCCAGCCGCTCCCACTCCTCGGCGGTGTGGTGGATGTACGGCAGCCCCACATGGCTGTCGGTATCGGTGTCGCCGTGGCCGGGGAAGTGCTTGGCGCAGGCGGCCACCCCGCCGTCCTGATAGCCCCTCACCTGCCCGCCGACCATACGGGCCACCGCCTGCGGATCGGCGCCGAAGGACCGTACTCCGATGACCGGGTTGGCCGGGTTGACGTTCACGTCCGCGTCCGGCGCGTAGTCCTGCCGGATGCCCATGGCGGCCAGCTCCTGCCCGGCGATCCGGCCCGCCGTACGGGCGTCGTCGCGGGAGCCGCCGGCGCCGAGCGCCATCGCGCCGGGGAACAGCGTCGCGGGCGCGCCGACCCGGGCCACTATGCCGTGCTCCTGGTCCGTGGAGATCAGCACCGGTACGGGCACGCGCTGGGCGGCCGCGGCCTTCTGGATGCCGTTGGACAGCTCGGCGATCTGGTGCGGCTCACGGGTGTTGTGCGCCCAGCCGAAGTAGATGATGCCGCCGACGTGGTACTTCGCGATCAGCTCCGCCGCGTTGGCGACCCCGATCTCCTTCTGGTTGGCGGCCACGTCGGCCGGGGCGGGGTCGGTCGCCGATTCGCCGTAGACCCGCATCACGAAGAGCTGGCCGACCTTCTCCTGTGGGGTCATCCGGGCGATCAGGCGGCGCAGCCGGTCCCGGGCGGCGGCATCGGGGGCGGGCCGGCGGCCGGTGACCGGCGCCGCCACGGCGGGCCCGGCACCCGCCGCACAGGCGGCGACGGCACCGGCCGCGGTGGTCAGAACGGTACGTCTGGAGTGCATCCGCGCTCCTTCCGGAGGGCTTCCTCGACCTCGTACAGGACTCGTTGAAGGAAACTTCCAAGGAGACACGGATAGCCGGAAAACTATTGTCGGTCAATCACTCCGGTCGGGGGTGCCGCCCTCCTCTTGCACGCCGGCCGGGGGTGTGGGAGGGACCGCGGGAGACACGCCGACGGCGTCGCCCGCCGCGGCACCGGCCGCCACCCCGTCGAGCAGCCACCGCAGATGCTCCCGGCCCGCGGCCAGCAACCCGGGCAGCTCGGGCGTCTCGGGGAACCAGCGCTTCTCGTACTCCCAGCACAGCCAGCCGCCCGCGCCCAGGCCGAAACCGCCCTCCGGCGCGGGCACCGGACCGTGCGCCGCCGCCGGCTCCGGACCGAGCGCGGCCAGCGCGGACGCCAGCGGCAGGGCGCCCGCACCGAGCGGCACCGGACGCGGATCCGCCGCCGACACCACGTCCTTGACCTGCACATAGCCCAGATACGGAGCAAGTGCCGCCCGGGTGTCGACGGGCCGCTCACCACCGCGCCAGGTGTGCAGCACGTCCCACAGCGCGCCGACGCTGCGGTGCCCGACCAGGCCCAGCACCCGCGCGGCGGCCGCGCCGGTGCCGTGCGAGTCATGGGTCTCCAGCAGCACCCGGACGCCCCGCTCGGCCGCGAGCGGCGCCACCGCGGCGAGCCGCCGGGCGGCATCCGCGTCCGCCTCCTCCGCCGGCCGCTCCCCGCCGCCGGGGAACACCCGCACATACGGCGCCCCCAGGTCCGCGGCGAGCAGCACCAGCTCGGACAGCTCGTGCGCCAGCTCCTCCTCGCCCGCCGCGTCCCGCTCGGCCGCGACCCGGGCGTATCCGGCGACGGAGAGGATCTCCACCCCGGCCGCCGCGAACTCCGCGCGCACCGCGGCCCGCTCCCGCGCCCCGATCAGCGGATGCACCGGCTCCTCCGGATGGGCCCGCAGCTCCACCCCCTGATAGCCGGCCCCGGCAGCCAGCCGCACCACGTCGGCGACCGGCATGCCCGGCACCCCGAGCGTGGAGAACGCCAGGCGCAAGGGCGGCGCCGCCGCCCGGCCCGGAGCCCCGGCCGGCGGGGTGCCGCCCGGCCCGCCCTCGTCGCCCGTGCCCTGCGTGCCGTCCGTTCCGGTCATGCCCGCGCTCCTCTCCTCCGTGGTCGTCCTACGTGCCCGCCCCGCGCAGCGACAGCCGCCAGTCCTGGCCGACCAGGTCCTGCCCGAAGCTGTGGTGCGGCGTCTCCGAGACCAGCTCGAAGCCGGCCCGCCGGTAGATCCGGCGGGCCGCGCCGAGGACGGAATTCGTCCACAGCACCATCTCCTCGTACCCGGCGTCCCGCGCGAAATCGACACAGGCGCCGACGAGTTGCCGCCCGAGGCCGTGGCCCCGCGCGGACGGCTCCACCAGCAGCAGCCGCAACCGGGCCACGCCCGGCCGGCCGTCCCGTACGCACATCACCGCACCGGCCCTGGCGCCGTCCAGCTCCGCCACCCAGGTGCGGTCCCACCGCGGGTCGAACGCCTCGGCGTACTCCGCGACGATCCGGGCGACCAGCGCCTCGTAGCTCAGGTCGAAGCCGTACTCGGCGGCGTAGAGCGCGGCGTTCCGCTCGACCATCCAGCCGAGGTCACCGGGGCGGGCGGTGCGCAGGGTGACCGTGGGGGAGGAGGCCGGAGGTGCCTCGCCGGTGGCCGCCGGGTCGTCGCCGAGCAGGGCGCGGATGGTCCGCATCGCGTCCGCCAGGCGGGCCCGGTCCGCCGCCGGAAGGTGCCGGAGCAGGGAGCCCGCGGCCTCCTGGGAGCGCTCCTCCAGCAGCCCGGCCGCCTCCCGGCCGTTCCCGGTGAGCGTGATCCGCTGGCGGCGCGGGTCCTGCGCGGACCTGCCGCGGCTGATCAGCTCCCGCTCCTCGAACTTGCCGAGCAGCCGGCTGAGATACCCGGCGTCCAGGGACAGCGAGGCACGCAGATCCGCCGCATCCACCCGCTCCTGGTGGGCGAGTTCGTAGAGCACCCGCGCCTCGGTGAGGGTGAACGGGGTGTAGAGGTGCCGACCGTAGTCGAGCGCGCCTATCAGGTTGGTGTAGAAGCGGTTGAACCTGCGCAGCTCACGGACGTCGGCGCCGGGATCGGACGCCGCGGCGTCGCCCTCCGGCGCGCTGCCGGACCGGGCGTTGGAGGGTGCTTCGGTTGTCATCGTGGACCACCTCACCGTTGACTGAGTCAAGGGTAACGACCGGAGCCGCTCCGCGCACCACCAATGCGCCGGCAGCCTGGCCGGCCCGTCCGGCGGCCGTCCCCCGCGGCCGCCGCGATGCCACCATGGAACGCGCTTGCTCCACCTCCGTTCCCGCTGCACCACGCCGCTGCTCCACCCGCCACCGAGGAAGCCGCCCCCGCACCAGGGGGAGAGAGGCCGGGCCGTGACACGCAGGACCGTACGCATCGCCATGAACGGCGTGACCGGGCGCATGGGCTACCGCCAGCACCTGGTCCGCTCCCTCCTCGCCCTGCGTGACCAGGGCGGACTCCCCCTGGACGACGGCACGGTCATCTGGCCGGAGCCGGTGCTGGTCGGCCGCTCCCCGCAGAAGCTGCGCGCCCTGGCCGAGCGGCACGGCCTGCCCGAGTGGTCCTGCGACCTCGACGCCGTACTGGCCGACGACACCGTCGAGATCTACTTCGACGCCCAGGTCACCGCCGCCCGCGAGGAGGCCGTGCAGAAAGCGATCGCGGCCGGCAAGCACCTCTACGTCGAGAAGCCCACCGCGAGCAGCCTCGCCGGCGCCCTCGAACTCGCCCGGCTCGCCCAGGAGGCCGGCGTCAAGAACGGCGTCGTCCAGGACAAGCTCTTCCTCCCCGGCCTGCGCAAACTCCGCCGCCTCGTCGAGGGCGGCTTCTTCGGCCGGATCCTGTCCGTACGCGGCGAGTTCGGCTACTGGGTCTTCGAGGGCGACCGGCAGCCGGCCCAGCGCCCCTCCTGGAACTACCGGGCCGAGGACGGCGGCGGCATCGCGGCCGACATGTTCCCGCACTGGGAGTACGTCCTGCACGAACTCTTCGGCCCGGTCCGCACCGTCCAGGCGCAGCTGACCACCCACCTCCCGCGCCGCTGGGACGAGTCCGGCACGCCGTACGACGCCACCGCCGACGACGCCGCCTACGCCGTGTTCCAACTGGCCGGCGGCATCGTCGCGCAGCTCAACTCCTCCTGGGCGGTCCGGGTGCACCGCGACGAACTCGTGGAGTTCCAGGTGGACGGCACCGAGGGCTCCGCCGTCGCCGGGCTGCGCGGCTGCCGGGTGCAGCACCGCTCCGTCACCCCCCGACCCGTCTGGAACCCCGACCTCCCGGTGGCCGAACCGTTCCGCGCGCAGTGGCAGGAGGTCCCCGACAACGCCGACTTCGACAACGGCTTCAAGGCGCAGTGGGAGCTCTTCCTGCGCCATGTCGTCCGCGACGGGCCCTGGCGCTGGGACCTGGCGGCCGGCGCCCGCGGCGTCCAGCTCGCCGAACTGGGCGCCCGGTCCTCCGCGGAGGGCCGCCGCCTGGACGTCCCGGAGTTGGACCGGTGACCGCCCGGACACCCGGCGGCGCCGCCTCCACATCCGGGCCCGCGGCCGCCCCGGCGCCCGGAACCCGCTCCCCGTTGCGGTCCCGCACCGTCTTCGCCGCCGCCCACGTCGTCGCCGATCCGTACGCCGACACCAGCCCGGACGGGCCGGCCGCCCTCGACTGGGACGCCACCCTCGCCTTCCGCCACCACCTCTGGTCGCACGGCCTGGGCGTGGCCGAGGCGATGGACACCGCGCAGCGCGGGACGGGCCTGGACTGGCCCGTCGCCGCCGAACTGATCCGCCGCTCCGGCGCCGAGGCCCGCGCGGCCGGCGGCCGGCTGGTCTGCGGCGCCGGCACCGACCAGATCACCGCCGGATCGCTCGCCGTGATCCGGGCCGCCTACGAGGAGCAGCTCGCGGTCGTCGAGGCGGCCGGTGCGCAGGCCGTCCTGATGGCCTCCCGCGCGCTCGCCGCCGCGGCCCGCAGCCCCGAGGACTACCTCGACGTCTACGGCCACCTCCTCCGCCAGGCCGCCCAACCGGTCGTCCTGCACTGGCTGGGCCCGATGTTCGACCCGGCGCTCGCGGGCTACTGGGGATCCGCCGACCTGGACGCGGCCACCGCCACCCTCCTCGCGGTCATCGCCGCCCACCCCGGCAAGGTCGACGGCGTCAAGATCTCCTTGCTGGACGCCCCACGGGAGCGCGCACTGCGCCGCCGCCTGCCGCCGGGAGTGCGCTGCTACACCGGTGACGACTTCCACTACCCCGAACTGATCGCGGGCGACGAGCAGGGCTTCAGTCACGCCCTGCTCGGCGTCTTCGACCCGCTGGCCCCCTTGGCGGCCGAGGCCGTCCGCCATCTCGACACCGGCGACCCGGCCGGCTTCCGCGAACTCCTCGACCCCACCGTCACGTTGGCCCGCCACCTCTTCCAGGAACCCACCCGCCACTACAAGACCGGCGTCGTCCTGCTGGCCTGGCTGGCGGGCCACCAGTCGCACTTCACCATGGTCGGCGGCCTCCAGTCGGCCCGCTCGCTGCCCCATCTGCAACGCGCCCACGAACTCGCCGCCGCACTCGGCCTGTTCCCGGACCCTGACCTCGCCGCCCACCGGATGCGCCGCCTGCTGTCCGTACACGGGGCCGAGGACGCCTTCCCGGTCCCGGCCCCGGCTCCGGGCGCGGGCGCGGCCCAGGGCGAGGCGCCGGCCCAGGCCCCGGCCTCGGGCGCGGGCGCAGGCGCGGCCCCGGCATCGGGCGCAGCGGAGCACCCGGGAGCCCCCGCATGACCGACGACCTCACCGGCCCCACGGACCTCACCGGCCCCACCGACCTCACCGTCCCTGCCGACGTCACCACCCCCACCGACCTCACCCACACCACCGATCTCTCCCGCCTGAGCCTCAATCAGGAGACCCTCCGCCAGTGGTCGCTGCCCGAACTCGCCGACGGCTGCGTACGGGCCGGCGTCCCGGCGGTCGGGCTGTGGCGCGCGCCCGTGCGGGCGTACGGCGTGGCCGCGGCCGCCCGGCTGGTCCGCGCGGCCGGGCTGCGGGTCAGCAGCCTGTGCCGGGGCGGGTTCCTCACCGCGCTCGACCCCGGTGAGCGGGCGGCGGCCCTGGACGACAACCGGGCGGCGGTCGACGAGGCCGCCACCCTGGGGACGGACACCCTGGTGCTGGTCTCGGGCGGGCTGCCGGCCGGCAGCCGGGACCTGCCCGGCGCCCGGGAGCGGATCGCGGACGCCCTGGGGGAGTTGGCGCCGTACGCCGCGGAACGGGGCGTACGGCTGGCGATCGAACCGCTGCACCCGATGTACGCGGCGGACCGGTGCGTGGTCTCCACCCTCGCCCAGGCGCTGGACCTCGCCGAGCGGTTTCCCGCGGACCGGGTCGGGGTGGTCGTGGACACTTACCACCTGTGGTGGGACGACACGGCCGGGGCGCAGATCGACCGGGCCGGGGCCGCCGCCCGCATCGCCGCCTTCCAACTGGCCGACTGGGTCACCCCGCTCCCGGAGGGCGTCCTGCTGGGCCGCGGGCAGTTGGGGGACGGTGTGGTGGACCTGCGCTGGTTCCGGGAGCGCGTCGAGGCGGCCGGCTACCGGGGGCCGATCGAGGTGGAGATCTTCAGCCCGGCGCTGTGGGCCCGCGACGGCACCGAGGCGCTGGCCGAGATCGTGGACCGTTTCCGCCGGCACGTCGCCGCCCGGCCGGAGCCCGGACCGCCGGCGCCAGGTGAACGGAATTCGTACAAGGGGTGACGGGCAAATAACTCTGCGGATGCGCGCAACCGTTCACGGCCGGCGGAAGTCATAGCTGTCGCTGGCCCAGGAGGGGGAGGGATCCGGGGGGATCCGGGGCCGGCACGGGAGGGGGAATCGAGGGGCCCGGCCTGGGGGGACGGGCCCCTCGACGGTGCGCACGCCGGTGCGCACGACGGTCGGCGGACACTCCGGCCCGGCGCGCTGTCAGACCCCGGCGGTACCGTCGGGGCATGGTCAACACAGCCGTGGTGGAAGGGGTCCTGGAGCGGATCACGTACGCCAACGAGGAGAACGGCTACACCGTCGCCCGGGTCGACACCGGCCGCGGCGCGGGCGATCTGCTGACCGTCGTCGGGGCGCTGCTCGGTGCGCAGGTGGGGGAGTCCCTCCGGATGGAGGGCCGCTGGGGCTCGCACCCGCAGTACGGCAAGCAGTTCACGTGCGAGAACTACACCACGGTGCTGCCCGCCACCGTCCAGGGCATCCGCCGCTACCTCGGCTCCGGTCTGGTCAAGGGCATCGGCCCGGTCTTCGCCGACCGCATCACCCAGCACTTCGGCGTGGACACCCTCGACATCATCGAGCGCGAGCCGCAGCGCCTCATCGAGGTCCCGGGCCTCGGCCCCAAGCGCACCAAGAAGATCGCCGACGCCTGGGAGGAGCAGAAGGCCATCAAGGAGGTCATGGTCTTCCTCCAGGGCGTCGGGGTCTCCACGTCCATCGCCGTGCGGATCTACAAGAAGTACGGCGACGCCTCGATCTCCGTCGTCCGCAACCAGCCCTACCGGCTCGCCGCCGACGTCTGGGGCATCGGCTTCCTGACCGCCGACCGCATCGCGCAGTCCGTCGGGATCCCGCACGACAGCCCGGACCGGGTCAAGGCCGGCCTGCAGTACGCCCTGTCGCAGTCCACGGACCAGGGCCACTGCTTCCTGCCCGAGGAGCAACTGCTCGCCGACGCGGTGAAGTTGCTCCAGGTGGACACCGGCCTGGTGATCGACTGCCTGGGCGAGCTGGCCGCGGAGCCGGAGGGCGTGGTGCGCGAGAAGGTGCCCGCCGGGGAGGACGGCGCGGAGGTCACCGCCGTCTATCTGGTGCCGTTCCACCGCGCGGAGATCTCGCTCGCCGGGCGGCTGACCCGGCTGCTGCGCACGGACGAGGACCGGATGCCGGCGTTCCGCGACGTCGCCTGGGACAAGGCGCTGGCCTGGCTGGCCCGCCGTACGGGCGCCGAGCTGGCCCCCGAGCAGCAGGAGGCGGTGCGGCTGGCGCTGACCCAGAAGGTCGCGGTGCTCACCGGCGGCCCGGGCTGCGGCAAGTCCTTCACGGTCCGCTCGGTCGTCGAGCTGGCCCGCGCCAAGAAGGCCACGGTCGTGCTGGCCGCGCCCACGGGCCGGGCCGCCAAGCGGCTGTCGGAGCTGACCGGCGCGGAGGCCTCCACGGTCCACCGTCTCCTGGAGCTCAAGCCCGGCGGGGACGCCGCCTACGACGCGGACCGGCCGCTGGACGCCGATCTGGTGGTCGTCGACGAGGCGTCCATGCTGGACCTGCTGCTGGCCAACAAGCTCGTCAAGGCGGTCCCGCCGGGCGCCCACCTGCTCCTGGTGGGCGACGTCGACCAGCTGCCGTCCGTAGGGGCCGGTGAGGTGCTGCGGGACCTGCTGGCCCCCTCCGGCCCCGTGCCGGCCGTGCGGCTGACCCGGATCTTCCGGCAGGCCCAGCAGTCCGGCGTGGTCACCAACGCCCACCGCATCAATTCCGGCGTCCCGCCGCTGACCACCGGGCTGGCCGATTTCTTCCTCTTCGCGGAGGAGGACAATGAGGAGGCCGGGCGGCTCGCCGTGGACGTCGCGGCCCGCCGGATCCCGGCGAAGTTCGGTCTCGACCCGCGCCGGGACGTCCAGGTGCTGACCCCGATGCACCGCGGCCCGGCCGGAGCGGGCGCCCTGAACGGCCTGCTCCAGCAGGCCATCACCCCCGCCCGCCCCGACCTGCCCGAGCGGCGCTTCGGCGGCCGGGTCTTCCGGGTGGGCGACAAGGTCACCCAGATCAGGAACAACTACGAAAAGGGCCGCAACGGCGTCTTCAACGGCACGGTGGGCGTGGTCACCGCCCTGGACGAGGTCGAGCAGCGGCTGACGGTCCGCACCGACGAGGACGAGGAGGTTCCGTACGACTTCGACGAACTCGACGAACTCGCCCACGCCTATGCGGTGACGATCCATCGCTCGCAGGGTAGTGAGTATCCAGCGGTGGTGATTCCGGTCACCACCAGCGCCTGGATGATGCTGCAGCGCAATCTGCTGTATACCGCCGTCACCCGGGCAAAGCGCTTGGTGGTGCTGGTCGGCTCCCGCAAGGCCCTGGGGCAGGCCGTCCGCACGGTTTCCGCCGGTCGGCGGGGTACGGCGCTGGCTCACCGGCTCGCCGGGGCGATGTGATGTCACTCCTCTTTCCCAATCGGGGCGAACGGGAGCAGGATGGGACACTGGCGCGGCACTGAGTGCCGTAATGAGGCCCTATGGCCGACCCCGAGTGCACAACCAAGGTCCAAATGGGGGAAGGTATAGGCAGTCAGGGCACCTCGAAGAAGAGGCACAACGTCGGTGAGGGATGACGTGAGCGACAACTCTGTAGTACTGCGTTACGGGGACGGCGAATACAGCTACCCGGTCGTCGACAGCACTGTCGGCGACAAGGGCTTCGATATCTCGAAGCTGCGCGCCCAGACCGGTCTGGTGACCCTGGATTCCGGTTACGGCAACACCGCGGCGTACAAATCCGCGATCACCTATCTCGATGGTGAGCAGGGAATTCTTCGTTACCGCGGGTATCCGATCGAGCAGCTCGCAGAGCGCAGCACGTTCGTCGAGACCGCATACCTCCTGATCAACGGTGAGCTGCCCACCGTCGACCAGCTGTCGGCCTTCAAGCAGGACATCACCTACCACACCCTGCTCCACGAGGACGTCAAGCGCTTCTACGACGGCTTCCCTCGGGACGCGCACCCGATGGCGATGCTGTCCTCGGTGGTCAGCGCGCTGTCGACCTTCTACCAGGACAGCCACAACCCGTTCGACGAGCAGCAGCGCCACATCTCCACGATCCGCCTGCTGGCCAAGCTCCCGACGATCGCGGCCTACGCCTACAAGAAGTCGGTCGGCCACCCGGTCGTCTACCCGAGCAACGACCTCGGTTACGTCGAGAACTTCCTGCGGATGACCTTCTCGGTGCCCGCCGCCGACTACGAGCTGGACCCGGTCGTCGTCAGCGCCCTGGACAAGCTGCTGATCCTGCACGCCGACCACGAGCAGAACTGCTCGACCTCCACGGTCCGCCTGGTCGGCTCCTCGCAGGCGAACCTCTTCGCCTCGATCTCCGCCGGCATCAACGCCCTGTGGGGCCCCCTGCACGGCGGCGCCAACCAGTCCGTGCTGGAGATGCTGGAGCGCATCCAGCGCGACGGCGGCGACGTCGACGCCTTCATCCGCAAGGTGAAGAACAAGGAAGACGGTGTGAAGCTCATGGGCTTCGGGCACCGCGTCTACAAGAACTTCGACCCCCGGGCGAAGATCATCAAGGCGGCGGCGCACGACGTCCTCTCCGCGCTCGGCAAGTCCGACGAGCTGCTGGACATCGCCCTGAAGCTGGAGGAGCACGCGCTCTCCGACGACTACTTCGTCTCGCGCAAGCTCTACCCCAACGTCGACTTCTACACCGGCCTGATCTACCGGGCCATGGGCTTCCCGACCGAGATGTTCACGGTGCTCTTCGCGCTCGGCCGGCTCCCCGGCTGGATCGCCCAGTGGCACGAGATGATCAAGGAGCCGGGCTCCCGCATCGGCCGCCCGCGCCAGATCTACACCGGTGTCATCGAGCGCGACTTCGTCCCGGTCGAGCAGCGCTGACGCTTGGGCCTGCTCTCGGGCGGCCCGGGCGAGTGAGCCGAAGGGGCGCGCCTGTGTCGAGCGGTTGAGCGCGCGCCGGCCCCGACGATGGAGGGGCTGAGCGCGGTCGACCGCTCGACACAGGCTTCTGCGCCCCGGAGGTGAACCGAGCCCCCAACAGTGCAGAACCAAGCCCCAAAAGCAGGAAGCGCCCCGCCTCCGGATCCCCCCACGGGTCCAGAGTGCGGGGCGCCTCCCTTGTCCCGGTTGGATTCCCCCCACGGGATCCGTCCGGGCGTTCCGGGTTGCACCGCGCTCCGCCGGGACGCGCACATCGGGAGGGCCGCTCAAAGCTCCCCGGGCACGTCGCCCCGGCCACGCGTAGCCGTGGCACGGTCCCCCAAGACCGACACGGCTGGTGCAGTGCAAGTCCCGCCGGGGTGCTTGCACTGCCCGGTTAGACTCGCGACCCCCCTCAATGGTTACGTTCCGATGAGTGTGATCTGGGTCTCTTGCCATATGGGGGCGAATACGGTCAAGGCCCTCGATCTGGAGATCGGGGCCCTGGGGTATGGGTGTTGCGTCCCGGAGTGTGGACGTTGTGTCAACTGTAGGGATTATGTGAAGGTTTGAATGGTTACGCGCGACGGCGCGGGCCGCACCCCGAAGGGCGGCGACCCGCACCCGTACGCACGGACCGGCGAACCGTAATCAGGCCGCCCGGCCCACCAGCTCGTAACCCGCCTCGTCGACGGCCGCCCGTACCGCCTCCTCGTCCAGCGGCGCCTTCGAGGTGACCGTCACCAGTCCGGTCGCCGCGACCGCCTGCACCGCGCTCACGCCCGGGATCTCCGAGATCTCCGACGACACCGCGCCCTCGCAGTGCCCACAGGTCATGCCGGTGACCTGGTACGTCGTGGTCACCGCGGCGCCCTCGACGTCGGCGGTGCCGGAGTGGCAGGAGCCTTCCGGGGTGCAGCAGGAGCTGTTCTCAGTCATGGGTTCTCCTCGTGGGGCAGATGATCCGGGCTTCTGTCCGAGCTTCGACCAACCTTGGTCACCTTATACCCCTGGGGGGTATAGATCCAAGCGGGGGCACGCCGATTCCCGGCGGCGGCCCGCCCGTCGCGTTGCCGCGCGCCCCGCCACGCGTCAGCCTTGGGATACGGACTCGGAGCCGATCCGAGGAGGCGGCACATGGCCGTACTCGCCTTCTACGCCCTGCTGGCGCTCACCACCCTGCCGCCCCTCGTCCCCAACTCCGCCCTGCTCGTCTCCGCCGGGGTCCTCGCCTCCCGGGGCGCGCTCTTCCTCCCCCTCGTCCTCCTCACCGTGGCGGGCAGCGCCCTGGCCGGGGACCTGCTGATGTTCCTCGCCGCCCGCCGCTTCGGCGGACCCGTACGGGACTGGATGCGCCGCAACCCCCGCCGCAGCGCACTCCTGGACCGCACCTCCCGGCGCATCGAACGCCACGGCGTCCCGTTCGTGATCGCCGTACGGTTCCTCCCCAGCGGCCGGATCGCCGGCGCACTGGCCTCCGGCATCCTGCGCTATCCGCTGCCCAAGTACCTCCTCGGCGCCGGCATCGCCGAGGCGACCTGGGCGGCGTACTCCGTCGGCCTCGGCTACCTCGGCGCCGCCACCGCCGGCCGCCCCCTGTACGCCGCCGCCATCGGCCTGGGCGTCTCCTGCGCGGTCGCCGCCACCGCCACCGCCCTCCAATGGGCCGGCCACCGCCGGGCGGCCCGCCGCGCGGCTACCGCGCCCCGCCCGCCGTGCCCGCGTCCGCCCGACCGCTCGGGCCTGCCGGACCGCCCGTAGCGCGGACCTCGGCGAGCGCCACCGGCGCACCGGACCGGCGGGACCGCTCGCACGCCTCGGCCACGTACAGCGCCTCCAGCGCCTCCGCGGGCGGACACGGGTTCGCCGCCCGCCCCGCGGCCACCTCGGTGAAGACACCCAGTTCGGTGACGTACGCCTCCTGGAAGCGCTCCATGAACGTCGCGTACGGAGCGGCCGCCCGTCGCCACGACAGCCGCGGCTCCGCGGACGGCAGCGGCGCCCGGTCGTCGAGACCCACGATCCGGGCGCCCCGCGACCCGCACACCTCCAGGCGGACGTCGTGCCCCGCGCCGTTGTAGCGGGTCGCCGTGACCGTCGCCAGGGTGTCGTCGTCGAACCGCAGCAGCGCCGCACAGGTGTCGACGTCATCGCCGTCGGCGAAGAAGGACGCCCCGCGGTTGGACCCCTGCGCGTAGACCGAGACCACCTCGCGGCCGGTGAGCCAGCGCAGCACGTCGAAGTCATGGATGGAGCAGTCCCGGAACAGCCCGCCCGACGTGGGGATGTACCCGGCCGGCGGCGGGCTCTGGTCGCTGGTGCAGGCGCGCAGTGTGTGCAGCCAGCCCAGCTCGCCCGAGCGCAGCGCCTCACGGGCGGCCCGGTAGCCCGCGTCGAAGCGCCGCTGGAAGCCGATCTGGACCGGCACCGAGCCCGCCTGCGCCCGCTCCACGACGCCGATCGTGCCCGCCACGTCCAAGGCCACCGGCTTCTCGCAGAAGACCGGTACACCGGCGTCCAGCGCCTGGTGGATCAGGGCCGCGTGCGCACTGGTCGCGGCGGTGATCACCACCCCGTCCAGGCCGTCCGCGTACAGCTCCGGGATGCCCGCGGCCGCGCGCACGCCCAGCGTGCGCGCCAGCGACGCGGCCCGCGCCGGGTCGGCATCCGCGACCACCAGGTCGGTGACGCCGGGAACCTGCTGAAGGGTCTGGGCGTGGAACGCGCCGATGCGCCCCGTGCCGATGAGGCCGATCTTCACTTCTCGGTCCTTCCAGGAGGTGGCGGTGACGGCCGTCGCCGGAACGTCTGGGCGAAGCGCCCGTTGGAACGGTCCAACGGCGGCCGTTCCGCGCACCCTGCATGTCCGGATGTCCGCATGTCAACCCTTTCCGCAGGTCGAGCGGCGGCCCGAGGGAGACCGAAGGCCGGGCCGTCGTCCGGGCGTTGACGGCCACCTGCGGCGATGACAGGATCCCGGTCCATGGAACGTTCCAACGAGCGCGACGACGGCCCTCGGACCGCCGCCGGCCGGCCCCGGCCCCCGACGATCCGCGGCGTCGCCGAACGCGCCGGCGTTTCCAAATCCCTGGTCTCGCTCGTCCTCCAGGACTCACCACGGGTCAGCGACGCCAAGCGGCGGGCCGTCCTGGACGCCATCGACGAGCTCGGCTACCGGCCCAACGCCGCCGCCCGCAGCCTCGTCGCACGCCGCACCCACACCGTCGGCGTCCTGCTGAACGACCTGCGCAACCCCTGGTTCGTCGACCTCCTCGACGGCCTGAACTCGGTCCTCCATGCCCACGGCCTGCGCATGCTGATGGCCGACGGCCGGCTCGACCGGCGCACCGGCCAGGACGTCGCCCGCACCTTCCAGGAACTCCGGGTCGACGGCCTCGTCGTCGTCGGCACCCTCCCCGACACCGACGGCCTCGCCGAGATCGCCGAGCGGCTGCCCACCGTCATCGCGGGCAACCACGAACCCCGGCTCCCGCACGCCGACATCGTCGCCAACGACGACGAACGCGGCGCCCGGCTCGCCACCGAGCACCTGATCTCCCTCGGCCACCGGCGGATCGCCCACATCGCCGGCCGCGGCCTGGTCGGCGCACTGCGCCGCCGCGGATTCGAGGCCGCCCTCCGCGCCCACGGCCTCCACACCACCGCCGCGGTGGAGCACGCCGACGGCACGGAGGAGGGCGGCTACCGCGCCGCCGTACGCCTCCTCAACCCCGCCCGCCGCACCGAACGCCCCACCGCCGTCTTCGCGTTCAACGACATCTCCTGCGTCGGCGCGCTCTCCGCGGCCCAGGAACTCGGGCTGACCGTCCCCGTCGACCTCTCCCTCGTCGGCTACGACAACACCTACCTCGCCCGCATCCGCCACCTCTGGCTGACCTCCGTCAACAACGCCAGCCACGACGTCGGCCGGCGGGCCGCCCGCTGCCTCCTGGACCGCATGGCGAACAAGGACGCCCCGACCGCGACGAACCCGCCGGCGGACCACCAACTCGTCGCCCCGGAACTGGAGATCAGAGGATCCACGGCGCCGCCCGGAGCCACCTGACGCCCACCGGAGCCGTAGGCCACCCGGCTGCCCACGACACACCGGCGTCCCCCTACGCCTGCCGCCCGGCCCGCAGCTCGCGGTCCACCGCCCGCAGCAGCACCAGCAGCATCCGGTTCAACGGCGTCGCGATGCCGTGCCGTCCCGCCGCCCGCACCACCGCGCCGGTGAGGTACTCGTGCTCCAGCGGACGGCCCGCGAGCCGGTCGTACAGCATCGACGAACCACCGTCCGGAGGCGCGTGCGCGTACAGCTCCAGCGTCCGCGCGATGTCCGCCTCGCCGATGTCCGCCCCCTCCGCGCGGGCCACCGCCGCCGCCTCCCGCAGCAGATCGCGGCTGAGCGCCGCCATCTCCGGATCCGCGAAGACACCGATCCGCTGCTGGAGCAGCGCCGTGAGGGGGTTCGCCGCGAGGTTCGTGAACAGCTTGCGCCACACGGCCGTGGTGAAGTCCGGCACCGGATGCACCCGCAGCCCCGTACCGGCCAGCAGCGCGGCGAACCGGTCCGCCAACGGGCCCTCGGGAACGTGCAGTTCACTGGCGACGTGGTGCCGGACCCGCCCCGGCGCGATGCGCTCCGCGGAGATGTAGACCACGGTCGGCAGGATCGCGGTCCCCGGAGGGACGAGCGGCACCACCCGCGCCTCCTGGTCGAGGCCGTTCTGCAGCACCGCGACGGCGGTGTCCGGGCCGCACAGCCGCCGCAGCCAGCCCTCGGCGCTCGCGGTGTCCTGCGCCTTGGTGGTCAGCAGCACCCAGTCGACCGGTGTCACCCGCGCCGGATCGGTGACGATCCGCACCGGCGCGGTCCGGACCTCGCCGCCGGTCTCGACGGCGAGGTCACGCAACGGACTGCGGACGCACAGCGTGACGTCCAGACCCGCCCACCGGGCGAGGGCGGCGACGTACCCGCCGATCGCACCGGCCCCGATCACCGCGACCCGCGCGGGCGCGGCGGCGGCCCGGTCCGGCGCGGCGGCGGCCTGGGGAGTCTGGGCCATACCTCGATCGTAGCCACGCGGGGTGTCGCGGGGGACCTCTGCCGGCAGCCGGCCGACCCGCCCGTACCGTTTCGGGTGGCTTCGCTACCGGCCGCCCCGGCCCGGCCGCTGCGCCACCCACGTTCTGACCGTGTCCGCGAACCAGTACGGTTTCCCGCCCTCCACCAGATCCGGTTCGGGCAGCAGGCCGTGCTTGCGGTACGAGCGCACGGTGTCCGGCTGCACCTGGATGTGTGCCGCGATCTCCTTGTACGACCAGAGCCTGCGGTCGGTCATCTCTGCCACCTCCTGAGCGCCGCACGCAGGGCCGGCCCGGGGTGAGCCGGCCGGGGCCGCGCACGGCCTGGTGATCACTGAGCCTGTGCCCGGACAACGACACTCGGTGACGACCGGCGAGGGCCTGTCGAACGGTTGTGACCGAAGGCCCGGAGAACTGTGACAGCCGTGACGCACGCCGTACTTCTGTGTGCGCATGTGACGGGAGGGAGATACGCCGTACTTCTGCGTCCCGGGGCCCCTACTCGCCCGCCGCCCTCCGCAGCTCGTGCTCAAGATCCTCCAGGGCCAGCCCCTTCGTCTCCGGGGCGTAACGCCGGCAGAAGACCCACGACAGCACGCACATCGCCCCGAAGAACCAGAACGTGCTGCTCGCGCCGACCGCGTCCAGCAGCACCGGGAAGACCAGTGCCACCGCGAAGTTGACCATCCACATCACGAACACCGCGGCACCCATGGCCAGTCCGCGCACCCTCAGCGGGAACATCTCGGCGAGCAGCAACCACACGCCGGTGTTCAGGGTCGCCTGCATGAACGCCATGTACAGCACCATCAGCCCCAGCACCAGCACGCTCACGGCCGGCGAGTGCGGGAGGTGGAAGGACGCCCCCAGCAGCGCGAGCGCCACCGTCATCCCCGCCAGCCCGCACAGCAGCAGGGGACGCCGGCCGACCCGGTCGATCAGGGACATCCCGATCGCCGTGGCCACTACGGAGACGGCCCCGACGGCGATCGTGGCCGTAATGGCGGCACCGGTGCCCAGACCGGTCGAGGCCAGGATCTTCGGCGCGAAGTACACCACCGCGTTGACACCGGTGATCTGCTGCACCGCCGCCAGCCCGATGCCGACCAGCAGCAGCCGCCGCACCCACGGCGTACGCAGCTCCTGCCAGGCGCCGCGCCGGGCGTCCGCCTCCAGACTGCGGGCGTGGTCGATCCGGGCCAGCTCGGCTGACACGTCCTCGGCCGGCAGCGTACGGCCGAGCACCCGCGCCGCGTCCTCCTGCCGCCCCTTGCTGATGTACCAACGCGGCGTGTCGGGCAGGAAGAACAGCCCCGCGAACAGCGCCACCGCGGGCAGCGCGGCCAGCCCCAGCATCCACCGCCAGGCCGCCCACTGCGCCAGCACCGCGTTCAGGAGATACGCCAGCAACTGCCCGCTGACGATCATGAGGGAGTTGAACGAGACCAGCCGGCCCCGGATGTGCGGAGGCGCGACCTCGGACAGATACAGCGGGGTGATCACGGAGGCACTGCCGACGGCCAGCCCCAGCACGAAACGCGCCACCGTCATGAACGGCACCGTGGGGGAGAGCGCGACGGCCACCGCACCCCCGATGAACACCGCACCGGCCCACAGCAGCGCATTGCGCCGGCCCAGCGCATCGGACATCCGCCCGCCGATCAGCGAACCGAACGCGGCGCCGATCAACAGGGCACTGGTGATGACCCCCTCACCCAGCGACGTCAGACCGAAATGCGCCTCCATGAAGGGCAGCGCGCCGGAGATCACCCCGGTGTCGTAGCCGAACAGGGCGCCCCCGAGGGCGGCGATGGCAGCGATGCCGACGATGAAGCGCCGGGCGTTCTGGTCCCGCACGGCAGGACGCTGACCGGCGGACGCCACCTGGCTGGTAGGAACGCCCATCCTCATCCCCGCCGCGCCACGGAGGCCACCCGTGCGGCGTCCCCGGCAAGGGGGACCGGATCCCCCTGAGCCGCCGCCCGTATGAGCCGAAACGGAACGGGCACGACACGCGCGACGGACAGGGGCGCGACATACATGAAAAGGGGGCCTTTCGGTACGGGTCGGGGTGGGGGACGAGTACGGGGGGCGGGTATGCGGAGGCGGGTGCGCGGAGATGGGCATGCCGGGCCCGAGTACGGCTGCGGCGGCCGACGGCTCAGCGATACATCGCCGGCCGCTCGACCAGCTCCACCGGGACGCGCTCACCGGTGGCCTGGGCCCGTACCCCGGCCTCGCAGACCGCCGCCGCGGCATAGCCGTCCCAGCAACTGGGGCCCTCGACCTCGCCGCGCCGGGTCGCGTTCACCCAGAGCTGCACCTGCCGGTCGTACGCGTCCTCGAAGCGCTCCACGAAACCGGGTGGAATGGCGCCGCCCCAGCGGCCGGCGGTGTTGCTGAAGACGCCGCGGTCGTCACCGATCCGGGCGGTGCCGCCCTCGCAGACCGCCTCGCAGCTGACCTGGTAGCCGAAACCGCAGTTGACGAAGATCTCGGTGTCCACGACCCGACCGCCCGCGGTCTCGAAGAGCACCAGCTGCGGGTCGCTGAGCCCCTCGGGCGCATTCCCGGTGGGGCCGGGGCGCAGCACGCGTACCGCGGTGATCTCGTCGTCCAGCAGCCAGCGCGTCACATCGATCTCGTGCACCACCGAGTCATTGATCATCATTGCGTTGGTGAAGCCGGGCGGCGTGTCCGCGTTCCGGTGCCGGTTGTGCAACATCAATGGACGCCCGTAAGTCCCTTGCGCGAGAAGGGACTTGAGGCTCCGGTAATCCGCATCGTAACGACGCATGAAGCCCACCTGCACGCGGCGGTGCCCCAGCGCCTGCTCGGCCTGCAGCACACGCAGCGCGGACGCGGCATCCGGCGTCAGCGGCTTCTCGCAGAGCACGGGCAGATCGCGCGCGAACGTCTCCAGCAGCGCCGCCTCGTGCGCGGGACCGGGCGAGGCGATCAGCACCGCATCGACGGCCGGGTCGTCCATGGCGGCGGCGGGATCGGTGTACGGGGTGCAGCCCTCGATGCCGTCCGCCAGATGCTTCACCCGCGCCGCGTCGATGTCCGCCACCGCCGCCACCCGGGCCCCACTGATCACCTCATTGATCCGCCGCACATGGTCCGCCCCCATCCGCCCGGTGCCGATGACCGCCACCCCGAGCGTCCCCCGGGAACCCACGCCACTCAGCCCGCTCATCCTGTCCTCCATGCCGCTCTCCATAATTTCCGCAGTCTCTTTGTCGCTGATTTCTGTCACTGCCCGCCCGAGGCCCGGGCCCGGCGGTTCGCGCCGGCAGGGGCTGTCAGGCGCCGCAGGAGCGCAGGAAGCGGCGGGTGCGTTCGGCGATGGGGAACGGGCGGTCGGGCGGGCAGGGGTACATGTCCTGCTCGACGATGGCGAAGAGGTCGACGTTCAGCGCCTGCGCGGCTTCCAGGACGGGCGGCAGTGCGGGCACGCCGAGCGGTGGTTCGCACATCACGCCCTGCTGGACGGCCGGGCCGAAGGGTGTGCCCTTGGCGACGACGTCGCTGAGGATGTCCGGGTCGACCTGCTTGAGGTGCAGGTACCCGATGCGTTCGCCGTAGGTGCGGATCAGCTTGACGCTGTCGCCGCCGCAGTAGGCGTAGTGGCCGGTGTCCAGGCACAGGTTGACCAGGTCGGAGTCGGTGACGTGGAGGAAGCGCTCGACGTGCTCCTCGGTGTCGATGTGGGTGTCGGCGTGCGGGTGGACGACGATGTCGAGCCCGAACTCGTCGCGCACCCGCTTGCCCAGGCGCTCCATGCCCGTCGTCAGGTGCTTCCACTGCTCGACGGTGAGCTCGCGCGGTTCGAGCTCCTCGGCGGTCTTGTCGTCCCGCCAGAACGACGGGATGACGACGAGGTGCCCGGCGCCCATGGCCTGGGTGAGGGTGGCGACCTCGGAGACGTGGGCCCAGGTCTTGTCCCATACGGACGGGCCGTGGTGCAGGGAAGTGAAGATCGTGCCGGCCGAGACCTTGAGGTTGCGGCGGGCGACCTCGTCGCGGAGGACGGCGGGGTCGGTGGGCAGGTAGCCGTACGGGCCGAGTTCGATCCACTCGTAGCCGGCCTCGGCGACCTCGTCGAGGAAGCGTTGCCAGGGCACTTGTTGGTCGTCGTCGGGGAACCAGACTCCCCACGAGTCGGGGGCCGAACCGATGCGGAGGCGGTCCAGGACGGGCGGGGCGGCATGGCGTGCGGGCATGCTGCGGCTCTCCTCTCGCCGGTCGGCGGTGACCGGGAAGGCGCGGGGTGGGGTTGTGGGGCACAGCCTCTCTGTCGCCCCGGGGAGTGTCAAGACTTCGTCCTGACATAAGGACGTAAGGACTTGTGGGGTGGATGGGGGGAGGGGTGGCCGGAGGGGCGGAGGGGTTTGGGGGTGGCTGAGTTGTTGGGGTGAGGGCCGGTCGGGGGCTGAAGGGATTTCGCTTTGACGTCAGAATGTAAGGACAAACTGTTGACAGGGTCTGAGGGTCACCGTTAGACCTTTCCTCGGACGGGAGGGCAGAACCCGGTCCTGCTGAGGGGAAACCGCCGAGTGGCAACCGTTGAGCGGCAACTGCTGAGTGGCAACTGCTGAGCGGGATCCGTTGGGTGAAGGCCGTTGGGCGAAGTCCGTTGAGCAGAAATCCCTGGGTGGGACCCGTTGAGTGAGGTGCCGGATGTGGTGCGCTGACCTGGAGGGGCGTGTATGACCGAGTCGTACGACCTGATCACGATGGGCCGGATGGGGGTGGATATTTATCCGCTGCAGACCGGGGTGTCGTTGGCGCAGGTGGAGACCTTCGGAAAGTTCCTGGGGGGCTCGGCCGCGAACGTCGCGGTGGCGGCCGCCCGGCTCGGGCGGCGCAGCGCGGTCATCAGCCGGACCGGCAAGGACCCGTTCGGGGAGTTCCTGCACCAGGCGCTGCGGGAGTTCGGGGTGGACGACCGGTGGGTGACGCCGGTCGCGGCCTATCCGACCCCGGTGACCTTCTGCGAGATCTTCCCGCCGGACGACTTCCCCCTGTACTTCTACCGGCGCCCCAAGGCCCCGGACCTCGTCATCCACCCGGAGGAGCTGGACCGGGAGGCGATCGCCGCCGCGCGGATCTTCTGGGTAACCGGTACGGGGCTGTGTGAGGAGCCGAGCCGCAGCGCCACCCTCGCCGCGCTGGAGGCCCGCGCCGAGGCAGGTGCTGAGGCCGGTTCGGGCGCCCCCGGACCGACCGTCTTCGACCTCGACTGGCGGCCGATGTTCTGGGGCGGTGAGGGGGGCGCCTCCGGGGACGGCAGGGCGACCGGCGCCGCGGCGAGGGCCGCCGCCCGGCCGTATTACGAGGCCGCGCTGCGGAACGCCACCGTGGCGGTCGGGAATGTGGACGAGGCCGAGGTCGCCACCGGGCTGCGCGATCCCAAGGCGTGTGCGCAGGCGCTGCTGGACATGGGTGTCGAGCTGGCCGTGGTCAAACAGGGGCCCAAGGGGGTGCTGGCCGTGCACCGGGACGGCCGGGTCGCCGAGGTGCCGCCGACCCCCGTCGAGGTCGTCAACGGGCTCGGCGCCGGGGACTCGTTCGGCGGGGCGCTGTGCCACGGCCTGCTCTCCGGCTGGGAGCTGGAGCCGATGATGCGGTACGCGAACGCGGCCGGGGCGATCGTTGCCTCCCGGCTCGCCTGTTCCTCCGCGATGCCTACGCGGGAGGAGGTCGAGGAGTTCCTCACCGGCCGGTGAGGTGCTTGCCGGCCGGCGAGTCCTCGCCGCCGGGTGGGGTGCGCTCCGCCGGTGGGTGCGCTCCGCCCGGTGGGGCGCGCGCGGGCCGGTGGGGCGCGCGGGCCGGTGGGCTGCGCGCGAGCCGGTGAGCCGGCGGTGACTCCCTGCCTGCTCTCCCTGCCTGCTCTCCCTGCCTGTTCTCCCCGTCCGTTCCCCCCGGTCTCGTCGCCCGTTCTCCCCGCCCGTTCTCGTCGCTCCTCGCCCCCTTCCCGCACCTTGCCCCTTTCCCGCTCCCCGCCCGCCGCCCCCGCTGACCCCGCTGTCTCTCCCCGCCCACTCCTCCCCGTCCCACCCCTCCCCACCCCGCCCCCAGAAGGTGAGTTGACCCTTGTCCCCTCGGATCAGTGATCTCGCGACGTTGCGGGCGCGGCAGCCCGGAGCGGTGGCGGAGGCCGCCGCCCGCCGTACCCGTCGGCCGCTCATCGGTGACAGCGGGCGGCTGATGATCGTGGCCGCGGACCACCCGGCCCGCGGTGCGCTCGCCGTGGGTGACCGGCGGCTGGCCATGGCCAACCGCCTGGACCTGCTCGAACGTCTGGTGCTCGCGCTGTCGCGGCCGGGGGTGGACGGGGTGCTGGCCACCGCGGACATCCTGGAGGACCTGCTGCTGCTCGGCGCCCTGGAGGGCAAGGTGGTGATGGGCTCGATGAACCGCGGCGGGATCGCCGGCGCGTCGTTCGAGATGGATGACCGGTTCACCGGGCACCGGCCGCAGGATCTGGCCCGGCTCCGGTTCGACGCGGGGAAGCTGCTGCTCCGCATCGACTACGACGATCCCGGGTCGCTGACCACGATGGAGGCCACCGCCCGCGCCATCGATGCGATGGCCGAGCGGGAACTGCCCGTATTCGTCGAGCCGTTCCTGTCGTCCCGAATAGACGGCAGGGTCTGCAACGACCTCAGCCCGGAGGCGGTCATCCGCTCCGTCGCCATCGCCTCCGGCCTCGGCGGCACCTCCGCGTACACCTGGCTGAAGCTGCCGGTCACCGACGACCCGGAGGCGATGGCGCGGGTCTGTGAGGCCACCACGCTGCCGACCGTGCTGCTCGGCGGTGACATCGGCTCGACCGTCCGGGAGCAGGAGGCCGCGTACGAGAAGTGGGCCAAGGCGCTGCGGCTGCCGACGGTGCAGGGCCTGGTCGTCGGGCGGTCGCTGCTCTATCCGGCCGACGGTGATGTCGCGGCCGCCGTGGACACCGCCGTCGGCCTGCTGTAAACGCCGCGATATCCGCAGGAGACTTTAGACATGAGTGCTGAATTCCCCCCGACCGGGAGGGGCAGGACCCGCCCCGAGGCCGGGACCGGCCCCGAGGCCAGCCCCCATCCCGAGGCCGGCCCACAGCCTGAAGCCGGCCCCCGCCCGGAGGCCGGGCCCCGTACCGCCTCCGGCCCCCACCCCGAGGCAGGTATCCGCCCCGAGGCCGGGCCCCGTACCGCCTCCGGTGCCCGCCCCCTTGCCCCTCCCACAGCCGCCGACCGCCCCCTTGCCGATTTCCACCTCAGAGCCGGGGAAGCCGCGCGCGGGCCCTACGCCGTGGACATCGACCCGGAGCGGGCCGGCTGGGGGTATTCCTCGTTGCGGGTCCTGGAGCTGGCGCCCGGGGGGCACCACGCGTTCGGCACCGGGGACAGCGAGTGGATCGTGCTGCCGTTGTCCGGTGGGTGCACGGTCGTGGTGGACAACGGGGAGGAGTTCGAACTGCTCGGCCGGGACAGCGTGTTCAGCGGCGTCACGGACTTCGCGTACGTGCCGCGGGACGCGCAGGTGGGCATCGCCAGCGACGCCGGGGGCCGGTTCGCGCTGACCGGGGCCCGGTGCGAGCTGACGCTGCCGGCCCGTTACGGTGCCGCCTCCGAGGTGCCGGTGGAGCTGCGCGGCCGCGGGAACTGCTCGCGGCAGGTGAACAACTTCGCCGCGGCCGGCACGTTCGAGTGCGACCGGCTGATCGCGGTGGAGGTGCTCACCCCGGGCGGCAACTGGTCGTCGTACCCGCCGCACAAGCACGACGAGTGCCGCCCGGGCGTGGAGTCCGAGCTGGAGGAGATCTACTACTTCGAGATCGCGTCCGCGCGCGGCACGGAGGGCGTCGGCTATCAGCGCGTCAGCCCGTCCGGGCACGGCCGCGGTACGGACGTGCTCGCCGAGGTGCGGGGCGGCGACGCGGTGCTGATCCCGGACGGCTGGCACGGGCCGTCGATCGCGACGCCCGGCCACGCCATGTACTACCTCAACGTCATGGCCGGCCCGGGGGAGGAGCGGGAGTGGCTGATCTGTGACCACCCCGAGCACGGCTGGATCCGTGACACCTGGCCCGACCAGCCCGTCGACCCCCGCCTTCCGCTCTACGACGCGCCCGTAGGAGACGTCTGATGAACGCCGCCCCGACGACCCGCCGCCTGACCGTCGCGCAGGCCCTGGTCGAGTTCCTCGCCCACCAGTACACCGAGCGGGACGGCCGGCGGCAGCGGCTGATCGGTGCCTGCTGGGGCATCTTCGGCCACGGCAATGTCGCCGGTATCGGCCAGGCGCTGCTGGAGTCCGGTACGGCGCTGCCGTATCTGCAGGGCCGTAACGAGCAGGCGATGGTGCATGCCGCGGTCGGTTACGCCCGGCAGTGCGACCGGCTGTCCGCGCAGGCCGTGACCACGTCCATCGGGCCGGGCGCGACGAACCTGGTCACGGGCGCGGCGCTGGCCACCGTGAACCGGCTGCCGGTGCTGCTGCTGCCCGGTGACACCTTCGCCACCCGGCCCGCGGAGCCGGTGCTGCAGCAGTTGGAGGTGCCGTACGCCGGTGATGTGTCGGTCAATGACGTGCTGCGTCCGGTGTCGCGGTATTTCGACCGGGTGACCCGGCCGGAGGCGCTGATTCCGGCGGCGATGCAGGCGATGCGGGTGCTGGCCGATCCGGTGGACACCGGGGCGGTCACGCTGGCGCTGCCGCAGGACGTGCAGGCGGAGGCGTACGACTGGCCGGAGGAGTTCTTCGCCGACCGGGTGTGGCGGGTGCCGCGGCCGGCGCCGGACGCCGCGGCGCTGGCGGAGGCGGTGCGGTCGGTCCGCGGTGCCCGCCGGCCGTTGGTGATCGCGGGTGGCGGGGTGCACCACTCGGAGGCGGAGGAGGCGCTGCGGGCGTTCGCCGATGCGACCGGGATCCCGGTGGCGTCGACCCAGGCCGGTAAGGGGTCGCTGCGTCATGACCACCCGTGTGACGTGGGCGGGATCGGGCACACCGGTACGGCGACGGCGGATGCGCTGGCCCGTGAGGCGGATCTGGTGATCGGGGTGGGCACCCGTTACACGGACTTCACGACCGCGTCGGCGACGCTGTTCGCGGAGCCGGGCGTGCGGTTCGTCAACCTCAACATCGCCGCGTTCGACTCCCACAAGCTGGGTGCGCTGTCGCTGGTCGCCGATGCCCGGGCGGGCCTCGCGGCGCTGACGGACGCGCTGGCCGGGCACCGGGTGGAGAAGGAGTACGAGGCGGCGTACGGGGCGGCGAAGGAGGAGTGGGAGCGGCGGGTGGACGCGGCGTACGGTGCCGCGGACGCGTCGGCGCGGCCGTCCCAGACGCAGGTGCTGGGGGCGCTGGACGCGCTGGTGGACGAGTCCGACATCGTGATCAACGCGGCCGGGTCGCTGCCGGGTGATCTGCACAAGCTGTGGCGGGCCCGGTCCCGCCGGCAGTACCACCTGGAGTACGGGTACTCCTGCATGGGTTACGAGATCCCGGCGGCGATCGGGGTGCGGCTGGCCGCGCCGGACCGTCCGGTGTGGGCGCTGGTCGGCGACGGTACGTATCTGATGAATCCGACGGAGATCGTCACCGCGGTGCAGGAGGGCATCAACGTGACGATCGTGCTGATCCAGAACCACGGGTACGCGTCGATCGGCGGGCTGTCCGAGGCGACCGGCGGGGAGCGGTTCGGGACGGCGTACCGCTTCCGGGCCGGGGACGGCACGTACACGGGGGCGCCGCTGCCGGTGGATCTGGCCGCGAACGCCGCCTCGCTCGGGATGCGGGTGATCCGGGCCGCGACGGTCGGTGAGCTGCGGGCGGCGCTGGCCGAGGCGCGTGGCGCGAACCGGCCCACATGTGTCTATGTCGAGACCGAAACGGCTGACACTGTGCCGGGCGCGCCGGAGGCGCAGGCCTGGTGGGATGTTCCTGTTGCCGAGACCGCGACGCGTCCGGCGGCGGTCGCCGCGCGTGCGGCGTACGACCGGCAGGCCGCCGGGCGCCGCCGCCACCTCTGACCCACGTTCCACACATCGTCAAGCGAAGTCGTCACCCCAGAAAGGCCCCTCGCATGAAGACCATCAGCCACTGGATCGGCGGTAAGCCCGTCGAGGGCGTCTCCGGCAACTTCGGTCCGGTCTACAACCCGGCCACCGGCGCCCAGGAGAAGCAGGTCGCCTTCGCCTCGGCCGGTGAGGTGGACGCGGCGGTGCGTGCCGCGAAGGAGGCGTTCGCGACGTGGGGCAGCAGCTCCCTGGCGAAGCGCACGTCGGTGCTGTTCAAGTACCGCGAGCTGGTCGACGCGCACCGTGCGGAGCTGGCCCGGCTGATCACGGCCGAGCACGGCAAGGTGCACTCGGACGCGCTCGGTGAGGTCGCCCGCGGTCTGGAGATCATCGAGCTGGCCTGCGGCATCCCGGAGAAGCTGAAGGGCGAGCTGTCCACGCAGGTGTCCACGCGGGTGGACGTGGCGTCGATCCGCCAGTCGCTGGGTGTGGTGGCGGGCATCACGCCGTTCAACTTCCCGGCGATGGTGCCGATGTGGATGTTCCCGATCGCGATCGCCTGCGGGAACACCTTCGTGCTGAAGCCGAGCGAGAAGGTGCCGAGCGCGGCGTTCAAGCTGGCGGAGCTGGCGGCCGAGGCGGGTCTGCCGGACGGTGTGCTGAACGTCGTCAACGGCGACAAGGTGGCCGTGGACGCGATTCTGGAGCACCCGGACGTCGCGGCGGTCTCGTTCGTCGGTTCCACGCCGATCGCCCGGTACATCCACACCACCGGTACGGCCAACGGCAAGCGGGTCCAGGCGCTGGGCGGCGCGAAGAACCACATGCTGGTGCTGCCGGACGCCGATCTGGACCTGGCCGCGGACTCGGCGATCAACGCCGCGTACGGTTCGGCCGGTGAGCGCTGCATGGCGATCTCCGTGGTCGTCGCGGTGGGGGACACCGCGGACCCGCTGATCGGCAAGATCAAGGAGCGCGCCGACCGGCTGCGGATCGGCCCGGGCGAGGACCCGGCGTCCGAGATGGGCCCGCTGATCACGAAGGCGCACCGCGACAAGGTCGCCTCCTACGTCTCGGGTGCCGCGGCGCAGGGCGCGGACGTGGTCATCGACGGCACGGGCTACACCGTCGAGGGCTATGAGGACGGCCACTGGATCGGCGTCTCGCTGCTGGACAACGTCACGCCGGAGATGGACGCCTACCGTGACGAGATCTTCGGCCCGGTGCTGTCGGTCGTGCGGGTGGAGACGTACGACGAGGCGATCGCGCTGATGAACAACTCGCCGTGGGGCAACGGCACCGCGATCTTCACGCGGGACGGCGGCGCGGCCCGCCGCTTCCAGCTGGAGGTGGAGGCCGGCATGGTCGGCGTGAACGTGCCGATCCCGGTGCCGGTGGGCTACCACTCGTTCGGTGGCTGGAAGGACTCGCTCTTCGGCGACCACCACATCTACGGCAACGACGGGGTGCACTTCTACACCCGCGGCAAGGTCGTCACGACCCGCTGGCCGGACCCGTCGGACGGCGGGATCAACCTGGGCTTTCCCAGCAACCACTGACAAAACCGCATGACCCGACCCCCTGCCGGCCCGTTCCCGGCGGGGGGTCCGGTGGTGTCCGGGCCGGGGCGGACCGCGGCGCGGCGCATTGCTACGGTGCTCCCTCGCAGTGAAGGGACGAGCGGCGCGCCGGATTGACGGGGCACCGGGGACAACGGGGGACGAATGCAGTCATCCATGGCGCTCGCCAAGGGCGCCCGCATCACGGGCGGGGCGTTCTGCCTGCTCTTCTTCCTGTTCACGGCGTACTGGCTGGCCGTCGATCTGGGCGAGTTCGGCATCGACGGGATGTGGGAATTCTGGACCTTCCAGCGTCCCGCCGGCCTGAACCAGGTCACCGGGCCGTTCCATCTGGGGCTGGCGCTGGTGCAGTTGGCGGCGGTGATCACGGCGTTCGCCGGGCAGCGGGTGGCCGGCGGGCTGCTCGCGGTGGCGACGACGCTGACCTTCGCGACGACGCTGCAGGCGATCGTCAGCGTCGGCAACCACACCAGTGACGACAAGTGGTTCCAGCACGCGGAGACCAGCACCTCGACCTTCGACGGGGTGTTCATCAGCAGCGGTCTGCTGTTCCTGCTGACCCTCGTCGCCGGTGTGGTGCTGCTCGCCGGGATGCGGGCGTGGCCCCGCCCGAAGCCCAGTGAGCCGCCGCTGCGGCCCGCCGGGCAGGCCGGTGTGGTGGCCGGGCTGCTGCTCGGCGCGATGGCGCTGTGCCTGGTCGTCTGGCACCTCTACATGCTGGTGCAGAACGGCATCGGCTCCTTCGAGATGCTCTACCTCGGGCGGGGCGCGCTGCCGTCGCTGCTGAGTCTGGCGCCGGGCTGGTCGGGGCTGGTGTTCCTGGTCCTGACCGCGCTGGCCGCGCTCAACAGCCTGATGCGGGGCGGTGCGGCGCGCGGCCTGGCGATCGGGTTGTCGGTGGTGTCGCTGCCGGGCGCCCTGCTGACGCTGATCGGGCTGGCCGGCAACGGCGACCTGTTCACCCTGAACGAGTCGATGCCGGGCCTGAGCGTTCTGGGCGATGTGCAGCTGCTGCTGGACCTGCTGGGTTCGGCGGCGCTGCTGGCGCTGATGGCGCGCGGTGAGCCGGTGGCCCCCGCCTGGTATCCGCCGGTTCCCGCGCCGCAGTTCGGCGTGCCCGGACCCGTCCCGCCGGCCGGTCCGCCGCAGCCGCCGGCGCCGGGCTGGCAGCCGCCGGCACCCGGCTGGCAGCCGCCGGTGCCGCCGGTGCCGCCCGGCCCTCCGGCCGGCGGCCCGCAGGTGCCGCCGCCGGGCAACCCGCCGCAGCCGCCGGGCGGTTTCGGCCCCGCCCCGTACTGAGGCCCGGCACCGGCCGACGGTCCGTAGCGGCGAGAGCCTCGGTCCGCGCCCGCATACCGCATCCGTGGTAGCCGGGGGCGGGATCGTACTCCCCCTGGAGGCCTTGGGGTTCGCCCCGGGGTACCGGCCGCCCGCACTGTCCCGTACCTAGGATCGCGGTATGGATCTGCGAGGTTTCGGGCGGCGGGCACGGTCGCGTGCGGCGCTGCGCGGGCGGCGGCTGTATGCGGCCGTCGGCGCGCTGGCCGTGCTGGCAGGGGGCGGCACCTGGGCGGCGGCCTCCTCGGACGCGGCGCCCGCGGTGCACCGCGAGGACCGGATGCTGTCCCTGCCGGAACGTCCCGGCGGCACGAAGAAGGTGCGGATCGACACCTCCTTCTTCACGTCCGGCCCGGCGTCCGGCCGGCGGCCCGCGGTGCTGCTCGGCCACGGCTTCGGCGGCAGCAAGGCCGACGTCCGCCCCGAGGCCGAGCGGCTGGCCAGGGACGGCTATGCCGTACTGACCTGGTCGGCGCGCGGATTCGGGAGGTCCACCGGGAAGATCGGGCTGAACGACCCGGACGGCGAGGTCGCCGACGCCCGCCGGCTGATCGACTGGCTGGCCCGCCGGCCCGAGGTGCGCCTCGACCGGCCCGGCGACCCCCGGGTGGGCGTGGCCGGCGCCTCGTACGGCGGGGCGGTGTCGCTGCTGGCCGCGGGGTACGACCGGCGGGTGGACGCGATCGCCCCGCAGATCACGTACTGGAACCTCGCCGACGCGCTCTTCCCGCACGGGGTGTTCAAGAAGCTGTGGGCCGGGATCTTCTTCACCACCGGCCAGTCCGGCGCCCCCACCGGCGCGCCGCGCACCCCGCCCGCCTCCTCGGGCGGCTGCGGCCGGTTCGAGCCGGCGCTGTGCCGGATGTACGAGCGGACCGCGGTCTCCGGCCGGCCGGATGCGGAGGCGCGCAGGCTGCTGGCGGCCCGCAGTCCGTCCGCCGTCGGGGACCGCATCAAGGTCCCCACGCTGATCATGCAGGGCCAGACCGATTCGCTGTTCACCCTGGACCAGGCCGATGCCGTGCAGCGGGCGATCCGCCGCAACGGGGCACCGGTCGCGGTCGACTGGATCGCCGGCGGCCACGACGGCGGCGACCGGGAGACCGCCCGCCTGACGGGCCGTACGGCGGCGTGGTTCGACCGCTATCTGAAGGGCGACAAGGGCGCCGACACCGGGCCAGGGTTCCGGATCAGCCGTACCGGGGGTGTGGATTCGACCGACGGCGCGGTGCGGCTGCGCGGGGCGAGCGCGGACCGGTACGCCGGGCTGGCGCACGACCCGCGGCGGATCCGGCTCACCGGCCGTACCCAGACCTTCCGCAATCCGGCCGGCGCCGGGCCGCCGGCGATCTCCGCGGTGCCCGGGGTGGGGGCGCTCGGTGATCTCTCCTCGCTCGGTTCCGGCGGGCTGTCGCTGGACTTCCCCGGCCAGTACGCCCGGTTCGAGTCGGCGCCGCTGTCCTCGGCGGTCCGGCTGACCGGCCGTCCCGAGGTGACCGTGCGCGTACGGTCCGGCTCCCGGGACGCGGTGCTCTTCGCCAAGCTCTACGACGTCGCCCCGGACGGCCGCCGCCAGGTGCTGCCCGCGCAGCTCGTCGCCCCGTACCGCATCGCGGACGCCCGCGCGGGCCGGACGGTGCGGCTGCAACTGCCCGCCGCGGACCACGAGTTCGCGGCCGGGCACCGGATGCGACTGGTCCTGGCGGCCACCGACCTCGGCTACGCCTCACCGGCCGAACCCACCGCGTACACCGTGTCGTTGCAGGGCGGCGGGGTGCTGGACGTGCCGACCGTGCCGCAGGTGCGCAGCGCGGCCGCGCCGCTGCCGGCGTGGACCTGGGCGCTGCCCGCCGCGGCCGCCGTGCTGGCCGGGCTGCTGCTGCTCACCGCCCGCCGCCGGACCGCGGCGCCCCCGCCCGATCCGGCGCTCACCGGGGTGCCGCTGGAGATCCGCGGCCTGAGCAAGCGGTACGCGGGGTCCGCGGACCGGTACGCCGTGCGGGAGTTGTCGTTCCGGGTGGAGCGGGGGCAGGTGCTGGGGCTGCTGGGGCCCAATGGTGCCGGGAAGACGACGACGCTGCGGATGCTGATGGGTCTGATCGCGCCGGACGAGGGCGAGGTCAGGATCTTCGGGCAGGCGGTGCGGCCGGGTGCGCCGGTGCTGTCGCGGGTCGGCGCGTTCGTCGAGGGCGCCGGGTTCCTGCCGCATCTGTCCGGCCGGGCCAATCTGGAGCTGTACTGGCAGGCGACCGGCCGGCCCGCCGAGGACGCCCACCTGGACGAGGCGCTGGCGATCGCCGGCCTGGGGGAGGCGCTGCAGCGCGCGGTCCGCACGTACTCGCAGGGCATGCGGCAGCGGCTGGCGATCGCCCAGGCCATGCTCGGCCTGCCCGACCTGCTGATCCTCGACGAGCCGACCAACGGGCTGGACCCGCCGCAGATCCGCGAGATGCGGGAGGTGATGGTCCGTTATGCCGCGGCCGGGCGGACCGTCATCGTCTCCAGCCATCTGCTGTCCGAGGTCGAGCAGAGCTGTACGCATCTGGTCGTCATGGACCGCGGGCGGCTGGTGCAGGCCGGGCCGGTCGCCGAGATCACCGGCTCCGGCGACACCCTGCTGGTCGGGATCGCCGGGGAGGTCACCGACGCCGTGGTGGAGAAGGTGGCCGCGCTGCCGGGTGTCGCCTCGGCGGTCCGCGCCGACGGCGGGCTGCTGGTGCGGCTGGCGGACGCCGCCGGTACGCCGCGGCTGGTGGCCGAACTCGTCCGGCTGGACGTCCCGGTGGACCGCGTGGGCCCGTACCACCGGCTGGAGGACGCCTTCCTCACCCTGATCGGAGGCGACGCCCGATGACCGCTGACCGGAGGGGACGCACGATGGCCGCTGATGCCGGGGGAGACGCCACGACCGGGAGCGGGAGCGGAACCGACACGGCGAGCGGGCCGGGGCCGGTGCCCGGGGACGGGCGGGCGGCGGGTTACCGGCCGCGCCGCACCCTGCCGCTGCGCGTGGAGGCCCGCCGGCAGCTGCTGCGCCGCCGCACCCTGGTCGTCGCCGCGGTGCTGGTGCTGCTGCCGTTCGTGCTGGTGGCGGCGTTCGCGATCGGCGGCGACCCGGCCACCCGCGGCGGCGGCCGGGCCTCGCTGATGGCCGCCGCCACCGCCTCCGGCGGGAACTTCGCCGCGACCGTGCTGTTCGTGTCCGCGGGTTTCCTGCTGGTGGTGCCGGTGGCGCTGTTCTGCGGTGACACGATCGCGTCGGAGGCGAGCTGGTCGTCGCTGCGGTATCTGCTGGCCGCGCCGGTGCCGCGGGCCCGGCTGCTGCTGGCCAAGCTGTCCGTGGCGCTGCTGTTCAGCGCCGCCGCGATGGTGCTGCTGCCGCTGGTCGCGCTGGGCGTGGGCACCGCCGCGTACGGCTGGGGGCCGCTGCAACTGCCCACCGGCGGGGCGCTGTCCGCGGGCGACGCGGTGGGACGGCTGGCGGTCGTGGTCGGCTATGTCTTCGTCAGCCAGCTGGTCACCGCGGCGCTGGCGTTCTGGCTGTCGACGGTCACCGACGCGCCGCTGGGCGCGGTCGGCGGCGCCGTCGGACTGACCATCGTCGGCAACGTCCTCGACCAGGTCACCGCCCTCGGTGGCTGGCGGGACGTGCTGCCCGCCCACTGGCAGTACGCCTGGGCGGACGCCCTGCAGCCGACGGTGGAGTGGTCTGGGATGCTCCAGGGCGCCTCGGTGTCGGTGGCGTACGCGCTGGTGCTGGTCGCGCTGGCGTTCCGGGGGTTCGCGCGCAAGGACGTGGTGTCGTGAAGGCACCACGACGATGCGGCCGGGGGCCGGCCCCGGCCCCCGGACCGCCACGACCCGGCCGCCGTGATCAGGCGGTCGGCCCCTGCATGTGCGCGCTGACCCAGCGCAGGGTGCCCTCGCCCAGGCCCTGCACGTAGGTGGCCGCACTGTGCGTGCCGCCCGGCACTATCTGGAGCCGGGTGTGCACCGGGCCGCGCCCGTACCGGGCGATGAAGTTCCGGACCTTCGGCAGCACGGTGTACTCCTTCGAGCCGTCCTGGAAGGCCAGATAGACCTCCGGTCCGCCGCGCGCCGTCAGGCGGCGGGCCAGCTCCTCGGGGTTGTTGTCCCGCTCCTCCTTGGCGTGGCCGTTCCACAGCGGGGAATCGGGCACGATGTCCGGCCCGTTGGGGATGGCCACCTTGAAGGTGCCCGGGTTCTGCAGGACGTTCTTCAGGGCCGCGAAGCCGCCCGAGGAGGAGCCCATGATGGCCCAGGCGTCACGGGTCTTCAGGGTGCGGAAGTTCTGCCGTACGAGGTCGGGCACGTCCTGGCTGAGCCAGGTGCCGATCTTAGGCTGGCCGGGTATGTCGCTGCCGTCGTAGTACTGCTTGTCGTTGGGGTTGAGGACCGGCATGACGACGATGAAGGGCAGGCTGGTGCCGTTCTTCGACCACCGGGCGAGGCTCTCCTCCAGCTTGAGGTCGGAGCCGATCCAGTAGTTGACGGGGTAGCCGTACGCGCCGGGCAGTGCCTCCATCACCGGGAAGCCCTTGTCGGCGTTGCGCTTCTCGTAGTACTCCGGCGGCGCCCAGACCCACACCTTGCCGGTGAAGCCGGACTTCGGGCCGTGCAGGGTGGTCACGCCGATCGGGGTGTTGCCGCCGGCGCCGCCGACCCGGCTCTCCTCCTGGAAGGTGATCGGCTTGGTGGGCCACTGCACCAGGGAGCGCTTCCCGTGGGGCGTGGTGTGCAGCGCGGCGCCCGTCTTGGGGCCGCCGCCGAAGCGTACGGGGGAAGGCGGGGAGGTGCTGGTGCCGCAGCCGGCCGTGGTGACGAGCACGGTCAGGGCGATCAACGCGACCACCGGATGGAACAGGGCTTTGCGCACGGGCCTTCTCCTTGCCGAACCTGCCGGGATGCGTCCCGGCCGACCAGCAAGAGGACGCGGGGGCGCGCCCGGGTTTCCCCCGGCGGGTGTCGGGTTGCTCGCACCCTAGCCCGGAATCCGGCCTTCCCCTTCCTGACCTGCGATGTTTTACGCCCACCGGAAGGCCGGTTTACCAGGATTTTCCCGGTGGGCAGGGCGATCGCGGCGGGTCCACGCGCGGGGGCGGACCCGCCGGGCCGCACCGGGGTGCCGGTCCGCCCGCCGCCCCGGTACGCCCTGCCCTGACCCGTATCCTCTCGTTATGACCTGGTCGCGTGCCCTGAAGGACGCCGCCCGCTCCGGGCTGACCATCGAGCGGACCAAGCTCACCCCGCTGATCGCGGTCCGCGGCACGGCCGGTGTCGCCCTCGTCATCGGCCTGTGCCTGTGGCGCGGCAACCCCGCCCTCGCGGTGTCCTCCGCCTTCGGCGCGTTCTCCTCCGGCATCGTCACCTTCCAGCGCAGCATGCGGCCGCGCCCGGTGCTCGCGCTCGCCGTCGCCGGCGCGCTGGCGGTCTCCACCTTCCTCGGCTATCTGGCCGCCGCCCATGTCGCCGCGTTCGTCCTGCTGCTCTCCGGCTGGACCCTGCTGGCCGGAATGGCCTGGGCGATCGGCCCGGTCTCCGGGCTGGCCGGCACCCAGACCGTGGCGATCATGCTGGTCACCGTCACCTTGCCGACCTCCGTCCTCGGCGCCCTGGAACACGCCGCGCTGATCTTCTTCGGCGGCCTCGTCCAGGCCACCTTGATCGTCGTCTTCCCGGTCCGCCCCTGGGGCACCCAGCGCGATGCGCTCGCCGACGCGCTGGCCGCCGAGGCCGACTACGCCCGCAGGCTGCGGCACGACCCCGTCGCACCCTTCGACCCGGCGCCCCTGATGGATGCCCGGCTCGCCGCCACCGTGACCGCCCGTCAGGCCCGCCGCCGCCCCGTCCAGCTGCACGGCCCACGCGGCCTCGCCGAACGCGTCCGGCCGGTCCTCGCCTCCCTGGCCGACCCGGTCGTCGGCGCCCCCCTGGAAGGGCCCGAACGCGACCGCGCCCGCGACCTGCTGGCCGCCGCGGCCACCGTCCTGGACGCCGTCGCCCACGCCGTACGGCACGCCCGCCCCGTACGGCTGCCGCCGGAGGCGATGGCCACCCTGGAGGTCCCGGCGACCGGCCCGATGCTGAACGGCCACGCCCGGCGCTCCGCCTACCGCCTGATCTCCCTGCTCGCCGACGCCGTCGAGCTCACCGACGAGCCGGTACGCGCCACCCGCCCCACCACCGAGGCGGAACGTGGGCAGGGCGGGCGGGAACAAGGCAGCCATCTGCTGCGCCCCAGCGTCCCCCGGCTCGTACCGGTCGCGCTGCGCTCCCTGCACCGCGAGGCCCGCTGGTCCTCGCACATCTTCCGGCACGCCCTGCGGGTGGCCGCGGTCGCCGCCGTCGGCTATCTGCTGGGCACCGCGCTGCCGTTCGGCCACGGCTACTGGGCGCCGCTGGCCTCCGTCATGGTGATGCGCCCGGACTTCGCACAGACCTACTCCCGGGGCGTGGCCCGCTTCTGCGGCACCCTCGTCGGCGTCGCCGTCGCGGGCACGGTGATGGCCCTGGTGCACCCCGGCGCCTACGTCAGCGCCGCGCTCGCCGTGGTCTGCGTCTGGCTGATGTACCTGCTGATGCGCACCGGCTTCTCGGTGACCTCCGCCTGCGTGGCCGCCTACGTGGTCTTCCTGCTGGGCATCGCCGGCGCCGGCTGGGAACAGACCGTCCAGGAACGCGTCGTGCTCACCCTCCTCGGCGGGCTGCTGGCGATGCTCTCCTACGCGCTGTTCCCCGCCTGGGAGACGCCCCGGCTGCGCGACCGGCTCGCCGACTGGCTGGACACCAACGGGCGTTATGCGCTCGCCGTATGGGAGGCCTGCGCCCGGCCTGCGGAACGCCGGCCGCGACAGGTCCGCGAGGCCCTGCTGGACGCCCGGGCCGCCCGCGCCGCCTGGGAGAAGAGCGAGGACCGCGCCGAGAAGGAGCCGGTGCGGCACCGCGGACTGTCGCCGGGCGCGGCGAAGGCGGCCGGCGCCGCGCTCGCCACCATGGGCCGGGTCACCATGATCCTGGAGGCCCATCTGCCCGCCAAGGACACCGAACCCTCCGCCGGCGCCGCAGCGTTCGCCGCCGAACTGCGTCCGAGCCTGGAGCGCGCCACCAAGGCCGTACGGGAACGCGGCCCGCTGAACTGGAGCGCCCTGCGCACCGTATGGGAATGGTGGGACGCCGAAACGGGCAGCGAGGGCGTCGCGCCGCGCGCCGCCGGGCTGCTGCTCGATGCCCTCGACGAGCTGGCCGAGGCACTGTCCGGCGACCCGGAAGCACACGAGGAGGGGGCACGGGGAACCATCCCACGCCCCCAGTAGTCTTATTAATTGCCCGCAATGAACCCCATTGGTGCCCAATGAGGCCATCTGCGGCCCGCCGCCCCCCAGTTCCCGTCAGCGCAATTCCGCATTTCGTCCCCGTCAGTCAGTCCCCCTCACTTCCGTTCCCTCAGTTCCGTCCCCGTCAGTTCCGCCCCGTCGCGAGAGAGCAACCCCACTCCCCATGGCGTCCAGCACTTCCTCCGGTACGTACGACATAGGCATCGACCTCGGCACCGCCAACACCCTGGTGTACGCGCGCGGCAAGGGCGTGGTCCTGAACGAGCCGTCGGTGGTCGCCGTCAACGCCTCCGGCGAGGTCATCGCCGTGGGCGAGGAGGCCAAGCGGACGATCGGCCGCACGCCCTCCGGCATCACCGCGATGCGCCCCCTCAGGGAGGGCGTCATCGCCGACTTCGAGGCCGCCGAGCAGATGCTCCGCGCCCTGATGAAGAAGGCCCTGCCCAGCCGCCGCTTCTCCCGGCCACGGGTGGTCATCTGTGTCCCCTCCGGCATCACGGGCGTCGAACGGCGCGCGGTCATCGACTCCGCCCGCGGCGCCGGCGCTCGCGAGGTGCACCTGATAGAGGAGCCGATGGCCGCCGCGATCGGCGCCGGCCTCCCGGTGGACGAGCCGGTCGGCTGCATGGTGGTGGACATCGGCGGCGGCACCACCGAGGTCGCCGTGGTCTCCATGGGCGGCCTGGTCACCGCCCAGTCCCTGCGGGTCGCCGGTGACGCCCTGGACGCCGCGATCACCGCGTACGTCAAGAAGAAGCACTCCCTGGCCATCGGCGAGCGCACCGCCGAGGACATCAAGATCGCCATCGGGTCGGCGGTGTGGACCCCCGTCGACGTCGACGAGGACGGCGAGCCGGACCGCCGCTCCTCCTACACGGTCCGCGGCCGCGACCACGTCAGCGGCCTGCCCCGCCTCCAGGAGATCGGCGAGGAGGAGATCCGCCGGGCGCTGGCCGAACCGGTCGACGCGATCGTCCGCGCCGTCCACCAGACCCTCGACGCCTGCCCGCCGGAGCTCTCCGGCGACATCATCGAGCGCGGCATCGCCCTCACCGGCGGCGGCGCCCTGCTGCGCGGCCTGGACCGGCGGCTGCACCAGGAAATGGGCGTACCCGTACGCGTCGCCGACCAGCCCCTGGACTGCGTCGTCAACGGCACCGCCAAATGCGTCGACGAATTCGCCAGCCTGCACGGCCTTTTGACGGGCGCGAAGGAACAACCGCGGAAGACCGTGCGTTTGTAGTTCGTAGGGTGACTGCTGGGGCTCAACACGGAGGCCTGGCTGGTCCAGGGCTGACCGCTGCAGCGGAACTCTCTATGGCTGACCGCTACGGGGCGGAACGCTGTAGGACTGACCGCTGTACGGCTGACCACCGCAGTACTGACCGCTGTAGGGGCGGCGCCGCTGAGGAGACCGCCCCGCCAGGATTGCCCTACCCGGAGACCGCCCACCCGGAGACCGCCCCGCCGGGAGACCGCCCACCAGGAGGACGCATGCCGCAGACCACGGAACCGGCCGACCACCCCGCCGGCCCGGTCCACCGCTTCGCCGAGATCCCCGAAGGCCGCATCCACTTCGTCGAGCAGGGCACCGGCCCGGTGGTCCTCCTGGTCCACGGCTTCCCCGAGTCCTGGTACTCCTGGCGCCACCAACTCGCCGCGCTGTCCGCCGCCGGCTATCGTGCGGTCGCCATCGACGTCCGCGGCTACGGACGGTCGTCCAAGCCGAGCGAGGTGTCGGCCTACCGCATGCTGGCCCATGTGGCCGACAACGTCGCCGTGTTGCGCGCCCTGGGGGAGGAGACCGCGATCATCGCGGGCCACGACTGGGGCGCGCCCATCGCCGCGCACACCGCGCTGCTCCGGCCCGACCTCTTCACCGCCGTCGCCCTGCTGAGCGTGCCGTACGTGCCGCGCGGAACCACCCGTCCCACCGAGGCGTTCGGGCTGCTGGGCGGCGACGAGGAGTTCTACGTCAGCTACTTCCAGGAGCCGGGCCGCGCCGAGGCGGAGATCGAACCGGACGTCCGCGGCTGGCTGGCCGGCATCTACGCAGGCCTCTCGGGCGACGCCAAGCCCTCCGCCGACGACCAGGACGGCAACGGGCTGACGCGGCTCACCGTCCCTGTGGGCGGCAAGCTCTCCGACCGCTTCCCGGCCGATGCCACCCGCCCCTCCTGGCTCACCGAAGCCGACCTCGACTACTACGCCGGCGAATTCGAGCGCTCCGGCCTGACCGGTGCCCTCAACCGCTACCGCAACGTCGACCGGGACTGGGCGGACCTCGCCCCCTGGCAGGGCGCCCCGATCACCCGGCCCGCCCTCTACATCGGCGGCGACCGCGACGCCCCGACCAAGTGGCTGGCCGACGCCATCAAGGCGTTCCCGGTGACCCTCCCGGCCCTCTCCGGCTCCCACATCCTCGAAGGCTGCGGCCACTGGGTCCAACAGGAACGCCCCGACGAGGTCAACCGGCTCCTGCTCGACTGGCTGCGCACCCTGCCTGCTTGAGGGGGCCGCCCCACCAGGGGCCTGAGGGCATGGGGGTTTGAGGGTCTGAGGGCTGAGGGCTGAGGGTTCGGGAGGCTGAGGGCTTGAGGGGATGAGGGTCCGGGAGTTCGGGGGGCCGAGAGTTCGGGGGTTCGAGAGGGTGGGGGTCTGAGAGGGCGAGCGGGCGAGGGTCCGAGAGGGTGAGAGTCCGCGGCCCGAGAGTCCGGGGGCCCGAGTCCGGGAGCCCGAGTGCGGGGGCGCGAGAGCCCGGGGCCCTAGAGTCCGGGGCCCGAGACTTCGGGGGTCCGAGAGGGCGAGGATCCGAGAAGGCGAGAGCCCGGGCCCGAGAGTCCGGGGGCCCGAGTGCGGGGGCGAGAGCCCCGGGCCCTAGAGTCCGGGGCCCGAGACTTCGGGGGTCCGAGAAGGCGAGAGCCCGGGCCCGAGAGTCCGGGGGCCCGAGTGCGGGGGCGCGAGAGCCCGGGGCCCGAGAGTCCGGGAGCCCGAGTCCGGGAGCCCGGAGCCCGGAGTCCGGGGGCCCGAGCGCCCGAGGCCCGGGGCCCGCACCCTCTACCGGCTGCCGCCCATATAGGCCTCCAGCCCGTCGAGGATGCGCTCCAGGCCGAACTCGTCCGCCCGGTCGCGCGCGGTCGCATCCGCCTCCGTGGAGGCGAGCGCCGCGGTGACCGCCGGATAGCGGTCGGCGCGCCCCACCAACAGCTCGTTCAACGCCGCGCTCATCACCTGCTCCGGCTCCGTAGCCCGCGCACTGCCCAGCCCCATCGAGGCCGACACCTGCGCGGGGGCCCGTACGTGGCCGCTCACCACGACCACGGCATCGAGCTGCTCCCCGCCGCTCAGCCCGGTGTCCGCCAGCGCGGCCACGGCCGCCTCCGTCCAGCCGAGTTCGTTCGGCCCCATGACGCGCGGACCGGTGGCCGCACCCAGCAGCCAGGGGTGCCGGTGGTAGACGGTCGTCAGCGCGCCCGCCCAGGCCCGCAGCCCGTTCCGCCACCCCTCGGGCAGCTGTGGCGGTTCGCCCATCGCGCTGTCGATCATCAGCGCGACCAGCTCGTTCTTGCCTGGCACATAGCGGTACAAGGACATCTTCGTGAAGTCCAGCTCGCCCGCGACCCGTTGCATCGAGACCGCCCCCAGCCCGCCCGCATCAGCGAGCGCGATGGCGGTCCCGGTGATCCGCTCCAGACTCAGCGCGGGCCGTGGCCCGCGGCTGGGCCGCTCCCGCCCGCCCCACAGCAGCTCGACACTGCCTGTCTGATCCCCGAACACACTGCGCTTCTCGTCCTCGCCCACCATTCCCGCATCCTAAAACTGCGTCCGGGGTACACAAAACAGTGTCCGTCGGATACAGTTCCTTTGTCGGTCGGACGGTCCGACCCACGCTCATCGGCCCGGTCCGACCAGCCAGGCCCGAGTGGGATGTGGATATGTGATGACGGGGGAAGAGCGATGACTCGACGTACGACGACGGCCCGCGAAAGGGGACGCGAGGCGTACGAAACGTCCCGCGCGCAAACGGCGGGCGTGGGCTCGGGCACGGACTCGGGCGTGGGCTCGGGCACGGACCCGGATGCCCGCCTCACCGAGATCGGCGGCGGCCCCGCCCACCGGCCCGAGAGCCGCGCCGATGGCAGAAGTCGTGCCGGAGGTGACGGCAGAAGCGCTGCCGGAGGTGACAGCGGAGGTGAGGGCGGAAGCGATGGTGGAAACGACGGCGGTCGGAACCGCACGGTCCTCATCTCCGGCGCCAGCGTGGCCGGCCCGGCCCTCGCGTACTGGCTCTGCCGCCACGGCTACCGCCCCACCGTGGTCGAGGTGGCCCCCGCCCTGCGCGACGGCGGCTTCGCGGTCGACTTCCGGGGTGCGGCACATCTGACGGTCCTGGAGCGCATGGGGATCCTGGACGAGATCAGACGCCACAGCACCGGCGGCGGCTCCGCCATGAGCTTCATCGACGAACGGGGCCACCAACTCGCTGCCCTGCCACCGGAGTTCACCGGCGGCGACCTCGAAATCCTCCGCTCCGACCTCTCCCGGATCCTCTACCACCACAGCCTGGCCGTGGCTGCCGACGGGCACCCGGCGCCCGAGTACCTCTTCGACGACACCCTCACCTCCCTCACGCCCGCCCCGGACGGAGTCCACGCCACCTTCGCGCGCACCCCGTCCCGCACCTTCGACCTGGTGATCGGCGCGGACGGTCTGCACTCCACCGTGCGCAGGCTGGCGTTCGGCCCCGAGCAGGACTTCGTCAGCCGCCTCGGCTACTACGTCGCCGCCTGGGACCTCCCGGAGTCCGCCGGTGACCTGGCCGCCCAACCCGTCGGCTACTCCGAACCGGGCCGCATAGCGACCGTCGGCCGAACTCCACGCCGCAGCACCGACCCGGGCTATACGGGCGAGGCGTTCTGCGTCTTCGCCTCCGATGAGGAGCTGCCCCACGGCCGGCGCGATCTGCCCGCCCACAAAGAGGCAATAGCCAGAGCCTACGAAGGAGCCGGCTGGCGCACCCCGGAGCTGATCGACACCCTCTGGGCCGCCGACGAGCTCTACTTCGACTCCATCAGCCGCGTCGATGTCCCGTGCTGGTCCACGGGCCGTATCGCCCTCCTCGGCGACGCCGCGTACGGCGCCACCCTCGGCGGGATGGGCACCGGCTCAGCGATCATCGGCGCCTACATCCTGGCCGCCGAACTGGCGGCGTCCCCCGACGACCACTCAGCGGCCTTCACCCGCTACGAACGCAGACTCCGCCCGTATGTGACCCAGTGCCAGGAAGGCGGCCGCGGCACCGGCGCCTTCCTCGCCCCCACGACCCAGGAGGCCATCGACGCCCGCAACGCCGCCCTGAACGACCCGACAGCCCGCGCCGCCATGCTGCAACAGGGCCACGACCTCTCCACGGCCATCACCCTCGACGACCCCCTCCCGGCCCAACGGCCCCTCCACCTGACCGGGACAGCAATAGACCTGGCGTAGCGGTTCATAGGTCCCTCCCGCGTGAGGCGTTGATAGGCCCACAAGACGCGTGTGACACATGTTGCCCGTGTGACGACTTGATAGGCCTGCGTTACGCGCTCATGGGACGCGCGTGGCGCGTTCAGAGGCTCGGGTGAGGTGTTCCTGGGGCCTGCGTGGCGCGTTCATAGGTCCGCGTGAGGTGCTCCTGGGCCTGCGGGTGACGCGTGACGTATTCCCGGGGCTCGCGGGTGACGCGGCCCTGGGGCCCGCTGGGGGGAGGTTGCGATCCGTGACGCGTTCCTGGGGGCCGCAGGTGACGCCTTCCTGGGACTTGCGACGCGTTCCCGGGGCCCGCGGGGTAAGGCGTTGGCTGGGACCGCTTAGCGCGCCCGTAGGCCCGAATGGCACGCCCATAGGCGGCGCGTGGCGCGGATCGGGGCTGCTGCCCTCCCCGCCCGCGTAGCGCTACGCGGGCGGGAGGGGAGCGGAGAGGAGGAACGGTGGGAGGGGTGGGAGGGGGCGGGGCGGGGCCGGGGGGAGAGAGAAGCGGCCAGCGGAGAAGCCCGCGGAGCCCGACCACCCCACGCCCCTACAGCGCCCGCCGCTTGGCCCGGTGGCGGCGTACGGCGTCCCGGTTGGCGCAGGCGTGTGAGCAGTAGCGCTGCCGCCCGGCCCGACTGAAGTCGGCATACGCATTGCCGCACTCGGCCAGCGCGCAGCGCCCCAGCCGGTGCATGCCCAGCCCGGTCAGATGCAGTGCGGTCCCCACGGCAGCCACGGCCCGCAGCACACCGCCCAGCCCGATCCCGTCCTCGCGGTAGTGAATGTGCCAGCCGCCATCCGCATGGTCGGTCAGCCGCGGAGGGGTGGACGCCTCGGCGAGCAGCTCGTTGAGCAGCGCCGCCCGCCGCTCGTCCGTACCGGCATCGACCACCTCCGCCCACCGCCGGAGAAAGCCCAACACCTCGGCCAGGTCGTCCTGTTCGACGGGCCGGTCGATCACCATCCCCGCCGCCACGCACCGTTCCTCCAGCTCCCGCACGCTGCCCGGAGGCACATTGGTGAGCTCGACCACAAAGCGGACGGGATCCTCCCCGTAAGGGTTCAGCTGCACAAGACCATTACACCAGGCTCACCACATGACTTCCCACCCACCCATGAACCCCCATCCCGCCGGAAACCACCCAACAACCGCCCATCAAAGCCCAGTTCCCCCCACCACCGACGACACCAAAATCCGCACCCCCGTCACCCCGGGCACCTTCGCCACTCCAGACGCCCCGGGCACTCCGGACGCCCCGGACGGCCCGGGTACCCTCGGCACTCCAGACGAGCCAGGCACCCCGGATACCCCGAGCACGCCCGGTAAATGGCTCCCCCTCCTGGCCACCTGCCTCGGCACGTTCCTCCTCCTGGTCTACGCGACGATCGTGACCGTGGCGCTGCCGAGCATCGCCGCCGATCTGCACGCCGGATTCGGCCCGCTCCAGTGGGTCGTCGACGTCTACACCCTTGCCCTCGCCGGACTGCTCCTCGGTATGGGCTCCCTCGGCGACAGCCTGGGCCGCAAACGCCTCTACGTGCGCGGTCTCACCGCATTCACCGCCGCCACCCTCGCCTGCGGTCTGGCCCCCAATGTTCAGGTGCTGATCGCGGCCCGCGCCGTCCAAGGGGTCGCCGGCGCGGCCATGTTCGCCACCCTCCTCCCGCTGATCGGCCTCACCTACACCGGGCGCGACCGGGCCAAGGCGTTCGCCATCTGGGGCGCGGTGGCCGGCGCGGCCGGCTGCGCGGGAAACATCGCGGGCGGCATCCTCACCCACTTCCTCTCCTGGCAGTGGATCTTCTACGGCGCCGTTCCCCTCTGCGCCGCCACCATCGCCCTCTCCGCCAAGGTGCTCGCCCGCGACGCCACCCGGCCGGCCCACATCGACTGGCCGGGCATAGCGACCTTCACCCTGGCCGCGCTCGGCATCACCTTCGGCTTCATCCGCGGCGGCGAAGCGGGCTGGTCGGCCCCGTCCACCCTGCTCGGCTTCCTGGTTGGCGCCGCCCTCCTGGCCGCCTTCCTCCTGGTCGAACGCTCCGCGGCGCGCCACCCCACGCACCGGCCCATGCTGCCCCTGACCCTCTTCCGCAACCCCGCCTTCAACGGCATGCTCCTCGCCGCCTGCGTCTATTACCTGTCCGGCTTCGGCTTCCTGCCCGTCCTCTCCCTCTGGCTCCAGGACGGCGCCGGCCTCTCCTCCCTGAGCACCGCCTTCGTCATCACCGCCCAGCCAGCGGCCTTCTTCGCCACCTCCGCCCTCGTCGGCAGTGCCCTGCACCGCCTCCCCGCCCGCTGGACCCTCGGCGGCGGCTCGCTGATCGTCGGCCTCGGCAACCTGGCCTTCCTCGTGACCGCCCCCGGCTCCTCCTGGCCGGCCCTGCTCCCCGGCCTCGTCCTCACCGGCGTGGGCGCCGGCCTGGTGTCACCCGTCCTCCCCGCGACCGCCATGTCCTCGGCGCCTCCGTCCCACGCCGGCGTGGCCGCCGCCGCAGCCAACAGCGCCCGCCAGCTCGGCCTGGCCCTGGGCATCGCCCTCCTGGGCACCGTCTTCCACCAGTCCGCTCCGCCCCCGGCCCCGTCCCCCACCGCCTACGCCCACGCCCTCCACACCGTCTTCCTCCTCGCCGCCACCCTCGCCCTCACCGGCGGCCTCATATCGACCCACCTCCTGAGCCGCCCCAACCGAACCGAACCCCGGCCCACCGCCAACTGATCCACACCGAACCAGCCCCCAGCCGGGGCGCCGGACCAGCCAGGCAGCGGACAAACCCACCAAGCCGACCGACCCCCCACCCCATCCGCCCCCCGGTCATCACCCACCCCACCCACACCGCCCCAACCACCCCACCCCACCCCGCCACATCAGGTGCCCCCTCCCACCCCGGCGCTTAGCCTGACCACAGGGGCCCGCCCCCAAAGAGCCTGACCGCAGGGACCGACTAACCAGAGACGGAACCACACCAGCAATAGCCAGAGTCAGCGCCAGAGCCCTGCCGGCGACGACCCACGACGGCCGACAACGCTCCACGAAGGCCGACGACGGCCCACGAAGGCCGACGGTGCCCCACGAAGGCCGACAGCGACTCCCGACGACCCACGACCGGGCCCGCGCAAAGGAAGCGACACGCCATGGGCAGACGCACTCCTCGACGACGCGATCGTCGCCGCGCCCTGCCGGACCCCTGGCCGCCCGACACCCGACCGCCCGAGTCACGGTCCTCCGACGCCCATCCGCCCGAGCCACTGCCGCCCGACGACGCACGGCAGCCCACCGGGCACGACTACTCACCCGAAGCGGACCGCCCCCTACGCGGCTACCTCACGGCCCTCGCCGCCTTCGGCGCGTACAACGCCGGATGGGCGATCGCGATCCGCCGCCGCGGCCGGGCACTGCCGGAACGGCCCGACCCCCGGGACCTGGCCCTGACCGCAGTGGCCACCTTCCGCCTCAGCAGACTTCTCACCAAGGGCTCGGTCACCAGCCCCCTCCGCGCCCCCTTCACGGTCTACGAAGGCCCCGAGGGTCCCGCCGAAGTCAGCGAACGTCCCCGCAAGGGCGGCCCCACCGAAACCCTCGGCGAACTGCTGACCTGTCCCTTCTGCCTCAGCGTCTGGCTGGCCTCCACCCTCACCGCCGCCCAACTCCTCTGGCCCCGCCTCACCCGCACCACCACGGGCGCCCTCACCGCCCTGGCCGCCGCCGACGCCCTCCAGTTGGCCTACACCGCCCTGGAATCCCGCGCCGCCCACCCCGAACCCCCACCCAACTGACCTCCCCGGCCGCAGGCCCAACGAAAAAGACCCTCCCCATGGGGAGGGTCCGGCGCTTTCGCATGTGCGGCCACACCGCCCCTGACCAGCAAAAAGACCCTCCCGATGGGAGGGTCTGGCCTGGCGCCCCCGGCAGGACTCGAACCTGCGGCCAAGTGCTTAGAAGGCACTTGGTGAGTACCAGCATGGTGCGGCTCTGACCTGCAACGATGGCTGGGAATGAAGGGCCGTGAGGCGGATTTCCGGAGTTCTCGGGAAGTGGCAGACGTGGAGTGACTGTTCATCGCGCACGCGGGGATGGACATCCGAGCGTCGGCCCGCGCGGCGACCAGGACGCATGCCCGGACGCTCAGGATCCTCGTCATTCGCCTGGTGACTCAGGTGCGAGCGAGCAGCGACCCATATGTCGGATAGGAGCGAGGCCATGTGTGCGAATTGAGGTCACGACCGTGTGAGCGGCGCTACGGTCTAAGCACCGGCTGCTGACGGACGAGGCGTGGGTTTCCGCGAGAGCATAGAGGGCCGCACGGTGGGAGGTTTGATGGTGGGGAGCTCGGGATCAGGGCGTGGCGCGCTGTGGCTGGCTGTGGTGTTGGCGGGCACAGCGTCGGTCGGGTTAGTTGCAGCGGCAGTGATGGCCGATTTGAACACAGCAGCGCTCATATCAAGCCTCATAGGCGCTGTGGTCGGCCTGGTGGGCGCGGTGGGGTCCTTCGTCGCCCTGATCCGCAGCCCCAGCGATAGCGGTTGTGTGGGACGCCAGGTCCGATCAAGGCGAGGTGGGTTCGCTGCCGGCGGCAATTTCACCGGTAACGCCGTCGGTGACCGCTCACAGGTGTCGGGACCGCGCACTCCTGATCGTCGGCCTACAACCCAGCGAGGCCCCGATCACGTTCAGGCCGGCCCAGGTGCTGTGGCAGCTGGCGGGGACATGACCGACAACGCCTTTGGCAACGAGAGCCGCCGATGACTGCGCTGCCGTGGCGTCGCGGAAGAACGTCTGCCCGCACCCGCCCGGAAGACGGCACCCCTGCAGGGAGTGACCGGGACGTGGACTCTCATGCGCAAGAGCCGGGCACCGCCGTTCCCCCGGACAGCGCGCGACACGTAAGGGTGAGCCGCGGCGGCGTAGGAGCCGGCGGCGACATCATGGGCAACGCGTTCGGTCCCTACAGCCGGGTTACCAACATCGCGGAGCAGCACGTACATCTGCCGCCCGACCGAGGGCTGGAGGTGACATGGCCGCTGGAGATCGGGGCGGTGCCGGCGTTGGCCACGGCTTTCCAGCCTCGGAGCGATCTGCGCAAGAAGGTTGAAGCGGCCCGTTCGGGCGGTGATCCCGTCGTGCTGACCCAGGTACTTTCCGGCGGTGGCGGTGTCGGCAAGTCCCAGCTGGCTGCCGCCTACGCCACTGAAGCTGTGGCGGATGGCAGGGAGCTGGTGGTCTGGGCATCGGCTGCCCACACGCACCAGGTGATTACGCAGTATGCACAGGCAGCCGTTCGCCTCGGAGTTCCGGGCGCCGACGCGGGGGACCCAGAAGTGGTTGCCCGTGCCTTTCTCTCGTGGCTGGCCACCACTCCCCGCCGATGGCTGGTGGTTCTGGACGACATCACGGACCCCACTGGCCTCGCCCCTTGGTGGCCAGCCAGCCACACCGGCTCCGGTTGGGTGCTGGCCACCAGCCGTTTGCATGACGCTCGGCTGTCCGGCGGTGGCCGTACCCGCATCGCAATCGATGTCTACACCCCTGAGGAGGCACACGCCTATCTGCGCGCCCGGCTGGACGGCGATGGCATGGGCCATCTCCTGGACGACCATGGCGGAGCCCTAGCGGAAGCCTTGGGCTACCTCCCGCTCGCTTTGGGGCACGCCGCCGCCTACATGATCAATGAAGATCTCCCTAGCGCTGACTACCTCGAACGCTTCCACCGCATCCGGTTGGAGCAGGCGCTGCCGGAATCGGCTGACGCCGATGGCTATGGACGACAGATCACCGCCACCCTTCTGTTGTCCCTGGAGGCCGCCCAGCGTGCCGACCCCAGCGGCCTGGTCACACCGGCCCTGATCCTGGCCGCCCTCTTGGACCCCGCTGGCCATCCCCGTGCCGTATGGGGCACCCCCACAGCCCTCCGCTATCTCACCATCTGCCGTATGGCGACGCATGCCCCTCAGCATGAGAAGGGGGCAGCGGCCACTGTCGAGCAGGTCCGCGCAGCCTTGCGTATCTTGCACCGCTACGCACTACTCACGTGTGACACGCGTGCGGAACCCCGTGCAGTGAGAATCCATGCTCTCACCGCTCGTGCTGTTCGGGAATCCACCCCGCCTGAAGTCCTTCCGAGACTTGCAACCGTAGCTGCTGGTTCCCTGCTTGAAGCCTGGCCCGATCCCGATCAGCCTCATCCCGACCTCGCAGCCGCTATGCGCGCCAACACTGAGGCCCTCGCTGGTCATAGCGGCGACCACCTCTGGTATCCCGAAGGCCACGCAGTCCTTTACACCGCTGGCTACAGCCTCGCAAACGCAGGTCTGACAGCCTCTGCCACCGCCTACTGGCAGCAACTCGCCACTGACAGCGATCGCGTACACGGACCCCATGACCGAGGCACCCTCGTTGCCCGTATCCAGCTAGGCGCCTCGCACCGTCAAGCGGGGGAGAGCGATAAGGCCGTTACCCTCCTGGAGCAGGTACTCGCCGACTGTGAACAGACGTTGGGGCCTGACAATCCCGACACTCTCGTCGCCCGCGGCAATCTTGCTTGCGCCTACCAACAAAGCGGGCGCGCGGACGACGCCGTTACTCTAACGGAGCAGGTACTTGCTGACTGCAAGAGGAGGTTGGAGCCTGACCACCCCAACAGCCTCGCGGCCCGGCACAACCTCGCTGCCGCCTACGGCTATGCCGGCCGTACCGATGAGGCCCTTTCGCTCGCAGAGCAACTGCTCGAGGACTGCGAACGCACGATGGGTTCCGATCACCCCAATACCCTTGCCGCGCGCGGCAACTTAGCTGGCCTCTACCGCCATGCGGGGCACATCGACCAGGCCATAAGCATTGAGGTGGAAGTACTCGCCGCCCGGGTGCGGACTGCAGGACCCGCCCATCCCGACACCATCGTTGCGCGTAGCAATCTCGCCGCCTCCTATGAGAAATCCGGACGCATCACCGACGCCGTTGCCTGCCTGGAACAGGCGCTCCGTGACAGCGAAAAGACCCTAAGCGCTGACCACCCCGAGACCCTCAACGTTCGCCGCCGCCTTGCAGATTGCTTCTACCACCATGCGGGGCGCATCGATGAGGCCCTCGCTATCGAGGAGGAGGCGTTGGCCGTGCTGGAACGGAGACTGGGGGCCGACGATCACAGCGTCCTCGTTGGCCGCGCCAGCCTCGGCACTGCTTACTGGCAGGCGGGGCACCTCGATAGAGCCATCACTATCCTCACCCGGGTGCTCGCCGACAGTGAACGAGTTCACCCTGATCACCCCGATACGCTCGCGATGCGCGGCAACCTTGCTGCAGCCCACTGGCAGGCGGGCCACATCGACCAGGTCATTACTCATATGGAGCGGCTACTTTCCGACAGTAGGCGACTTCATGGCGCCGACCACTCCACCACCGTCACTGCCCTTGCTGGTCTTGCCGCTGCGTACGTACAGGCAGGGCGCGCCGACGAGCTCAGCACCCTCTTGGAGTAAGGGGTGCGGTTCTTCTGAAGGGGTGAGTGAGCCTGGCAAGGCTAATTGGGGCGGGCTCGAACCGTCCCGTGTCTAGAGTGGCGATGGAGGAAAGGGAGCCGTTTCGGTGTCAGTTCCCTGAGTCGGCTACCCAAAACGGTTTCCGGTAGCGAGGTAGGGCCTGACTCGATTCCTCGGATCAGGCCCTACCTCTTCGTCCCGGGTGAGGTTCGGAGTGGCGCGGAAAGGCCGGGGCCGCCGGCCTGGGGCTTCTGTCTGGAGCGGGTGACGGGAATCGAACCCGCGCTCTGAGCTTGGGAATCAGGGGGCTCTCACGTACCCAGTGCCCGCCTGACCAGCGAAGATGCCCCGACTCGGGACGTGTGCCGGCTTGAATCTCTGGCCCTTGCAGACCGTTGTTTACCGCCCTGTCTGGCACGGCACTGGCACGGCGGCCTAGACGGCTCGGAAGGGGTGATGCTCGTGGCGCACTGACCGCTTCACGGCATATTGCTGTCGCCGCCGACAGTGAGTGGATCGCTTGCGCGAAGCGATGTGTCGGAGCAGCAGGTGCCGGGTCGCCTGAGGGCGAGATCCCCTCGGGCGGCCCGCCCTGCGGGCCCCGCCATCACGGCTGGACCACCGCCGTGACGAGACACCCGACCGGTGCGAGGCAGCGGTGAAGGAGCAACCGCGCCCTCGCCTCGCGCAGGGCGGGCCCTGGCCGCTCAGGCGCCAGCGTCGAGGGCAGACGCAGAAAACCGCGGCAGCGGTACGGGTGCTGCCGCCCTCGCCGGGGGTGTCACCATGCGTCGTCCGTTCGCTGCTGTCACGGCCAGCCTGGTGCTCGTCACTGGAGCCGCTGCCGGAGCGGCAGGCTGTTCGTCCTCGGCATCCGCGCCGCAACAGCACGCGCACGGCGTTTCCGCGCCGTCTGCCTCGACGCCGGCGCAGTCCCCCCGGCAAACCGGGGGGCCGTGCGAACCACGCGTGAAAGTGCGATCAGCGGTTGCGGCGTCGAGACGCCTTGGCCTGCTTCTGCCGCTTCTTGCGGAGCTCTGCCGCGCGACGCTCGGCTCGGACCCGGGCGTCTTCCTCTGGTCCGCGCATGGCTCGGACAAAAGCAGCTTCTGTGGCGGCTTCGTCGTCGAGCAGCCACTCTGGGCAGGAGCCAACTACCGGGGCAGTCTCGTCCGCGAGCGCTTTGTTCAGCTCGTCCAGAAGGTCCTCGCCGCGCTCGTATTCGATCAGATCGAGCGGGTGTCCGTAGACAACGCCCGGTCCAACCGGAGTCGAGCGGAACTCACAACCGTCGTAGGCGACAATTCCGCCCTTCTGGCCCCGAGCTTCGCCTCGCGGTATTTGCTCCCCGTAGCTATTCGCAGCCTGACCGCGGCGGGCTTCCGGTCCCCCAAGGAAGGGGCAGACCATCGCGCTGTAAATCATGCACAACCGATGGCCAGGGCCCTCCTGCGTCGGGGCTGCGTTCTGAAACTTGCCGCCGACGCCGGCCGCCAAGACTTCGGCCAGCATCTCGGTCTCTTCGCCGTCGACGACCCGCCACAGGGGGCCGGGCGGGACCTCCAATCCACATACGGTGCATCGCCGTTGGGTGACGCAGAGGAACACCCGCCGCATGCTCAGGGAGGCAAACTGGGGGACGCCGCCCTCCCACGGGGTGATAGCGGGCACCGGGTAGCCGCGAGGGTCGCGGGGGCGAGAAGCGATCGCGGGCGGCATCGGAATGTCGGCAGGGCGCATTCGCCAGATATTAGTCGGACTGTCCGACTGAGTCCGCCGTTTTCCGACTTTCCTGTGCTGGATGGAAACGAAGAACAGGGCGGCTTGCCATGCGGTGCTGCGAACATCACGAAATGCACAACTAGGCGGATATGCTCCCGACGGTCGTGTACGACGGACCGATAAGGGCCCGGCGAGGCCGGATCGCCTTGGGCCGGTTGGTCGAAGGGCGCGATCACCGTTCACAACAGCGGCAAGGCTCACCTGCCCGGATGTGCTCATCTCTCCGACAGCCAGATACAGGAGTCGAGGTCCGGGTGGGTGACCGCTCAGGTCCCAGGTGCATGGGAGCCGGTCTGTCTGTGAGTCCGATCCACTTCAGGCGACCGAGGGCAACACCGGACTCGCAGGCGCCAGTCGTTGCCGGACCTGCGCTGCCACTCAATAACCGGAGAATCACGCGCTGGCGGAGGACGGCAGTCGCGTAGCTTGCCGAAGGTGGCTCTTGCGCTACGACACGCATGCTATTGGCGCTCGTAGACCGAGCTCCTATCAGCCGTGTACGAGTCGAAGTCCGGGCCGTGGAGCCGCGGAGGTTTGGCCGCCCCCCTGCACGCTGATTGGTACGAGGCCGAAAACGTAGTCATTGAGTTCTTCGGGGTGTATCCCCACCTGGTCAGCGACCTCGGCGGGTGTCATGCCTCTCTCACGCAGGGCATCGAAGACCTTTGCCAGGAGTTGGCTACTTTCGCGAGCCATGAGCGACTTGGGTTCGCCGTTGCGATAGCCCATCTGCGCAAGCTTCTTGATCGTCTGGCCGTGCTTCCACTCGGAGAGGAGGCCGAGATCGCGGAGCCGATAGGCAAGCGCCATGGCGGATACGCCCCAGCGTCGCTTGGCGCTCAGGATGCGGTCCACCGATGCGTCGCGCAGTTGCTGGGCGACGATCCCAGCTCTGGGCATGAGGAAGGCAGACGCGAAGGCGTTGGCCTCCGGCTCGGCTGCTCGGCCGCCAGGGAGTCGATATTCGGAGTGCAGGACGAGGTGGCCGAGTTCATGGGCGGCATCGAACCGGCCTCGTTCTCCTGTCTTCCGGGTGTTCAGGAATACGTAGGGGGTGCCGGCGTGCGTGGTGGAGAAGGCATCCGCGTCGAGACAGTCCGGGGCCAGGGAGAAGACCCGTACGCCGTTGGCCTCCAGCAGATGCACAAGGTTGGGCACTGGTGCTTCACCCAACCTCCAAGTGGCCCGGACCTGTTCGGCGGCTTGTTCAGGTGTGAGGTGAGGGTAAGTAGGAACGTTGCGCCTTGGCAGACGGAACCGCTCCTGCATCCATGCGTTGAGGGTGGAAGCCACGGCACCAGAGCCAAGTGTGGCATCTCGCTCCAGGGCACTCATCTTCGTGGGCGCCCTGAAGCTGACTGCGTCTAGCTGCATCTCCGGTGCCGGCGGAGCCTGAAAGAACGCCACGGGAAAGCGCAGGACCTTCGCCAAGGCGGAGAGCGTATCCGCGGACGGAGCCTTCCGGTGCTTCTCGAAGGCGTTGATGCTCTGCGCGGAGAGCCCAGACGCCGCAGCCAGTGCCGCTTGGGTCATGCGCCGTCTCTTGCGCGCGAGGACCAGCCGCTCCGGCGTGAACACGTATTTCAACTCCCATGTCTTGCTCTGACCAGTTAATTCTCCCCCAAGAACTCCACGACGACCTCCGGGGCCTCTTCAGTGCCGGGGGCGTCAAGGGAGATGTCGAAGCCCGGGGCGTCCATGGGAGGCAGGCTGATCGGTATCCGGGTGAGCCACTCGTCGACGAACTTGCCGTTCATCTTCACCGGCAGGGACAGTTCGGCCAAGATCTCTCTGCTATCGCGCCGGTAGAGCAGGCACCAGGTTGGGATCTGGTCCAACTCGACTCCGTACAGCAGCTCGTCGTGGGACATGAACGACAGTTGGCCGTTTTTCTCCACCATGCGAGCCATCGCCGGACCCTTGGGGTTTTTCGACCTCACTTGCTTCTTCAGATCCGCGACCCCGCCTTCGGCGCTGATGGCTGTGATGGCGTGTGTGCGGTCGGGATGGATCACGCGCAGGATGCTGTCCCGAGAGGTGCGCCCCCATCCGTCGGGCACCAGTACCTCGGCCAAGTAGCGGTTCGCTCGGCTCCAGAAGAGGAACCCCCGGGCGGCGGGAGCATCGAAGTCTGTGCAGCTGCGTACGTCTTCGAGTGCCATGCTTAACACCACGGTGAACAGGTCGGTGGAGACGCCGAGTTGGGCAAGCTGGTTGACCTGCCGCTGGGGGTCGGGCTGTGCCAAGGTCTGTTCCCTCCAAGCATCTCAAGTTTCAGAAATCATACCTCGATCGAGGTGAAATTTCTGAAACCCAAGCTGATCGTACTCATGTTCCCCTTGGCTCCTCAAGCGCGGTGCTTCACACGGGTGTTGCCGCTACTGTGGCTGTACGTCCGACGGCGGCCTCGTTGCCAGCGCGGTGGTGGCGTCACAGTGCAGGAGATGGGTTGGGTGCACGACGGAGTGCCAGGCTTCTGCGAGGGTGGTGGGGTGCTGACAGCGCGCGGCAGTAGGGCACTTCTGTAGCCGCGTAGCCCTATCGGCATCCATGGTTCGGGATTGCTCTCAGAGTGTCAGTGGCGCGCGGTACGTTCTGCGGGCGGACGACGCGAAAGGGGAGGGCAATTCGATCATGTATGACGCCGAGTTAATGTCTGTGGCCACCGGTGCAGCCGGCTCACTCGTTGCGGCCATTGCCACATGGGGCGCCGAGAAGATGCGGGGCAGGGTCATGCACTTCTTCCGCCAAGGCAGTGCGGCCCAGCGGAGAGCGGCTGCCCAAGCGGTGGATGACACCGCGACACAACTCACTTCGTCTGCTGAGGGCGCTGACGCCCTAGCTGCGAACGTGTGGACTCAGCTCATTGCCCAATACCTTGCTCAGCACCGCGACGCCATGAGCGAGATCGGTGATCTTGCCGTGCCTGCGCCGCCCTCGAAGGTCTGGCACCAGCACAACAGAGGCACGGGAACGTTCATTGGCGGCGACGTTCACGGCGGCGTGACCTTCAATTACGGCGAGGCGGCAGATGGAGGACGCTGAAAGCCGGGAACAGCACAATCACGGATCCGGCACGTTCGTGGGCGGAGACGTCAATGGCGGCATCTGGCACATTTTCCTTCCGCCCTACGGCAAAAAGCAGACCGCTGCTGCACCAGCGCGCCAGCACCGCCCTGAGCGGGACGACGAGGAGCCAGACGACGACTACGACGACCTGGCTGCAACCCTCGCGCTATTGGTCCTAGCCGCTAGCGTGATGGGTACGGCCACTGTGCATGAAGCGATGGGCTGGCCGTGGTCCAAAGGAGGACCGTCTCTGGGGATCACCGAGCGCATCATCGGAGGGCTGGTCTTCTTCTACGGCTTCCTGGCTTGCGTCGCTGCCTTTTTCGCTCGTCTTGCCCAGGTCTTCGAGCTTTGGGCGGAACAATGTACGGTCACGGCCACGCAAAGCCGAGGTCGATGGGTGGCTCGACCCCCTGCGTTCATGTCCAGGGCTGTGGCAGCTCTCGCTGCTGCTGCCGCTTCCTTAGCCGAGGTGCTCGCCTCTCTCTACGGTTGGCGATCTTTCGGTGGTGAAGTGTCACAACGCGCCCACACAGCCCGTCTCAATGCCGCTGCAAATGCGCGAGCTGCCCGTGCCGCGGCTAAAGGGCTACAGACTTAAGAGCTGGCCCGCTGACGGCGGTTGGGGCGCGCATCAAGTGCTGAGCGGATACTCGCGAGACCCTGATGTGGCAGCTGTTGCAGCCTGCGGACATGCCAGAGCTGCGCCTTCATGCAGGCCGCCACTGCGCCGTCTAGTGCCAATGCGTCTTGCGGGACGGCGCCTGGTGTGTGGAGTTGAGCGAGGCCGTCCAGGCGTCGGCTGCGTCTTACCCACGGTCAGCCGAGTGGTCGACGTCTGTGCCTTCCTCAACCGCCTGCCCATACTTACCCAGCCCCGCCTACTGCCCTTGGTGGGTAAGAGCCGGGAGCTTCAGCGGCCGTGAGTGCGCGGCGAGCGCAATTGCGTGACCGTGCCGGGGCTGCCACGAAGGGGCTTCAGGAGAAGGCCAAGCAACGAAAGAGGTTGCGCACGAGTGTGAGGGGCTCGTGGTCGCCGTCCAGCAGGGAGGGCTGCGACCATGACTCGTATGGCTGCCAGGAGATGTGACCGCTGTGATCTGTTCATCGGGGAAGGCTGCGACTGTCCACCAGACGGATCGGCTCCGCGCGCCGATGCCCCGGCTGCCTTTGCTCGGGCTGGGCGCGGGTCCGTTGCCCCTCCCGACAGGATCCTGATCTCGCCGCATGGGGTGGCTCACCTTCCGGATGCGTGCAACCACCATCCAGAGCAGAGCCATCGAGACGCAGGGTGGGGATGGATCCCGCAGCCGGCGAAGGGGCTGTGGGAGGACATAGGGCCAACTCGCCCGGTGCACGCCACTGAGGGCAATACTGCGCTTGTCGCCAATCGCCGATGCGGGAGTTGCTTGTCGTAGCGCGGGGAGGTCGTGCTCACCTTCGGTGAGCAGCTTCGTGGCTGCCCGCTCCTGTACGACGGGTCGGTGCTCAGTGCGGCGTCGGCGAGCAGATGCATCCGCCAGTACGGATGGAGTCTGCCCTCGGTTGTGGGACCTGACCGACTGGCGAGTGCGAGTACGGGCGTGGGGTCGTCGAGGCCGAGCCGTACGGCGAGGCGGCCGAGGTCAGACTGCTCGTCGCCGAAGATGGCCAGTTCCTAGTCGATGAGCAGGCGAGCGCCTGCGGGTCCGCTAAGAAGGTGACCCGGCTGCAGGTCGTGGTGCAGCAGCACCGGATGGACGGTGCGCTCCGTGGCCTCGTCGAGTTCCCAGTGGAGGGATCGGGCCACGGTGCGCAGCCTTGGTGCAGGCGTCGCATACATGCGCATGCGGGCATGGAGGTAGTCAGTCCAGCTGAGATGTTGTCGGGCGGCGGCGACGCGGCCGAAGTGGGTGCCGGGGATGCGGTGGATGGCCATAAGTGGTTCGACAAGTTCCTCCATAAACCGGTAGGCGAGTATGGGCTCCGCGTGAACTGCGACCTGCGCGGTCCACGGCGGAGTGCTGCTCCGGGACGCGGCGAGTAGCTGTGGACCTGGTCGCCGAGGTTTTTCCCAGGGTGTTGACCACCCCCGGGGAGGAAGTAGCACTCCTGGCCCTCCCATGTGGCGCGCATGAGGAGGACGCGGTCGTCCTGAAGGACGACGGCCTTGGCAGCGGTGCGGATCTCGGGGATGACGGGGTCGGTCACGGCGCTGGTCCACACCGGTCACACCCTGGCGACCCGATCCGGGGCCACCCTCAAGGACACGATGGTCCGCGCCGGCCAGTCGTTGGAAAGGCGGCACTGAGCTACCAGCACTCGGATCTTGAGCGGCAACAGGAAGTTGCGAGCGGACTGGACGACCTCGTGCGGGCCGCCCGCAGCAAGGCCCGTCAGAAGCCCTCCGGTGAGTCTTCTGGTGCGGATCTGGTGCGCGACGCCTAGCCCGGTCTAGACAACAGACAAGGCCCAGGTCACTGACCTGGGCCTCAACTATGGAGCGGGTGACGGGAATCGGGCACGGTGGCGTGCGGTAGCCGTCGTACGGCGCCTGTGGGGGTCAATCTATGAAGAGAACGCCGTCCGTGGGCGGCCCCGTATCGTCGGATTGCGGCTGCAAGGCCACAAGGGCCCGGGGGGGGGGGGGGGGGGGGGCCCCGGGGGGGGGGGCGGGGGGGGGGGGGCGCGCCGCCCCGGGGGCGCCCGGCGGGGGCGGGGGGGGGGCGGGTGTGCAAGAGGGT
>NZ_JBEZMM010000037.1:0-81825 GCF_040652715.1 Streptomyces sp. NPDC048196 | reverse complement strand
CGGGAGGGGACGGGCCGGTGGGGCCGGTTGTGTGGACGTAAAGCGTCAGCAGTCCACACAACCGGCCCCGGAGGTCCGTCACCGCACCCGACACCCACCCAGCCCGCCGCAGGCGCAACGGCGAGACCACCCGCGGCGCAGCAGACAGCTACGTGCGCGGCGCCGCAAAGCGCACCCGCGAGCAAGCCCCGCGGCGGGAAAGACAGCCACGTACGGTGCGCCGCAAAGCGCGAAACGGCGGGATGCCCCGCGGGGGGACAGACTGGTACGTACGGGGGCGCCGCAAAGCGCACCCGCGAGCAAGCCCCGCGGCGGGAAAGCCAGGTACGTGCGGGGGCGCCGCAAAGCGCACCCGCGAGCAGGCCCCGCGGCGGGAAAGCCAGGTACGTACGGGGCGCCGCAAACCGCGCAACGCCGCGCGCAACGCCGAGAAACCACCACGGCGGGACAGCCGAGTACGTGGGGAGGCCGGCCATGGCCGACACCGGTGCCCCCGCCGCACCGCGCGCCCTGGTCACCGGCGCCACCGGCTATCTCGGTGGCCGCCTGGTGCCCGAGCTGCTCGCCGCCGGATACGCCGTCCGGGCGCTGGCCAGGACACCCGAGAAGCTGCGCGACCACCCCTGGGCGGGGGCGGCGGAGATCGTCCGCGGCGACGTCACCGACGCCGGCTCGATGCGCCGTGCGCTGGCCGGCGTCGACGTCGCGTACTACCTCGTGCACGCCCTCGGCACCGGCCGGCGGTTCGAGGAGACCGACCGGCGGGCCGCGCGGATCTTCGCCGAGGAGGCCCGCGCCGCCGGCGTGCACCGCATCGTCTACCTCGGCGGACTCACCCCGCGCGGCATCCCCGAGCGGGACCTCTCACCCCACCTGCGCTCCCGGGCCGAGGTCGCCGACATCCTGCTGGCCTCCGGCGTGCCCACCGCCGTGCTGCGCGCCGCGGTCATCATCGGCTCCGGATCCGCCTCCTTCGAGATGCTGCGCTACCTCACCGAACGGCTGCCGCTCATGATCACGCCGAGCTGGGTGCGCACCCGCATCCAGCCCATCGCCGTCCGTGACGTGCTGCGGTACCTGGTCGGTTGTGCCCGGCTCCCCGCCGACGTCAGCCGCACCTTCGACATCGGCGGCCCGGACGTCCTCACCTACCGCGACATGATGCAGCGCTACGCGCGGGCCTCCGGGCTGCCGGAACGGCTCATCCTGCCCGTCCCGGTGCTCACCCCCGGCCTGTCGAGCCTCTGGATCGGCCTGGTCACCCCCGTCCCGCCGGGCATCGCCCGGCCGCTGGCCGAGTCGCTGCGCCACGAGGTCGTCTGCCACGAAAACGACATCGCCCGCTACGTCCCCGACCCGGACCCGCCGGGCCACCCGCTGCCCTTCGACGAGGCGGTGGACCTTGCGCTGCGCCGGGTGCGGGACGCCCAGGTCGTCACCCGCTGGTCCGGCGCCGCCGTACCGGGCGCGCCCAGCGACCCGCTGCCCACCGACCCCGACTGGGCCGGCGGCAGCCTCTACACCGACCGGCGGGAGGTCACCGTCAACGCCCCGCCGGAGACGCTCTGGCAGGTCGTGGAGGGCATCGGCGGGGAACACGGCTGGTACTCCTTCCCGCTCGCCTGGGCGGTGCGCGGCTGGCTGGACCGGCTGGCCGGCGGGGTGGGACTGCGCCGCGGCAGGCGGGACGCCGGCCGCCTCCGGGTCGGCGACTCGCTCGACTTCTGGCGCGTCGAGGCGGCCGAGCCGGGGCGGCTGCTGCGGCTGCGCGCCGAGATGCGGCTCCCCGGCCTCGCCTGGCTGGAGATGACGGTCGCCCGCGACGCCGAGGGCCGCACCTGTTACGCCCAGCGGGCGCTGTTCCATCCGCACGGGCTGACCGGCCATGCGTACTGGTGGTGCGTCGCGCCCTTCCACGCCGTGGTGTTCGGCGGTATGGCCCGCAACATCGCGGCCGCCGCCGAGGCCGCGGCCGCCACCCGACCGGCGTGAACTCCGCACCCCCGCACGCCGCTTCCGCGTACGCCTTGGCATGCTGACGGGATGACGAAACGGGTGGGACGGGAACGAGACACGGCGGTCGTGGTGGGCGCCGGACCGAACGGGCTGGCCGCGGCGGTCACGCTGGCCCAGGCCGGCCTGAAGGTGACGGTCTTCGAGGCCGCCGACGAGATCGGCGGCGGCGTCCGCAGCGGTGAGCTGTTCGCCCCCGGCCTGCTGTTCGACCACTGCTCCTCGACGCATGTGATGGGCGCCGGCTCGCCCTACCTGAGCACGCTGGACGTCGCGGCGCACGGGCTGGAGTGGTGCCGGCCGGAGATCGACCTCGCCCATCCGGTCGACTCCGGCGGCGCGGGCGCACTGTACCGGTCCCTGGCGCGGACGGCGGACGGGCTCGGCGCCGACGGCCCGGCGTGGCGGCGGCTGTTCGGCCCGCCGGCCGCCGACGCCGAGGTGCTCACCGACGCCGTCATGAAGCCCCTCCTGCGGGTGCCCCGGCATCCGGTCCGGCTCGCCCGCTTCGGGCTGCGGGCCCTGCAGCCCGCCACCGCGCTCGCCGGCCGCTTCCGCACGGAGGAGGCGCGCGGCCTCTACGGCGGGGTGGCGGCGCATCTCTTCGGACCGCTGAACGGGCCCGCCGCCGCATCCGTCGGACTCATGATCATCGCGGCCGGTCACCGGTTCGGCTGGCCGGTCGCGAAGGGCGGCTCCGCCGCCATCGCCCGCGCGCTGGCCGGACTCCTCACCGCCGCCGGCGGCCGGATCGAGACCGGCGTGACCATTCGCTCGCTCGCACAACTCCCGCCTGCCGCAACGGTGTTGCTCGACCTGGCCCCGGCCGCCGCGGCATCCGTGATCGGCGACCGGCTGCCGCCCCGGGTCCGCCGCGCCTACACCCGCTACCGGCACGGCCCCGGCGCCTTCAAGCTCGATCTGGCGGTCGAGGGCGGGGTGCCCTGGCGCGCCGACGCCTGCCGGCGGGCCGGCACCGTCCACCTCGGCGGCAGCTTCGCGCAGATCGCGGACGCCGAGCGGCAGGTCCACCGCGGGCGGATGCCCGAGCGCCCGTTCCTCCTGGTCTCCCAGCAGTACCTCGCCGACCCCGGCCGCTCCGCCGGCGACGTCCACCCGGTCTCCGCGTACGCCCATGTGCCGCACGGCTACCGCGGTGACGCCACCGCCGCGATGCTGGCGCAGTTCGAGCGGTTCGCCCCCGGCACCCGCGAGCGGATCGTCGGCCTCACCGCCACCTCGACCGCCGACCTGGAGCGCGGCAACGCCAACTTCGTGGGCGGCGACATCATCGGCGGCGCCAACACCCCGCTGACCCTGACGATGCGTCCGCGGATCGCGCTGGACCCGTACGCGACGGGTGTGCCGGGGGTGTACCTCTGCTCGGCGTCGACCCCGCCGGGCGCCGGCGCCCACGGGATGTGCGGCCACAACGCGGCACGCTCGGCGCTGCGGGCGCTGGGCATGGGCTGACGGCGGCCGCCGGGCGGGCTGCCGGGACCGCCGTCGGCCGCCGCGCGGTCAGCGGTGGGTGACCACGCCGGGCGCCATCCGGCCGCAGTTGGAGCCCGAAACGCTGACGCTCACCGTCTCGATCGCGCCGCCCCAGTCCACGCACCGGCCCTTTGCCGGGAGATACACCGGACCGGCGTAGGTGGTGTATTGGCCGCTGTCGTAAACCCACTCGGAACTGCCGTCGGTGGCCGTGAGATACGTGTAGACGTACACCGGCTTTCCGGGGCTGTTCCGCACCGTCACGACACAGTTCTTTCCGGTCTTCGCGCTGTACGTCAGGTACACGGTCCCCTTTCCGGTGACCGGTACGGAATTCACCACACGGTAGCCGCTGCCGCAGGCCCCGTTGTACGCGGCGGCGGTCGGTGCGGCGGTTGCGGTGGTCGCCGTGGCCATCGTGGCGAGTCCTGCCACGGCGAGTACGGCGGATCCTGCGATGGCACGTGAACGCTTCATGGGAATACCCCCGTCGGGTGGGTGCGTCGCGTGGTCATTTCGCAGTGTTGGACCCGGATCGGCACGGAAAGGTTGTAGCGCCACGGGAATTGCCCGTTGTTCGAATCGAGTTGTCGATACCCGGTGCCGGTGCCGGTGCCGGTGCCGGTGCCGGTGCGGCGGTGCGTGCCAGGCAGGGCGCCGGACGGCGAGACGGCCGGTCCCCGGCGCCCGATGACGGGGCGCCGGGGACCGGCCGGAAGCGGAGCGGTGGGTGGGCCGCCGGTCAGTCGTCGTCGTCCTCGCCGTACGCGAGGACCTTCAGCCGGCTGTAGCTGCCGTTGAAGCGGTTGCGGTCACCGACCGGGTGGCCGTGGGAGGTGTGCTGCCAGATGCTGTGGTATCGCCAGCCGCCCGGCAGCGCGCCGACGGACGAGCCGTAGCGCGGGATCCACAGCGGATTGTTGCGGCCGAACTTCCCGGAGTTTCCGGTGCACCGCTTCCACCAGTTCGTGGACGTGTAGATGACCGGGTCGCGCCCGGCCTCCTCCCGGTAGGTGCGCACGAAGTCGTGGATCCAGCTGATCATCCCCTTGGCGCTCTTGCCGTAGCAGGTCGCGCCGTAGGGGTTGTACTCCATGTCGAGCGCGCCGGGCAGCGTCCTGCCGTCCCGGGACCAGTCGCCGCCGTGGTTGGCGAAGAAGCGCGCCTGGGTGGCGCCGCTGGAGTGGTCGGGCAGCGCGAAGTGGTAGGCGCCGTGGATCATTCCGGCGTTGTACGAGCCCCGGTACTGCTGGGTGAAGTACGGGTTGGTGTAGTTGGTCCCCTCGGTGGCCTTGACGTACGCGAAGCGCACCCCCGACCTGCGCAGTGACCACCAGCCGACCTTGTGGTTGTGGCTGGAGACGTCGACCCCGGCCACCCCCCTCCTGCCGTACGAAGCCCGCGGCTCGATGCCGCCGGCCCGGTCGACGCCCTCGTGGAGCGCGATGGTGGAACCCATCCAGTCCGCGTCGGGGTGGGCGGGTCTCTTCGCCGCGTCGGTCGCCGTGGCCGATCCGGGCAGTGCGAGGGGCAGAGCGAGCACGGAGAGGAGAGAAACGAGCGTTCCGGCCGTGGCGACTTTACGGCGGGCCGGACCGGATCTGCGCAAGGGCATCGCATGCCTCCGAGGCCTTCGGTTGAGTCAGGTACGGCAGGATTTGAGCAGAATTCTGCCGATAAGAGACTTATACGCAGAGCTGCCTGACTCTATGACCCAACAGGCCGTCGGTCCGCCGACCGGCCCCGCATCTCACCCGTCCGGCGGGCAGGGACGGTCACCCCCCGTCGGCCGGGCCGGCCCCCGGACCGAACAGAGCGGGCCCCGGCTGTGCCGGGGCCCGCTCCGCGCGCAGCGGCGAACGCGCCATTCCGCCGCTTCGCAAGCTGCTCCTCATGGCGGGCCGGTCGGGCCCGCGTTTGTGATCCGTCTCTCCCGTGACCTGGTGGTCCGGTGACGCCGGCGGGATCGCCGGCGACGGCTCCTCGCCGTCGGCTCAGTAGGCCGAGTTGACGTTGTCGATCGAGCCGTAGCGGTCGGCCGCGTAGTTGGCGGCGGCGGTGATGTTGGCCACCGGGTCGGTCAGCTTGTTGGCCGTGCCGGAGACGTGGTAGCGGTCGAAGGTGGGCTGGATCACCTGCAGGAGGCCCTTGGACGGGATGCCGTTGATGGCGTTGATGTCCCAGTCGTTGACGGCGTTGGGGTTGCCGCTGGACTCGCGCATGATGTTGCGGTGCAGGCCCTCGTAGCTGCCCGGGATGCCCTTGGCGTGCATGATGTCGAGCGCCTCGCGGATCCAGCCGTCGAGGTTGTTCGGGTAGTTCTTCACGGCCTTGCGCTCGGCGGAGCGGTTGGCGGCCTGCTGGGCGGTGTGCTGCTTGGCGACCGCGGTCACCTTGATGTGGTCGGCGACCGAGGCGGTCACCGGGCGGCCGGTCTGGGCGTCGTCGGCCTTCTTGGCCGGCAGGCCGTTGGCGCTGACGGGCTTGACCGCGGCCGGAGCGTGCTCAGACGCAGCCTGTGCGGTGTCCGGGGCGGAGGTGAGCGCCAGACCCGAGGTGGCACCCGCGGCGGCCAGAACGGCCACGGCGACCTTGTGGGTACGGGTGATGCGGGTCATACGGACAGCGCGGGGCAGGGTGAAGCTGGGCATGCAGAGGGACCTCTTCCAGGTACGGGATCGGGGAGCGGCCTTTGGCGGCGCGTTGCGTACCGGAGGTCTTTGCCGCGTTCGCCCTTGGGGCGTTCACCGCGACTCGCTCTCGGCGCGTCGGAATCCATGTTTAGCGACGGTCCGGAATCGAGGCAATGGTGCTCTGTACTACCCATCTTCGTGAGAAAACCCGCTCCCTGAAGTAATGAGCGTTTCCCACCGCGTTGACCTGGAAAAGCGGCGGCTTCCATCGACTAGGCGTGGTCGTAAGTGACGTACATCGCGTGCCGCGGGTCACCTGGAAGCGGCCGGAAAGCCCGCGTTATCGGGGTGCTTAAGTTGCCTGGCTCACACCGCAATTACCGCCCGGCCGCACCGTTTCATGCACCGGCCGCGGCCGATTCATCCGCCCGGCTGCCCGTTGTGGGCCAGCAGGATTCGATAAATGTGGTGCGGGGCACTGATGCTGAGCCCAAAAGGGCGGCATTTGTGCGCCAATTCACGTGCGGCAAGACCGCTGTGCCTTTCCGGCCGGTGCGCCCTGGGGCACGGCGCGGGCTCGGCCGTTGGGGACGCCGCCGCTACGGCAATACGGCGGTGCTGCTGGTCCGTTCGCAGCAGCGCCCCGGACTGTCGCATGACGGCGCGGCCCCGACTCCCTGACAGTGACACCCACACAGTCGTCACTCACCGTAGGGAAGTGCTCATGCTCCGTCGTATTGGGGTTGTTGTCACCGGTCTTCTCGTGACCGGCGTCCTTGCCGCGGGGTCCGCGGCCGCGGCGCCCGTCGACGACCACCACCACCTCTCTCCCAGGGAAGAGGCGGGACTTCGCTTCGCCGGCGACGTGCTCGACGCGCTCTTCGGTGGTGGCCCGGCCCGGCACGGCCGCTACTGACGGCCCGCCCGAAGGCCGGAGAACGGCAGTGGCCCCACCCGCGCGATGCGGGCAGGGCCACTGGACGTGGAGGTGCTACTGGCGGCTCAGTAGGCCGAGTTGACGTTGTCGATCGAGCCGTAGCGGTGCGCCGCGTAGTTGGCGGCGGCGGTGATGTTGGCCACCGGGTCGACCAGGTTGTTGGCCGTGCCGGAGACGTGGTAGCGGTCGAACGTGGGCTGGATCACCTGGAGCAGGCCCTTGGACGGGATGCCGTTGATGGCGTTGATGTCCCAGTCGTTGACGGCGTTGGGGTTGCCGCTGGACTCACGCATGATGTTGCGGTGCAGGCCCTCGTAGGAGCCCGGTATGCCCTTGGCGTGCATGATGTCGAGCGACTGGCGGATCCAGCCGTCGAGGTTGTTCGCGTAGCGCTTGGGAGCGGCCTTCGGCTTGGCCTTGGGGGCGGCCTTCGGTGCCTGGGTCAGCGCCTTGCGCTCGACGGAACGGCTGGCGGCGTCCTTGGCCGTGCGGCCCTGCTTCTCGACGGCGGTGACCTTCAGGCCGTCGGCGACGGACGACGCCACGACCCGGTCCTTCTTGCCGTCGTCGGCACGGTCCTTGGCGGTCAGCGGCATGCCGTCGGCGCTGACCGGCTTGACCGCGGCCGGTGCGTGCGCGGACGGCGTCGCGGCATCGCTCGGCGCGGCGGTGAACGCCAGCGCGGCGGCGCAGCTCGCGGTGGCCACCAGGGCCGCGGAGGCCTTGTGGGCGCGGGTGATGCGGACGTTCCGGGCGGCGCGGGGCAGGGCGAAGCGGGGCATGCGGATGTGACCTCTTCCAGAGCTTGGTGGCGGGGGAGGCGGCCTTCGGTTGGCGCGTGAGGACCGAGGGTCGTTTCCGCGCTCGCCGCTCCGGCGGAGTTCGCAGACGTTCTCGGTGCTACCCGGAACATGGTTAGCGCCCGCCCTGGAGGGTGGCAAAGAGGTGTTGTACTACCTCTCTTCGTGACTTGAGGAGAGATGTCCGATATAAATTCCTGATTTTCCCCGAAATGCAGGCGTCACTTCCCTGCGGCCCTCGACTAGGAATGGCCGTACGTGACGTACGTCGCGTGCCCGGCATCACCCGGAACCGCCCCCGCGCCCCGCTCGGGACCCCCGCCGGAGTTACCCCGCTCACACCCCGCGGCCCGGCCCGCAGGCCCCGCGCGCAAAGGAAAAGCGGCCCCTGCGAAGTCCGCAGGGGCCGCTTTCCTCTAATCGCCGGGGACAAACCCGGGGAATCTCGCGGTCTCGGTCCGGGCCTACCCCACCGCAACGGAAGGAAGCTCCGGGAAAGCGCCGCCACGAGCCGGTGGCGGCGTCGGGCGCGGCACCGGGGCCAGCGCGGGGGCGCACTCCAGCGGTCCGTCGTGAAGAACCGCGCCGCCAACTCCGCGACGTCCTCGGCCCGTTCGAGCACCACCCGGTGCTCCGTGTCGGGGACGGTCAGCAAGCGGCTGCCGGGAATCCGCGCGGCGAAGGCCCGCTGCCGCTCCGCGGACGTCATCGTGTCGTGCTCACCGCTGAAGACCAGCGTGTGCACCTCGGGCGGCACACCGGAGAAGTCCGGGCGGTCGGTGAGCGCGCGGCCCAGCGCATCCGCCGCATGGGGCGAATGCCGTGCCGCGTGCAGCAGCGTCCGCCGGACGCACCGCCGCGCCGGCGCCCGCCGGGTGACGTACCGGTCCTCGTCGAGGCGCATCAGGGCTTCGGTGACCCTCGTCGCGAAGGTGCCGGCATCACCGTGCGCGAGGTGGCCGGCGGCCCCGCCGCCACAGCGCCGGCTGCCCGCCGGTCAGGGGCGCGGGCATACCGCCGAGGGCCGGCCGCGCGATCCGCCCGGGCACCCGCCGGGCGCACCCGTACGCGAGGCCCGCCCCGTAGGAGAAGCCGAAGAGGTTGATCCGCGGCATGTCCAGGTCGTCGATGATCCGCTCCAGGGCGGCGCACAGCAGACCGTGGGCCGGCCCCGGCGGCAGCGGATCGGCGGTTCCCATTCCGGGCAGATCGGCGGTCACCACGTCCGGCACCGGGCCCAGCCGGTCCTCCATCTGCCGCCGGCCGAACATGCCCCGCAGCGCGCCGCCCAGCACCACGACCGGTTCGGTGACCGGCGCCGGGGCGCGCAGCGGCCGGTTGGCGAAGCCCGCCCCGTGCACCGACAGTGACCGGGCCGTCTCGTCGTGCAGGGCCGCCGCCTAGCGGGTCAGCACGAGGGCGGCGTTGTGCCCGCCGAAGCCGAGCGACGTCTTGACCGCACAGTCGAAGGACGCCCGCCGCGGCTGCTGCCGCACGATCTCCAGCGGCAGCTGCGGATCGGGCACGTCGAGGTTCGCGGTCGGCGGCACCAGCTGCTCCTCCAGCGCCAGCACGGTGAGCGCGGTCTCGATGCCGCCGGCCGCGCCCAGCGTGTGGCCGGTCATCGCCTTCGTGGACGTGACCAGCGGATGCTCGCCGATCACCCGCCGCAGCATGGTGGCCTCGATCAGGTCGTTGACCACCGTCGACGTGCCGTGCGCATTGACGTGTCCGACGTCGCCGGGCCGCACCCCGGCGTCGGCCATCGCGGTGCGCAGCGCCTGCTCGATGCCCTTGCCCTCGGGATCCGGGGCGACCGCGGCATAGGCGTCGCTGGAGGCCCCGTAACCGCTGACGTGCGCCCGGACCGGCGCCCGGCGGGCCGCCGCGTGCTCGGGTCGCTCCAGTACGAGCAGACCGGCGCCCTCACCGACCACGAAACCGTCCCGGGCGGCGTCGAACGGCCGGCAGGCCGCGGCCGGGTCCTCCCGCCGGGTGGAGACCGCCTTCATCCGGCAGGCGCTGGCGATCAGCAGCCGGGAGATCGGCGACTCGGCACCGCCGGCGATGGCGATGTCGCAGGCCCCGGTGCGCAGCAGCTGGTGGGCGGTGCCCAGGGCGACGGTCCCGGAGGAGCAGGCCGTCGCCACGCCCAGGCTGGGGCCGCGTACCCCGAGGTCCATGCAGACGCTGCTGGCGGCGCCGTTGACGACGGTCAGCGGGGCGAGCTTGGGGGAGACCCGGCGGGCGCCGCGCTCGGCCATCGCCGTGCTCTGCTGGTCGTAGAAGGGCAGCCCGCCGTGTGCGGAGCCGATGACCACCGCGACCCGGGAGCCGTCCCAGGTCTCCGGGTCCAGGCGGGCGTCCGCGATCGCCTCGCGGGCCGCGATCACCGCGAGCTGCGAGAAGCGGTCCATCAGCCGCTGGGCCGCCACACCGAGCTGCTCGGTGGTGTCCAGGTCGGAGGTGTACATGAAGTCACAGGGCAGATCGGCGAGTTCGGGGTGCGGACGCACCCCGCCGGGCCGGGTGTCCTGGGTGACCGAGTGCCAGGTGGCCTTGGCGGTGGCGCCCGCCGCGGTCACCATGCCCAGTCCCGTCACCGCCGCGGAGAACGGCTGCCGGCGGGCCGTCACGCCGTGACCGGAAATCGCTGGGCGGGGCATTCCTGGACCGGCGGGGCGTGGACAACTTCTGCCGCATTCACGTGGCGTTCCTCCGCTTGTTGGCGTGCCGCCCACCGCGTCATGGACGGGTCTCGCCGGTGGCCCGGCGGTTTGGCCACTCTTTATACGCCTTCGTCCTGTTGAGCCCCCAACCGTGGTAACTCAATGGGGTGATGGGGGCGGCGGGAAGCCGGGCACGCCATCCGGCCGGCCGTGGCGCGCGGGGGTCTCAGGACGCGTCGAGGGCGCCGGTCACCCGCCCCAACAGGCCCCGCAGCGTGCGCAGTTCCTCAAGGGTCAGGCCGGTGGCGGCCAGGATCCGGCGGGGGACCGGCAGGGCCGCCTCGCGCAGCCCGTCGCCCGCCGGGGTCAGGTGGACGGTGACCGACCGCTCGTCCTCGGTGCTGCGCTCGCGGTGCACCAGGCCGGCCGTCTCCAGGCGCTTGAGCAGCGGGGAGAGGGTGCCGGAGTCCAGCCGGAGCCGCTCGCCGATGGCCTTGACCGGCTGGGCGCCGTGCTCCCACAGGACCAGCATGACCAGGTACTGGGGGTAGGTGAGGCCCAGGTCCTTCAGGGCGTCCCGGTAGACGCCGCCGAACGCCCGGGAGGCGGCGTGCAGGGAGAAGCAGACCTGGTGGTCGAGGCGGAGCAGTTCGGCGTCCGGCGGAAGCGTGGTCATGGCTCCAGGTTAGCCGGGCAGGCATTTAAGTTGTGCACAATCTAGTTGCGCGCAATGTAAATCTCTGCGACAGTGGGACCCGTCGGGCGGCCGGGAAGCGGCCGCCCCACAGGTGAAGGGACACACCATGGACGCGCTGTACACCGCCGCCGCCACCGCCAACGGCCGCGAGGGCCGGGCCGTCAGCTCCGACGGCACGATCGACCTCGCCCTGGCCCTGCCGCCCGAGCTCGGCGGCAACGGCGCCGGCACCAACCCGGAGCAGCTCTTCGCCGCCGGCTACGCGGCCTGCTTCGCCAGCGCGATGAGCAACGTCGCCCGCCGCATGAAGCTCGACACCAAGGACGTGTCGGTCACCGCCGAGGTCTCCCTCGGCAAGGACGGCGAGGGCTTCGGCCTCGGCGTCGTCATGCGGGTGGAGCTGCCGGACACCCTGGCGGGCGAGACCGGCCGCCGGCTGGTCGAGGCCACCCACGAGTTCTGCCCCTACTCCAAGGCCACCCGCGGCAACATCCCGGTCGAGCTGGTCATCGAGTAGGACGGTGCCGGCGGATCAGCCCCGCGTAGTGCCGTCCGCCGGCCTTCAGGGTGCGGGCCCGGGGCGCGTGGCCGACGTGCAACAGGCCGAACCGCTTGCCGTGGCCGTGGGCCCACCCGAAGGTGTCGATCAGGGACCAGGCGAAGTGCCCGGCGAGCGGCGCACCCCGCCGGGCCGCCCGGCGCAGGCCCTCGACCGCCCCTCGATCCGATGGGCCGACGTGGCCACGCCCCGGACGAAGCCGTCCGGCAGGGCGGCGACATCGATCCGTCCGGTCACGGCGTTCCTCTCCGCCAAGCGCCTCTCGGCACACGTCATTTGACGGCACCGGCGGTCAGCCCGGCGACCAGAAAGCGCTGCAACAGCAGGAAACCGGCCACCACCGGCACGCTGACCACCAGGGACGCGGCCATGACCTGGTTCCAGTACACGTCGTTCTGCGTGGCGTAACCCTGCAGCCCGACCGACAGCGTGCGGGTGGTGTCATTGGTCATCACCGAGGCGAACAGCACCTCGCCCCACGCCGTCATGAACGCGTACACCGCGACCGCCACGATCCCCGGCAGCGCGGCCGGCACCACCACCCGGAGCAGCGCCCCCGGCGCCCCGCAGCCGTCCACGTACGCCGCCTCGTCCAGCTCCCGCGGCACCGACGCGAAGTACCCGGTCAGCATCCAGATCGAGAACGGCAGCGAGAACGTCAGATACGTCAGCACCAGACCGCCCCGGGAACCGTAGAGCGCCACACCGGTGGCGTTCCCGATGTTGACGTAGAGCAGGAACAACGGCAGCAGGAAGAGGATGCCCGGAAACATCTGCGTGGACAGCACCGTCACCGTGAACACCCGCCGGCCGCGGAACCGGTACCGGCTGACCGCGTACGCCGCGCACACCGCGATCACCACCGAACAGACCGTCGCCGACCCCGCCACGATCAGCGAATTCACGAAGTAGTGCGCCAGCGGCACGGTCCGCCAGATGTCGAGGTACGGCCGGACGGTCAGCTCGCTCGGCAGCCACCGGAACCCGCCCGAGACGTCCCGCAGCGGCTTCAGCGAACTGCTCAGCATGACGTACACCGGCAGCAGCACGAAGCCGGTCAGCGCGGTCAGGAAGATCCGGCGCGCCCAGCGGAACGACCGGGACGGCGCGGTGGGCGAGGCCCCGCGCCGGGCCCGGGGGCATCCGCGGACCGGCGGGCGCGGCGCACGGACAGCCGGGCGGGCAGCGGTGTCAGCCATCGGCGTGCTTCCTTCCGCGGGACGTCACCAGCAGGTAGCCGGCCGTCACCACCAGCAGGAACAGCAGCAACAGCACGGACATCGCCGACCCGGTGCCGAAGTTCCAGGTGGCGAACGACGCCTGGTAGATGTGGACGGACAGCAGATCGGCGGACTTCGGCGCGGCCTTCCCGAACAGCACGTACGGCGTGTTGAAGTCGTTGAACGTCCACAGGAACAGCACCAGCACCAGCACCTGGTTAACCGGCCGCAGCGACGGCAGCGTGATCCGCCACAGCTGCCGCAGCATCCCCGCCCCGTCCAGCGCCGCCGCCTCGTACAGCTCCTTCGGGATGCTCTGCAACGCGGCCATCACCACCAGGAACGCGAACGGCCAGGTCTTCCACACGGCCACCACCAGCAGCGCCACGAAGCTGTTGTCGCCCAGCAGCCAGAACGGCCGGCCGCCGGTCAGGTGCAACTGGTCGTGCAGCACATGATCGACCAGCCCGCCGTCCCGCTGGAACATGAACGCCCAGGTGATCACCGCGGCATAGACCGGCAGCGCGTACGGGACGAGGAACACCGCCCGCAGCAGACCCCGGCCGCGGAAACCCTCCTGCAGGAAGACCGCCGCCGCCGTACCGAGCAGCCAGCACAGCCCGACCACCAGCACACTGAACACACACGTCACCCAGAACGAGTGCAGCAACGCGGCACCCACCGGAGCGTCCACGCCCACGACCACCCGGTAGTTGCCCAGCCCCTTCCAGGGCGCCGCACCCCAGTTGCCGAGGAAGAACTGGGTCAGCCCCCGGAAACTCATCACGACGCCGATCACCATCGGCACGAGATGGACCAGCACCTCCACGACCAGCGCCGGCAGCAACAGCACATACGGCAGGCCGGCACGACGCAGCCGGGCGAAACGCACCACAGCGGACCCGCTCACTTCGCCATCTGCTGCTCGGCCTCGGCCAGCCGGGCCCGCACCGACGCCGTGGTCACCGGATGCCCGGCCGCCGCATCGGCGAACAGGTCCTTGATCGCAGTGCCCACCGACGTCTCGAACTGCGCCTCATCGGGGATCTGCGGCAGCGGCGCGGCACTCCTGGTGAGCGTCTCCCGCAGCACCCTGGTGTCCTTCCGGTCGAACGCCGGGTCCCGCTGGGCGGCCTTGACCGGCGGTATCGAACCGTACGTCCTGTTCAGCAGCCGCTGCTCGGCGTCGCCCGTCAGGAACTTCACGAACTTCCGGGCGCCGTCGAGGTTGTGGGTGTTCTTGAAGACCGCGACGTTGATGCCGGCGAGCATCGAGTTGGTCCGCCGGCCGGCTCCCGGGCGGCCGGACGGCACCGGCACCGGCACGACGCCCCAGTCCGACGGCTTCATCCCGTCCGCCGCGAACGTCGTCGCAGCGGCCTGCCACAGCACCATCGCGGTCCGGCCGGTCGCGAAGTCCCGCAACGACTGGTTCTGGCCGTACTCGGCGTTCCCCGGCGCGATGATCTTGTCCTTGGCCATGAAATCGACGTACTGCTCGACCGCCGCGACCACCCCGTCCGAGGTGAACGCCGGCTTGCCGGCCGCGTCGAAGAAGTTGGCACCGTGCTGCTTGCCGAGCACGAACGCCTGATGGACGTTGTTGGCCAGCTGCCCGCCCTCGGCCCCCAGCCCCCACCTGCCGCCCTTCGCCACCTTCTTGCCCGCCGCGACCAACTCGCCCCAGGTCGCCGGGGGTTTGCCGATCCCGGCCTCCTTGAACATTCGCTTGTTGTAGTAGAGCGCGTACGTCAGCGAATACAGCGGCACCGCGGCCGGGTCCTTGCCCGCCGCCCCCGTCGCGGCCAACGCCGGCGCCGCGAACCGGTCCCGCCCGCCGATCGCCGCGAAGTTCTCCTTGTCCCACGGCAGCAGCGCGCCGGTGGCCTGCAACGACGCCGACCAGGTGTTGCCGATGTTGAGCACGTCCGGGCCCTGGCCCGACGTGGTGGCCGCCAGGACCCGGTTCAGCAGATCGGGCCAGGGAATGACCTCCAGCTTCACCTTGATCCCCGTCCGCCGCTCGAACTTCTTCAACTCGGGGCCCAGGAGCTTCTTGTCCGCCTCGACGTTCGGCCCCTGATTGGACGCCCAGTACGTCAACGTCCTTGGGGAATCGTTACTGCCCCCGCCCACTGGGCTCGTCCCGCCACCGCAGCCCGACGCCGCCGCGGCGAGCGCGGCGACGAGGGCGGAGACGGTCGCGACTCGGAGTATGCGCATGACGGATACGCCTCTCTCTGAGGAGTCCGAGGGCCGGCCATGTTCAGGTCCTGAACGGCCTCAAGGCTTAACTTCCGGTGTGAGTTAAAGCCTGAGAGGCGGAGGCGTCAAGGGAACGCACGGCGGGGAGGGGTGGGCCGGCTGCTGTCAATCTGCTCCCGCCGACGGTGAGTTGACGGCGGACACCGCGCCGCAGGTACTACGAGGACCGGCCGGTGCGCTCCCGCTCCGCCTCCACCGGCGCCGGCGGAACGCCCACGGCCCCGGCGGGCAACGGACCGAACCACCGCCCCCGTACGAACAGCAGGGCCACCGCACACGCCACCGGCCCCGCCCCGCAGCTCAGCCCGAACGCGGCCCGGTACCCGTACGCCTCGGCCAGCGGACCGGCCACCACCGCCGCCACGCACTGCCCGATGATCAGCCCGGCCCCCAACAGGCCCATCGCCTCGCCCATCCGCGCGGCCGGCGCGATGCGCTCCCCGAGCCCGAACACCGCGATCAGATGCGGCGCCACCGCCACCCCGATACCCGCGATCACCAGCGACGCCCCGACGAACCCGTCCACCGCCGGCAGCGGCAACACCAGCAGCGTCTGCGCCACGATCGCCCACCGCAGCCGGACCGTCAGATCCCGCTTCACCGGCAACGCCGTCGTCACCAGCCCGGCCAGCGTACTGGTCACCGCCATCCCGCCCCACACGAACCCGGCCATCCCCGCATCCCCCAATTCCTTGCTCAGCGCGCTGACACCGGCGTTCGCGCCACCCCAAATCACCCCCTGCCCCAACGCCATCACCCACAGCACGATCAGCCCGGGCGACACCAGCGGGACCCCGGCGGCCGCCACCCGTCCGGTCCGCACCGGTCCCGGCGCCGTCGGATGCACCGCGAACAGCACCCCGCACACGGCACCGAGCACGGCTGCCAGCAGGAGGCCGGCCGCGGGGTGGCACAGGACCACGACGGTGGCCGCCAGCGCCGGCCCCACCATGAAACTGATCTCGTCGATCGTCGTATCCAGGGACAGCGCACGCCCGGTCAACTCCTTCCCGTCGGGGCCTGTCGGAAGGACGGAGGCGAGCTCAGGGCCATCAAAACCTTCGGCCGGGGCCGAGGCGGGCTCGTGGCGCTCGGGGCCGTCCGCCGGGGCCGAGGCGGGCCCTCGCCGTCCGGGGCCCTCCGCACGGGACGCGGTCAGCACGCTCCACCGCGTCCGGGACAACGGCCCCACCTGCGGCATCGTCGCCCCGGTCAGCCCCGCCAGCACGGCCTGCACCGCCGCCGGCAGACCGACGAGCACCGCCCCTACCAGCGCCACGATCACGCCCGCGTTGACGAGCGAGGCCACCAGGATCACCGGCCGGTGCCCCCGCCGGTCGGCCAGCCGCCCGACCGGCGCCCCGCCCACCGCCTGCCCGAGCCACAGCATCCCCGCCACGACGCCGGCCCGGCCGATCCCGTCCACCTCGGTGAGCAGCAACAGCGTGCCGATCGGACACAGCGCGGCAGGCAACCGCGCCAGGAACGAGAGCACCGGCAGGCCCACCCCGGCGATCCCCACCACCGCCCGCACCCCGGCCCACGCCGACCGGGACCGCGTGGCCTTCACGCCGTCCCCGCCCGTGCCACGCCGGACCGTGCCGGCCCCGCACCCCTGCCCATCTCTCCCCCGTCCGCAGACCTCCCTCAGTAGACCGGAGGCCGACCATCCGGAACCATCCGCACGTCCTCCGAAACCACGCCCGGGAAAGCGGCGCGGGTGTGGAGGAACGCCCAAGTGCGAGGCGGGGGAGGAGAGGAGACCCCGTTGCCTCAGGCGTCGTCGGCCGCGTACACCCGCTGCCCCCCGACGAACGTCTGCAGCACCCGGGTCGCGGCGATCTCCTCCGGCGCTCCGTCGAACGGGTCCCGGTCCAGGACGACCAGGTCGGCCAGCTTGCCCGGCTGGATGCTGCCGGTCTCGTCGAGGTGGTTGGCGTAGGCACTGCCGGCCGTGTAGGCGGCCAGCGCCGACCCCAGGTCGAGCCGCTGCTCCGGCAGGAAGACCGGCACCGAGGGCGACGCCTCCGGGACGCGGCGGTTGACCGCGACGTGCAGCGCGGCCAGCGGATCGGGCGAGCTGACCGGCCAGTCGCTGCCCGCCGCGAGCGTGGCCCCCGACCGCAGCAGATCACCGAACGGGTACTGCCAGGAAGCCCGTTGGCTCCCCAGGAACGGAATCGTCAGCTCGTCCATCTGCGGCTCGTGCGCCGCCCACAGCGCCTGGATGTTCGCCGTCGCCCCGAGCCGACGGAAACGCGGCACGTCATCGGGGTGAACGACCTGGAGATGCGCGAGATGCGGCCGGGTGTCGCGCCACCCGTTCGTCCGCCGGGCCGCCTCGACCGCATCGAGCGCCTCCCGCACGGCCCGGTCGCCCAGGGCATGGAAGTGCACCTGGAACCCTTCCGCATCCAGCAGCGTGACGTACGTCCGCAGCTCCTCGGGGTCGATGAACGAGATCCCGCTGTTGTCGGAGGCACAGCCGCACGCGGTGAGGTAGGGGCCGAGCATGGCCGCCGTGTGATTCTCCGCGATCCCGTCCTGCATGATCTTCACGCTCGTGGCCCGCAACCGCCCGCCGGTCAACTCCTCGCGCTTGGCGATGAGTTCGGGAATCTGCTCCGCGCCCCGCGCCCGGTCCCACCACAGCGCCCCGGTCACCCGCGCGGTCAGCCGGCCCTCGCTCCGGGCGGCCACATAAGCGGGGACGGCGTCGGCGATGCCCGGGGCGCGGCCCAGCATCGCGTCCTGCCAGGCGGTCACGCCGTAACTGTGCAGCAGACGCTGCGCCCTCAGCAGTCCGGCGGTCCGCTCGGCGATCGTCGGCTCCGGGACCAGGTCGGCCACCAGCCGCATCGCCCCCTCCTGCAGCATGCCGGACGGATGACCGTCGGCCTCCCGCTCGATCCGCCCGTCGGACGGGTCCGGCGTACCGGCGGTGACCCCGGCCCGTTCCAGGGCACGGGAGTTGGCCCAGCCACCGTGGTGATCGCGGTTGACGAGGAACACCGGCCGGTCCGGTACGAGGGCGTCCAGGAACTGGCGGGTGGGCATCCCGCCCGGGAAGGCCTCCAGGGACCAGCCACCGCCGGTGATCCACGGCGCCTGTGGATGTGCGGCCGCGTACGAGCCGATCAGCTCCCGGTACGCGTCCGCGGTCTCCGCAGCGCTCAGATCGCACTGCGCCAACTCCATACCGCCGCCCACCGGATGCACGTGCGCGTCCTGGAATCCGGGGATCAGCAGCTTGCCGCGGAGGTCGACGACCTCCGTGCCCGGCCCGATCAACTCCCGTACGTCCGCGTCGTGCCCGACGGCGACGATCCGCTCCCCGCGCACCGCCACCGCCCCGGCCCGGCTGCGCGCGGCGTCAACGGTGTGCACGGGACCGGAGAGAAAGACGAGATCGGCGGGGGAGGCGGAAGCCGTGGTGGTGGAAGAGGTGGGGGAGGTGGGGGAGGTGGGGGCAGGAGTGCGGGGGGCCATCTTGCGGGTGCTCCAGGGGTGTTGGTGGTGGAGGTGGTGTTGGAGTTGTTGGTGATGGTTGTGCTGGTGACCGTGCTGGTTGCTGGTGGCGGCTTACCGCTCACCGCTCACCGCTCACCGCTTACGGCTCACGGCTTGCCGGTTTCGGGCGGCGGGTTGCTGATCATTCTTGTCGCTTCGGCCGTCAGCCGTCCGAAGGTGAGGGCAAGGGGGGAGGCGGCGAGGCCAGGGCGATGGCCCCGCCTCCGTCCCCGTCCATCGGCAAGGTGAGCGCATCCGCGTCCGTCCCCTGCCCGGTACGGAAGTACGGTGCGTGCCGTACCCACTTGGCCCAGGCCGCGGCCGCCAGCCCCAGCAGGATGAAGACGGCCGGCAGCGCCAGCATGAACCAGCCGTTGTCCGGGCTCATCGCGAAGTGGTCGCTCATCGTCGCGTAGTCCCAGACGAGGTAGCCGCCGAGCCCGAACAGCACCAGCGCGCTCGCCGCGGGCACGACCACGTCCCGCAGTGCGCGGACCGCACCCTGGCGCAGGCTGTCGCGGAAGCGCACCGCGCAGGCGAGCGCGGTGAGCCCGTAGTAGAGGGCCACCGTGAGACCGATCGAGTTCACCGCGGTGAGGATCATGTCGTTGAGCTGGGGGATGCCGACGGCGAGGACGGCGATCAGCGCGGCGATCGCCATGATGACCAGCGTGCCGACGGCCGGGGAGCCGTAGCGCGGGTGCAACCGCTGCCACACCGGGCCGAGCGTCCGGTCGCGCGCCATCGCCAGCGCACCGCGGGCGGTGGGGATCACGCTCGACTGCAGCGAGGCGAAGGCGGAACACATCAGCGCCGCCAACGGCAGCGAGGCCCAGGGCTCCGGGGCCAGTTTGGCGCCGAGGAAGGTGAGCGCCTGTGGCCCGTTGTGGACGAGTTCGCCGGTGCTCATCACCCGTTGGAAGGCGACCGCGCCGACGAGGAACAGGCCCGCCATCACCACCAGGGCGATCAGCCCGCCACGGGCCGCGTCCGAGGCGTTACGGGTCTCCTCGTTGACGCTGAACGCCGCGTCCCAGCCCCAGTAGATGAACACCGCGAGCACCATCCCCTGCGCCAGCGCCTGGGGTGAGCCGATGTCGAACGGGTTCAGCCAGGACAGCGAGAACGGCTGGTCCCCGACGACCAGGGCGTAGCCGCAGAAGACCAGCAGCACCGCGTACTCGAAGACCAGCAGCCACCACTGCAGCCGGGTCGCGGCACGTACGCCCGTGATGGCGGTCACCGTGACGGCGACCAGCGCGACGAGTCCCACGGCGGTGCTGATGCCGGTCGATCCCGGATCCAGCCGCAGTCCCCACACGCTGTGCAGGCCCGCCTTGTTGAGGAACTGCAGCACCACCGACCCGGTCACCGCGCCCGTGTACGCCATGAAGACCACATTGCCGACCAGCACCACCCACCCGGTGATGAACCCTGGCCAGGGGCCGATCGTCCGGCCGACCCAGGTGTAGCCGCTGCCGCAGTTCGGCTCGGTCCGGTTGAGCCGGGCGTACGAGAGCGCGATGCCGAGGATGGGCAGACACGCCAGCAGCAACAGCGCGGGCGTCTGCCGCCCCGCGTACGCGGCCAACGAGCCCATCCCGATGCCGATGCTGGTGGTGGCCGCGGTACTGGACGCGGCGATCGCCACCCCGTCCTTCACCCCCAGCGCGCGGCGCATACCCACGCGGTTCTCGGGTTCCTGTGGCAGTGCGGAGGACATGGCATCGACTCCTTGGAGGGGGAGGGACGAGGCGGGGGGAGGGGGCGAGGCGGGGTGCGTCCGAGGGAGGGGAGGGGAGGGGCTGCGCCCCAAGGGAGGTGAGGGGCGGCTGTGGGGCGACTTGAGGCGGTGGTGTGGCGAGGTGAGGCGCCAAGGAGGCGGTGGTGGGGCGACAGTCAGGCAGCGGTGAGGCGGTGGTGTGGCGACAGTGAGGCGGCAATGAGGCGGCTCTGCCGGTACGGGTCGCCGGTAGCGGGCCGCGGGGGCGCTGATGTCCGCCGATGAAACAGCCCCCGCAAGCTTGTGTCAACGGTGTTGACGTAACCTGGTGGAGAGCTGGTGATTAACTGGGCCCTGGCCGCCCTGGCCGCCCTGGCCGAGGCGGGACGGCCTTCCATGGGGCACCCTGCTGCGGCCCCAACTGCGGGGCCCGATCAGGGCCTGGACGAGACCACGGAGCCGGACAAGGCACCGACAAGGCACCGGACACTTGGACCTGGACAAGGGCAAGGAGCTTGCCGGCGCAAGGGGTTGAGAATGCGCCGGTAGGGCAGGCATCGGGCGGTAGCGGGGGTGGTGGAGGGTGGCGGGCCGGGCCGAGACCCGGCGACAGATCCCGAGGGGAACAGCGTGTCCCCAGCGGAGCACAGAAAGAGGTTCGGCGTGCCAGACAGTGACCGCGTCCGCGATCGAGGGCAGACCGACCGCGCGCCGACCGACCGCGTCCAGGCCGAGCGGGTCCAGGCCGAGCGGGTCCCGACCGACCGGGTCCCGACTGACCGGGTCCCGACCGACCGGGCCCCCACCGACCGTGTCCCGGCCGAGCGCAAACGGCGCCGGCCGACCAGCTCAGGCGTGGTGCTGTCGGCCGACCTCATCGTCGACACCGCCTGCCGACTGATCGACGCCCACGGTGCGCAGGCGTTCACGGTACGCAAACTGGGCGCCGCACTCGGCGCCGATCCCTCCGCCGTCTACCGCTACTTCCGCAACACCGAGGACCTGCTGCTCGCCCTGGCCGACCGGCTCATCGGCGAATCCATGACGGGCTTCACGCCCAGCGGGGACTGGGCCGCCGACCTGCGCGACTTCGGCCTGCGTGCCTACCGCTCCGCACTGCGCCATCCGCAGATCGCGGTCTTCAGTACCCTCCGCGTCACCGGCCGGCCACATGAGCAACGGGCCGTCGACACCGGCATCGGCCTGCTGCTCCAGGCCGGCTTCGACGAGGCGAGCGCGGTCCGGCACTACCACGCCCTCGTCGACACCGTCCTCGGCCATGCCGCGCTGGACGCCGGCGTACTGCTGCTGGCCCCCGCCCAGCGTGCGGCGGACGAACGGGCCTGGCACGCCGCCTACGGCACCCTGCCCGTCGACGAGGTCCCCAGCCTGCACCGCGTACGCGACCACCTCCCCCTCATGGCCGGCTCCGCCGTCGAACCCGCCCTCGACCTCCTCCTCAAGGCCCTCCGCCACGAAGCGCCCAACAGCACCTCCTGAGTCGCCTCCGCCCCTCCCTCTGCGACTCCGATCTCAACCTCCGATCTCCGATCTTGGCTCTTAGCTCTCCGGTCTTCTGGCCAGGCGATCCGATCCACCCCCAGAGGAAGGCCCGGAGGAACCCCGGGGAACCCCCAGGGGAACTCCCAAAGGAACCCCCAGTGGAACCCTCCGAGGAACGTGATCACGCATATAGGGACAACCCGGGCATTCCTCTCACGTCAGTGCAAACATGAGGCATGTCCTCTAGACGGCTGACGCTCCTCCGGGGACGACGGGAACTGCGTCATCTGCTGGTGCTGCTCCCGATCGGCCTCGTCGCGGCCGTCTGCACGATCGACCTTCTCTCGCCGCCCCATATCCACCTCGGGCCCCTCCTGGTTGCGGCCCCCGCAATCACCGCGGCCTTCGCCGGCCCCTGGCTGACGGCTGCGATCGGGGCGCTCGCGGTCGCCGCCCAGGTGTTCATCGGCGTGGCGCGCCACGTCCTCTCCACGGAGAACCTAGAGGCGCAGATCGCCGCGCTGGTGGTGGTCTCCGCGCTGGTCGTCCTCTTCGCCGTCATCCGGGACCGCAATGAGCGCCGCCTGATCAAGAGCCGTTCGGTCGCCGCGGTGGCGCAGCAGGTCCTGCTGCGCCCGCTGCCCGGACGCAGCGGCCCTCTGGAGATCGCGTCGCTGTACCTGCCGGCCGAGGAGGAGGCGGAAATGGGCGGCGACCTCTTCGCCGCGGCCCGCACCCTCTCCAGCACCCGGCTGATCATCGGCGACGTCCGCGGCAAGGGCCTGCCTGCATACGGCCACGCCGCCCTCCTCCTCGGCGCCTTTCGCGCAGCCGCCCACCGCCAGGCCACCCTGCCCAACCTCGCCCGCCACCTGGACGGAGCCGTCCGCTGGGACAGCAGCCAGTGGTCCACCACCCCCACAGCCGGCCCCCAGGGAGCAGAACGACCGGCCGCCGCCCCGCGAGGCGCGAAACGGCTAGCCGATCCCGAACAGGCGCAACGCACGGCCAGCTCCCAAGGAACGGAACCGGTAGCCGATCCGGGGGGCACGCAACGTGCGGCCGGCTTCCATGGCGCGGAACGGGCAGCCGATCCCGAGGGGGCGCAACGTGCCGCCGGTCCCCAAGGGTCGGAACTGGTAACCGATTCCAAGGGACCGCAACGGGCGGCTGGCCCTCCAGGGGCCGAACGGGTAGCCGATCCCGACGAGGGGCCGCAACGCGCGGCTGGCCCCCAGGGAACGGAACGGGTAGCCGATCCCGAGGGGGCGCAACGCGCGGCTGGTCCCCAAGGATCGGAACAGCTAGCTGATTCCGAGGGACCACAACGGGCGGCAGATCCCCAAGGGGCGGAACGGATGACGGCCAGCCTCCGAGGGGCGGAACGTGCGGCTGGCCCGCAAGGGCCGGCGCAGACGGCCGGCTCACCCCGCCCCCGACAGGCCCCCACACCAGGCACCGACCCTGCCCCTGACTCGACCCCGCCCCCTGCCCCTGCACCGACTCCGACCCCTGCCCCGAGCCCCGCCCCTGCCTCAAGCCCCGCCCCTACCCCTGGCCCGACCCCGACCTCTGCTCCGACACCTACCCCGACCCCCACCCCCGCCCCGAGCCCCACCGCCGCCCCACCCCGGACCCCCACCCCTGCGCCTGATCCCGCCTCTGCAGCGCCGCTCGCCCCCACGCCGATGTCGGAGCTCTCCGCCAGCCCCATCCCCGACTTCGCGCCCGCCGACGCTCCCGGTCCCGACCCGGGCCGGGGCCTCCCCGAGCCCGAAGAGACGTTCGCCACCGTCGCACTGCTGGACATCCCCGACCGCGCGCCCGTACTCCACACCATCACCTGCGGCCATCCCCCCGCCCTGCTCCTACGCGACGGGGCGGCCCTCACCCTCCACCCCGAGCGGCCGGCGCTGCCCATCGGTCTGGGCGGCTTGCCGGGCGCCCCCGCCTACGAGGTCGAGACGTTCCCGTTCGAGCCGGGTGATCTCCTGCTCCTCTACACGGACGGCGTGACAGAGGCCCGGGACGCCCAGGGCGCCTTCTACCCCCTCGCCGAGCGCGCCGGTGCCTGGAGCGGCTGCGGCCCGCACCAGCTTCTACGGCACCTGCGAGCGGATCTCCTGGCGCACACCCGCGGCAAGCTGGGCGACGACGCCGCAGTCGTCGCCGTACGACGTCTCCCCGCACCCCCGCCGGCCGCCCCATGACACCGCCCCACGCCCGCGCCCCCATCGACGGCCGAACGGCACCCATCAGCCCCGAACAGCCCCCGTCCCGGACGCCACGTAACTCCCGTGCCATCTCATCGACGCCCCAACCGGCCCCCCACTCCCGCTTACCCACCCAACCGATACCCCTTCCCACGCCCACCGACCGCCCGCACGCAGGGCCGAAATATGCCCCAAACCACCCCATAAGCACCTACCCCTCCCCCTGACGCTTCCTCAGCGCCGCCCCACTTGATAGACACGTCCGAATCATCCGCAAGTGGTATGGACGCGCACCATGAACGACCGCAACACCCCGGACGACCACATAGCCGAGCCGCCCGAGATCTTCGAGTTCGACCTCACCGCCCACGAAGCCCGACGGAGGGCCGAAGTCGTCGCCGCGCTGGGCGACACCTGGGACCCCCTCACGGTGATGGAGGACGAGGCGGCCGCCCACCGGCTCCTCTACTCGGACCTGGACGCCGACCAGCAGGCCACCTACGACATGCTGGTCGCCGCCAACGTGCTGCCGCCGTCCGAGCAGGGCTGAGCATGCTGCCGCTCGACCCCACCGCCGACATCGGGCGACGCGCCTGGATCCCGTGCCCCCGCTGCGAGGACCACCAGGACTGCGGAACCTGCCTCGACGGCCGCACCTGCACGACCCACTGGCGCTACCTCCTCTCCAACAAGGGCAGCGTGCTCCACCTGCAATGCCCCAACTGCACCCACCTATGGACCTGGCAATCCGGCTTCGGCGCAGCCGGCCACCCCACGCCCTGACACCGGGCCCACCACGGCCGACCGCAGCTCCCTCCAAGCCCCACGAGCCGGATCGCCCGCCCGGCCCCACCCCGCCCCTCCTCTGCGCACCCCCTCCTCCGCGCACCTCCTCTCCGCGCACCTCCTCCAGCTCCCAGCTCTTCAGGATTCCTCCTCCTGCTCCCGCCCCTCCAAGCTCCCCTCCTGCTCCCTCCCAGATACGCCACCCCCCCCCGCGGAGCCCCCCCGCCTAGCCTCCCCATAGGCCGTAGGCCGCGCCGAGCGCCTTCTCCGCCGCAACGGCACGACTCGCCTGCACCCACAACGGCGCGACCCGCTGCGACTTGCCTGCACCCACAACCGCACGACCCCGCTGCGCCCCGCCCCTCTCCATTGGTGCCCGTCACGGCATTGATCGTCCGGGCCGTCGGAACAATCACGGCACCGACCACCACGGCCCGCGCCAGGGCCTGCAGCGTGTACGCCACGTCCTCGCCGCCCAAGAACGTCCTCGCGCCGGCCAGCACGTACACCCGCCGGCCGAGGTAGCGAGGCGCGCGCAGATGCGCCGCGCATTGCCCGCAAGCTGCTCGAAGCGACGGACGCCCTGATTCTCGGCCCGCATCAGCGTGAGAAATACCGCCCGCCCGCATCGTCGTCCCCGGCTCCAGGGGCCAGGGCTCGTCCTGCCGGAGCAGCCGCAGACATTCGGCAGGGCACACCTCCTGCGCCGAGACTCCCTCCTGCACTCGTCGATCTCCTACGGACCTGGAAAGGACCCGTCGGGCGGCCCACGTGTGGCGACGGGCGGCCGAGATCTGTGCGACATGCCCGGCCCACCCGGGGGCGCCCAACGCCACACATCACACGCCCCCACCTGGCACGCCGCCCCCTTATATACGCCCCTACAGCGCACGCCCCACAGTGCGCGCCCACACGCTGCGCCGGATCCCCCGCGGCGGTACCGTGCGAGGCATGGAGCTGCATGCGCGATCGCTTTGGCTGGTGACCGAGCCCCTGCACGCGGTCTGCTATTTCGACGAGAAGTGCCGCGCCCTGGGCAAGGACCTCGGCCTCAGGGGCTTCTGGATGGGCTATTTCGCCTCCCGTACCGCTCCGCTGGGTGCCGTGGAACCCGCCGCCGCCACGGCCGTACTGGGTGTCTTCGCGCCCGGAATGGTGGCCCGGGCGTTGCCCGCCGCCTGGAGCGTGGCCGGTCCGGCGCACATCCTCGACGAACGCGGCAGCCGCGCCGCTCAGGCCCTGCGCAGGATCGACCCCGAGCTGGAACGCCACACCACCGACCTCCTGCCCCCACTCCAGACACTGGTCGACGAGGCACCGGCCACCGCGCGCCCCCTCTTCGCCGCCAACCGTGCCCTCTGTGACCACGCCGATCCCGTCGAGCGGCTCTGGCAACTGGTCACCGCCCTGCGCGAGTTCCGCGGCGACGCCCATCTCGCCGTACTCGCCGACGAGGGACTCGACGGCTGCGAAGCCCTCGTCCTGGCCGCTGCCTCCGGCCGTGTCCCCAAGGACACCATCCAGGAGGACCGAGGCTGGAGCGAGGAGGAATGGGCGGCCGCCTCGGACCGCCTCCGTTCCCGAGACCTCGTCGACGCAGACGGCCACGCCACCGAACACGGCCTGCAAGAACGCGAACGCATCGAGAACGCCACCGACCGGCTGGCCGGCCGCATGCTGCACGCGCTGCCCGAAGCGGAGACCGAAGCGCTGCTGCACGCCCTGGACGCCGTCGCCCGCCGCGTCCTCGCCGCGGACGTGCTGCCCTTCCCCAACCCGATCGGGCTGCCCCACCTCGACGAACCTCTGCCGCACGCCGTGGAAGGCCCCACTGGCCCAGCCGCCGCCCCTCCTGCTCCCTGAGCCCCCGCAGCGTCTGCTCCACACTCTCCGCTTCAGCGGCAGGCGGCGCCTAAGCAGCGACCGGCTGGTTGCACCCGAAAAAGCGTATGGCCACGTCCAGCGACCCCCGGTCCGCCTGGCCACGCTGACGGAGCTTCACCATGCGACCAACGGCCCCGACCCACGCGTCGAGATGCAGAATGCGCACCTCCAACTGCCGAAACCGGTCAACCACCTTCCCGCGACGATCGCCTTTCAGCGCACCCGGCCGCATATCGACGGTCAACGCACCCTGCCGCGCATCAACGGCTCGCACAGCCTTCGAGCGCCTCATCGAGGACCTCTTCGAGTACCTCAGCGAACAACGACTCCTCATGTGTCCCCCTTGAATAGATCACCGCGAGCAACGCACTACACAGAGCAACGCGCTACACGCAGCAACGCACTGCACAGAGCAACGCCTTGCGGGGAACAACGCACCATGCGGCCGCGCCGCCCGCGATGAAAATCTCACTGATCACGACACTAGACCAAGCCACTGACAATCCACGCTGCCCGCGAACTCAACCGCGTGGCCAGGCATTACGCCATCCGGTGCTTTCGCGGGCTCCCCGCCCGGCCCCCTGCAGGGTGATTTTCATCTGGTGGTTCGATGGGTGCTTTGGGGTGCTTTGCTACGGCAGGTCGGGACACCTCTGCCCAAGATGCGTTGAACGGGTATGGATCCTAGAGAGTTGTGGGACCGCAACGCCGTGCTGGCAGAGGCGTTTTGCCTGGGAGACGAACGCGTGCGGGAGGCGCAGGCCCGACTTGACGAGGCCCAGGCCGACCGGTCACGAGTTCTGGCGGCATTCGCGGTCACAGTGGGCAGCACCGGCGCCGTGGCCGGACTTTTCGGACTGAACGAGCGGGAAGTGCGCATCGCCCGGCGGACGGTGGGCAAGGACGACGCACGGGCCGTCGCCGAGGAACTGCTCGCCGCAGCCGTCTCCACCGCGCCACCCCGCGAACCGGAAGAGAGCCCACCGGCCCCAGATAACTCTGCTGAATACTCCCATCACAACCCAACCGCCGCGCCCCGCACCACCGGCCCCACCCGCGAAGCGGGCACCGGTACCGGCAGCGCGTCGGGCCCATCCGACCAGAATTGGTCCCCGGCCATGGACGCGGTCCTCATCGGCAGCTGGCAGACCGGCGTCGACCTCCGCGAACTCGCCGCCGAATTCGGCCTCGACCTCACCCGCCTGGTTACCCGTGCCCAACAGCTCTCCGCCCAGGGGCGGTTCTATCCGGGCCCGACGGAGACCCACGCGGGCCGCCACCGCCGCGGCCCCGGCGACGTCCACGAAAGCGAATACACCATCCCCGCCCAGCAAACGGCCGCCTGGAACGCCACACCTCACGCGCACCCCATGGCCACCGCCTGGCAAACCGGCACGATGCCATCGGCGGAATCCGTCCCCGACGTCACCGCCGCCCTCTCTACCGACTGGGACAACGCCCTCGCCCCCTGGGGCACCCTCGCCCCCACCCACGAGGACCCCACGCAAGCGCCACAGCCCTGGACCCAATACCACCTGAGTTCTTGACCAGTTACGACCAGTTACGACCAGTTATCGTCACCGGCCCATTCCGCCTACAGGCACCACCACCGGCCACGGCCGGCCCGACTGGTTCCCCGCCCTCCCGACGTTGTTTCCGTACGACGACCCCAACCCTGCGATACCGCCGGCCCCCGCCGCCCGCCCGGGCCGGCACTTGTCCCACCGCCACTCCACCCCCCCCACACATCACCCCCACACCACTCCCACCACTCCCCGCCCTCGCCCGTCACCAGCCCCTCAACAGACCACCTCTGACCGCCACTCCCGACCGGGCACTCGCGAACGGGCACTCCTGACCGGGAGACGCCGGGAAGCAGCGCCACGGCCTGACAGGCGCCGTACAAAAGTCCGTCTCGGACACAAAGATCGATGAGCGCCACACACAAACGGTGCTCACCCACACACAAGCGGTGCTCACCCACACAAACGGTGCTCGCCCCACCGCCCTCAGCGCCCGCGCAACGCCTCCCGCTTGCGCCACGCCACCACCAGCGCCCCCAAAGCACTGAGTGCGAGAAAAGCCATCGCCAACAGGAACACAGGCGACGACGGGGTCGCCGCCCGCGCACCGGCCACGGCGTAGGCCGCCGTATTCGGAAGGCTGCCGAGTGCCGTGGCCAGAAGAAAAGGGCACCAGCCCATACGAGAAACCGCAGCACAGTAGTTGGCCGCAGAGAACGGCAGCCCGGGGAACAGCCGGACCGCCAGCATCGAGCGGAAGCCGTGCTCACTCAACTGCCGGTCGGCCGCCGTCAGCCAGCGCGCCCGCAACAACGGCCGCAAGGCCCTCTGGCCCAGCAGGCGGCCCAGTCCGAACGCCAGCCCGGCCCCCAGCACCGTACCGGCGAGCGCCGCAGCCAGCCCCGCCACACTGCCGAACAGCGCTCCCGCAGCAAGATTCAGGACCGGACGCGGAACAAAAACCGTGGTGCACAGGCCGTACGCCACCGCGAACACCACCATCGCGGTCGCCCCGGACAACTGCGCCGGCCAGCCACCCGGCAAAAGACGCTGCGGCTCCCAGCGCAGCATCGCCACCGCACCACCGACCAACAGGACGAACAACAACGCCAGCCGCAACCACGGAGAACACAACACCCGCGCACATCGGGCGGCAAAACCATGGCCAGAAGTGGCAGGGGCGAACATCCGGGGAGCGTAACCGACCGGCAGCTGATAAATCGTTCGACGTCACGGCAACCGCCCGGCACCATATGACGCATGTCCCGGTACGCCTTCCTGTCGCGCACGTCCGCAGTCGCGGACGCGCTGAAGGCTGCCGCCCACTTCCTCGCCGCAGCACCCACCCGGGCCGCTGCACCGATGCCCACCGAGGCCATCGCCGCAGCAACCGCCCTGGCCACCGCTGCCGCCTTCGACGGCGCACGAAGCTGACCCTCTCCGGATCGTCCGGCGGACCCCGCAGGGGGAGGGTCGGCCCGGCCCAGGGGTCCCCACGGCGCCAAGTCGCCGTTCTCACCGCATCCTTGCGAGGAAGAAAACCATGCCGAAGACGGCATACGTGCGCACCAAGCCGCACCTGAACATCGGCACCATGGGCCACGTCGACCACGGCAAGACCACCCTCACCGCGGCCATCACCAAGGTCCTCAGCGACCGCGGCACCGGCACCTTCGTGCCGTTCGACCGGATCGACCGCGCTCCGGAAGAGGCCGCCCGCGGCATCACCATCAACATCTCGCACGTCGAGTACGAGACCGGCACCCGCCACTACGCCCACGTCGACATGCCCGGCCACGCCGACTTCATCAAAAACATGGTCACCGGCGCGGCCCAACTCGACGGCGCCATCCTCGTCGTCTCCGCCATCGACGGCATCATGCCGCAAACCGCCGAGCACCTACTCCTCGCCAAACAGGTCGGTGTGCGCCACATCGTCGTCGCCCTCAACAAGGCCGACGGCGGCGACCCGGAACTCACCGACCTGGTGGAGCTGGAGGCCCGCGAGCTGCTGAGCGCGCACGGCTACGACGGCGAGCACGTACCCGTCGTGCGCGTCTCCGGCCTGCGCGCCCTCGAAGGCGACCCGCGCTGGACGCAGACCATCGAGGCGCTGCTCGACGCCGTCGACACCTACGTGCCGACGCCGGAACGCTATGTCGACGCGCCGTTCCTGCTGCCGGTGGAGAACGTCCTCACCATCACCGGGCGCGGCACGGTCGTCACGGGAGCCATCGAGCGCGGCAGCGTACGGGTCGGCGACCGGGTCACCGTGCTCGGCGCGGACACCGAGACCACGGTCACCGGCCTGGAGACCTTCGGCAAGCCGATGGAATCCGCCGAGGCCGGGGACAATGTCGCGCTGCTGCTCCGCGGGATGCACCGCGACCAGGTACGCCGCGGCCACGTGGTCGCCGCGCCCGGCAGTGTCACACCGCGGCGCCGTTTCACCGCCGAGGTGTACGTGCTCTCCACCGAGGAAGGCGGCCGCCGTACGCCGATCTCCACCGGCTACCGCCCGCAGTTCTACATCCGCACCGCGGACGTGGTCGGCAACCTCGACCTCGGTGAGCGCGGCATCGCGCGCCCGGGGGAGACGGTGACGGTCACGGTCGAACTCGGCCGCGACGTCCCCCTGGAGCCCGGCCTCGGCTTCGCCCTCCGCGAGGGCGGCCGCACCATCGGCGCCGGCACGGTCCGCACCCTCACCCCCTAACCCCCGCCACCCACAGCCGCGCCCCGTACTCCCGACAACCCCACGAGTACGGGGCGCGGCACCCCCACGAACACGGAACACGACCACCCACCCCGGCCACGACCACCCAGCCCGGCCACGACGACCAAGCCGGCACGGCCACCCCAGGCAAATCAAGCCAAACCAGGGCATATCAAGACAAAGCGATCAAGAGCGAGCATGGGGACCCCACCAGCCCAAGCGGCCGTCACAAACCCCCGGCCGTCAGCCCAGCCACCTACCCGCCCGGCACCAACCACTGGCCAGCACACCCACCAGGCACCAGCCGAACACCAGCCGCCGGCCCGGCACAATAGGACGGTGGACGAAGCACCCGAGCCGATACCCGTCACCCGGTCCGTGGATCACGGAACCGCCAAGTTGCTGCCGGACGTGGACCGGCCGCGCGCCTGGCTGCTGACTGTGGACGGCGCCCCGCAGTCGTACGTCGACCTCGACGCGCCCACGCACCTGGAATTCGAGTACGTGCGTCGCCTCGCCCACGTCCTGGACGAGCTCGCCGCCCCCGGGGAGCCGCTCGATGTGCTGCACCTCGGAGGCGGGGCCATGACCTTGCCCCGCTACCTGGCCGCCACCCGTCCGCGCTCCCGCCAAAACGTGATCGAAGCCGACCGAGGCTTGCTCGCCCTGGTGACCGAAGCCCTACCGCTCCCCGATGACAGCGGTGTCGGTGGCGGTATCACGGTACGAGCGCAGGACGCTCGTACGGTGCTGGAGGAGGCCCCCGAAGCGAGCGTCGATGTGATCGTGGCCGATGTCTTCGGCGGCTCGCGGGTGCCGGCGCATCTCACCTCGGTCGAGTACGCACGGGCCGCCGACCGGGTGCTGCGGACTGACGGCCGCTACGTCGCGAACCTCGCCGACAGTGCACCCTTCGACTTTCTCCGCGGTCAACTCGCCAACTTCTCCACGGTCTTCGAGCATCTGACGCTCATCGCTGAGCCCTCAGTGCTCCGAGGTCGCCGGTTCGGCAACGTCGTCCTGGTCGCCTCGCATGCGGAGCTTCCGATTGCGCAGCTGGCCCGGCGCGCGGCCGCGGACGCCTTCCCGGCGCGGGTCGAGCATGGTGCAGCGCTTCGGCGACTGATCGGGGATGCGCCACCGGTACGGGATGCCGAGGCGGTGGCGTCTCCGCTCCCGCCCGCTGGCGCCTTCAGCGTCGGCTAACCGCGGTCCCCCGGCGTCGGCTAACCGCGGTCCTCCGGCGTCGGCTTACCGCGGTCCTTCGGTGTCGGCTTACCGCGGTGGGGCGGGGCATGGCTTTGTTGTGAGTGGGGCAACTGTGGCCTCGGGCGGCGGTGGCCTCGGTGTGCTCTGGGCTCGTTGCGTGGCGCCATTGTGTTGGTTCGGTTGGCGCCTCGATTGCACCTCGCCTTCGGTGGTTGTTCGGTGAGTGGGGCTGGCTGGGGGCTTGGGCTGGGATGGGTGGGGCGTGCGTCTGTGCCTTTCGCCTTGGGGCTGGGCCGTGTGTGCCTCCTCTATCTCCGGCAACGATTACGGAGCGTTGTTAGTTCCCGTGATTTTATCACTTTCAGTGATGGGCGGGGGAGGGATTGGGGAAGGGGCAGGCGTCAGGGGTGGGGTGTTGCGGCGGGTGAGGTGGCGGATGTCGGGGACGCAGAGGACGGCGGCGGTGAGGAGGGCGATCAGGGCTGAGCAGGACCAGAGGGCGGCGGTGCGGCCTATGAGGTTCTGGACAGGGCCGGCCAGGGCGGTGGCGAGGGGGATCAGGGAGACCGAGCCCAGCCAGTCGTAGGAAGAGACTCGGGAGAACTTCTCCTCGGGGATCTCCTGGTGCAGGGCCATCATCCATGTCACCGAGAAGACCTCGATCGCGATGCCGGTGCCGAACATGAGGGCGGTGAGGCCGGCGGCCGGCAGGGGGATGGCGAGTGCGGCGGACGGGAGGGCGAGCGGGAAGACGCACAGTGCGCCGGTCAGGAGGAGGTGGCGCGGTTTGATGCGGGTCATGAGGAGGGCGCCGATCGCGGTGCCCGCGCCGAAGGCGGCCAGTGCCAGGCCCCACGGGCCCGGGCCGCCCAGATGCTCTTCGGCGACCAGTGGTCCGTAGACCGCCTCGGCTGCCGACACCACCGCGTTGACGATGGAGAACTGCACCACCACCGCCCACAACCACGGTCGCGAGGCCACCTCGCGCCAGCCGTCCCGCAGATGTGGAGGATTCCGGCGCCCGCGGCCCGTTCGGGGATGCCGCGGACGTCGAGGAAGGCGCGTAGCGCCCCGGCCAGGGCGAACGCGGCGGAGTCGACGGCCAGTACCCAGCCGGGGCCCGCCGCGGCGACCAGCGCGCCTCCGAGTGCCGCGCCGCCGATGTTCGCGCCGCTCATGCCCATGCGGAACACCGCGAACGCGCGGCCCGCCTGCTCCCCTGAGACGCTGGCGAGCAGCATGCCCTCGGAGGCCGGGGCGAAGAAGGCCTGTCCGGTGCCGCCGAGCGCGGCCAATACGGCCATCTGCCACAGGCGTGGCTGTCCGGTCAGGACGAGCAACGCGAACAGGCCCTGCGAGATGCAGCTGAGGGCGTTCGCGGCGACCATGACGTGATGGCGGGGGAGTCGGTCGGCGACCGCGCCGCCGATCAGCAGGAAGAGGACGAGGGGAATCGTGCGGGCGGCGGCGACCAGTCCCACGTCGGTGGCGGAGCCGCCGGCGGCGAGGACCGCGAAGGCGGTGGCGATCAGCGCGCCCGAGCTGCCGAGGTTCGCGATCACTGTGGCTCCGGTAAGGAGCAGATAGTTACGTCCCGCCCAGCTGGAGCGCGTCCTCGCGTTGTGTAGTTGTCCTGGCCGCATGGGTGTCGACGATATGGGGGCAGGGGGTGGGAGGGGGCGGAATGGCGGTGGATGCGGGCTCTTGCCGGTGCGTGGGGGCGGGCTTGATCGGGGCCTTCACAACTAAGCTACCGCTAGGTAACATTGCTGCATGTCCTCTGAGACCCTGCCGTCGATCGGCGAAATGATGGCGGCCTCCGTGCCGATGGTCCGTACGCTGAACCTTGAGTTCACCGAGACCAGCGCCGAGCGCGCCGTGGTCCGCATGCCCGACCAGTCCGACTTCCACAACCACGTGGGCGGGCCGCACGCCGGAGCGATGTTCACCCTCGCCGAGTCCGCAAGCGGGGCCATCGTGATGACGGCGTTCGGCAGTCAGCTCGGCAGGGCGGTGCCGCTGGCCGTGCGTGCGGAGATCGGCTACAAGAAGCTCGCCATGGGGCCGGTGACCGCGACCGCGGAGCTGGGTCGGCCGGTGGCCGAGGTGATCGCCGAGCTCGACGCCGGGGGGCGCCCGGAGTTCCCCGTCAACGTGGTCATATCGCGCGAGGACGGCGCGGTCACGGGCGAGATGAGCATCGTGTGGACCTTGCGGCCGAATAGCTGACTCGGCATAGCTGGTTCGGCTCCGCCTAGCTGTTTCGGCTCCGCGCAGTTGATTCGGCTCCGCGCTTCACGGGTACCCGCTGCGTCGCATTTCCGTTCTTGGCGGGTACCTGTTTCTTCGCGGGGGCCTGTGTCCTCCGTTTCTTCCGTCACGGGGTTCGCCCTCCTTCGGCTCGCCTTCGTGGGGCTCGGTGCGCCGGGAGCCGGATGTTGCTGACCGCACGCGGATTCGGCCCTCGGACGGTGCGATCGAGTACGCTGCCCGGGCGCCCTGCGGCGCGTCAGGGGATCGACCGGCACCGCTGTCATGGACACGGAGCCACGGCCCACGGGGGCCCTCAAACAGCGGAGGATTTCGGCGGTGCACATCCAGGAGTGGCTCGAGACCGTACCGGCCGTGAGCGTCTATCTCCTGGTGGGGGTGGTCATCGGGCTGGAGAGCCTGGGAATTCCGCTGCCCGGCGAGATCGTCCTGGTCAGCGCCGCGATCCTCGCCGCGACCCAGGACCACATCAATCCGTTCGTGCTCGGCGCCTGCGCCTCTGTCGGCGCGATCGTCGGCGACTCCATCGGCTATCTGATCGGCCGCAAGGGCGGCCAGCCCCTGTTGCAGTGGGCCGGCCGTAAGTTCCCCAAGCACTTCGGCCCGGACCATGTCGCGATGGCGGAGTCGAAGTTCGACAAGTGGGGCATGTGGGCGGTCTTCTTCGGTCGCTTCATCGCGCTGCTGCGCATCTTCGCCGGTCCGCTCGCCGGCGTACTGAAGATGCCGTACTGGAAGTTCCTGATCGCCAACGTGCTCGGCGGCATCATCTGGGCCGGTGGTACGACCGCGCTGATCTACACCGTGGGCATGGTCGCCGAGCCGTGGCTCAAGCGGTTCTCGACCTGGGGGCTGGTGGCCGCGGTGCTGTTCGGCATCGGCTCGTTCCTGCTCATGAAGGTTCGGGCGAAGAAGGCGGCTGCGGCCCGCGAGGCGGAGGAGACGCGGGTTGCCGCAACGGTCGACTGAGCGGCTGCGTGACTGAGCGGCTTCGCTACTGAGTCGCCAGCCAGGCTCGTCATGGCCTCACGACATCAGCCAGATGTCGGGGCCGCCGTCACGCCATTCAAATACTCCGGTGTCGTCCCAGACGAACTTGGTGGTGCAGAAACCCGCGCGGCGCAGTATCGCGGCCACGTCACCCGGGCGCAGCGCCCGTCCTAGATCCTGACCGTAGAGCGTCACGCGGCGGCCGCCGGAGGACGGCGGATGGACGATCACGGGGGCGCGCTTCATGTCCTCAGGATGCGATCGGACCCATCCCTTCGCATCCCGAAAGCGATCGCCGTTTTACTCACCGTGACCATCGTGGCCCCTCGTAATGGGCGCTTCGCCACCGCGCTTACCAGGTTCACCGCCCTTACGAGGTTCACCGCGCATCCGAGGTTCACCGCGTTCGCACCATGCTCGGCACACGCCACACGCCACACCACACCGCACCCCGCGCATCGCCTTCACCCCGCGTAATCTCCGGCCCGGCGTTCCCGGTCGGCGTCCGGGTTCCTGGCCCGTCCCGTGGGGTGGTGGTGCTGCCACCACGGTTCGCCCGTCGTGGGGTCGGGTGGTGCGCTGCCGCTGCGTACCGCGCGGCGCAGGCCGGTGAGCATGTGACGGGTGCCGGTGATGAACAGGGGGTCGCCGACGAGTTTCTTGGCCACCAGGGCCTTGCGGCAGGCTCGTAGTGCTGCCGCTGGATCGCCGTGGGTCCGTTCGGCCAGGGCCTGGGCGTAGAGGATCGTCGAGTAGAGCCAGAAGTCGCCGTCGGAGTGCCGGGCCTCCCAGGCACGGTGAGCCGCCGTCTCGGCGCGCGCCGGGTCGTGCGGTGTCAGGGCGATCGCGAGCAGTGCCCAGCTGTGTGCGGGGCCCGGGCCGAACCACGGGTCCCGGGAGTGGTGCCGGGCGGCCTCCTCCAGACACGCCACGGCCGTCGTGGTGTCCTGGCGGTACAGGGCCAGTACGGCGTGGGCATGTGCGATCCGGGCCAGTCCGTCGGAGTCGGCGTGCATCACGGCCGACCGCCACGCCTGGTCGAGCAGGCTCTCCGCAGTGGCGGTGGCATGTTCCTGCGCCGCCAGATAGCCGGCCAGCCACAGCGCCCGGGCCCGTAGCGCGGTGTCGTCGCGGGAGAGCAGCAGCAGCCGGTCCAGGTGGGCGCGCCCCTCTTGGCGGTAACCGCAGGCCGCCCAGTGGAACCACAGGGAGACCGCGATCTCCAAGGCGCCGAGTGCGTCCTCGGCGTCCTGTGGGGGACGGGTCAGCGCCGCGTCGAGGTTGTGCTGTTCGTCCTCGACGAGCCGTACCGCGACCTGCTGGTTCGGTCCCTGCCAGGTGATCTGGGCCTCGGCTGCCAGGGCCGCGCACGCCTGCCGGAACCGGCGCCGGGCCGCGGCCTCCTCACCGGCCTCGCGCAGCTGTGACCGCCCGAAGTCGCGGGCGGCGCGCGGGAGTCGGTAACGGGGTGGCAGTGCGACTCCGGTGTCCGGATGCGCACCGCCCGCGTCCCGTACGCATTCGACCACCGAGGCCCTGCGCAGCCGCTCCAGCGCGCCGTCGACGGCCGCTGCAGGAACGTCACTGCTGGTACAGACGCAGCCGGCGAGCCACGGGTCGAAGTCCCCGGGGAGGACCGAGAGCCGGGCCCAGACCCGGCGGTCGGTGGGCGGGCAGAGGGCGTAGCCGGCGGCGTGCGCGGCGTAGAGCGAGGTGTGCCGTACGGTCGCCGCCGGCCCCGAGTAGAACAGCGCACCGTCGGCGCCCACCTGGACGGCGAGTTGTGACAGCGGCATCCGGTCGAGTTGGTGCGCGGCCAGGGTGATCGCCAGGGGTGAGCCCTCCAATGCCTGGCATACCGTCACCAGCAGCTCCGGCGCCGCGGGGCCGGTACGGGCGGCCAGGAGCTCGACGGCCGGCCCGGCGATGCCCTCGCCGAGCGTCACCGGCAGCGGTGCGATCGCCGCGACCCGCTCCTCGGGGAGCCCCAGCGGACGGCGCGCGGTCGCCATGATCCGCAGCCCGGGGTCGACCCGCAGCAGCCGGCTGACCAGTTGTGCGCACTCGTCGAGCACCGGGTCGCAGTCGTCCAGCAGCAGGGTCAAGCGGTGCCGCCGGCAGTGCGCGGTGAGGGCCTTGAGGGTCGCATCTGCTGGCGGCGGAGCGGGAGTTGAGGCAACCGACCGCTCTGGCCGTTCTGGCTGCTCCCCCCGATCCGTTCGCCCCGACCGTCCCCCTCGTTCCTCCTGCGTGCCCTGTTCGCCCTGCTCCGTTCGCCCCGGCCGTTCCCCTCGCTCCCCCTGCTCGCCCTGCTCCGTTCGCCCCGGCTGTTCCCCTTGCCCCGTCTGCGGACCGGTTCGTCCGCGTCCCCTGTTGCTGACGCACGGGTGTGCCGTGCGGAGGGCGAGGGCGCGGGCGGCCTCGCGGGCGGTGGCGGCGTCGGGGAGGCCCGCCGCGCGCAACAGGGCGTCGGTGACGCCTCCGTCGGCCAGTCCGTCCCAGCAGCCCACCCGGACCACCGTGCCGTCGTGCCGGGCGGTGTGCTCCTCCAGGACGGCGCGGGCCAGCACGCTCTTGCCCACCCCGGCAGGGCCGGTGAGGGTCACCAGCCCAGCGGTGCCCAGCAGTCCGGACAACTGCTGGTGCTCAACGGCCCGTCCCACTACGCCGGGAAGGGGCGGGCGATCGGGCCACGCGGTCATCGGTCATCCCAACTACGGCGCTGCGTCGCGCCCTTGCTCGGTGCGGCACGGCGGTCGCGCCCGTGCGATCCAGCTCTCCACGATGCCAGAACCGACCGTCCGGTAAACACGGAGCGGCCTTACCGAACGGGGGAAACCAGGGCGGTGGCTTTGACGTGGCGGGCCGTCCCCTGGAGGTGAGAAAGGGAACCCGCAGGTCATATAGGGGCAGGGCGGGCGCCGGGGGTTCGCGGGGCGAACGTAAAATGGTGTCTTTCGACGGGTGGCCGTGGTGTGCCGTGGTGGCGATGTGACCGCCCCCGGCCGGCGCCCAGGACCGAGGAGATCGTCCCGATGAAGCGCGTGTTCCTCAGCGCTGCGACAAGTGTGGTGGCCATGGCGATCCTGGCCGGTTGTGGCGGTGGGGTGGACACCGTCGATGCGTCGGGGGTCCCACGGTTACCGGCCCGTGCCGCGGACGCGATCAACGGGGCGCCCCGGGTGGTGCCGCCACGCGGGCCGCGCTCGGTCTTCACGCCCTTCCGTACGACCGGGGACGACGGCACCCAGGTCGTCAGGACGACGTGGCACGGCCGCAAGTCCGGTTTCACCGGCGACATCTGGGCGTGGCTGCCACCGCAGTACCAGCAGCCCCGGTACGCCAAGAGCGGCTTTCCGGTGCTGATCGCTCTGCCGGGTGCGTACGGCTATCCCTTCAACTACTGGGCGGGGGCGCCGTTCGCACTGGAGGAACGGATCGCGGAGTGGTCGCGGGAGGGCAAGACGCTCCCGTTCATCGTCGTGATGCCGGTGCTCAACCCGGAGCGGAAGTACTACGACGGCAGCGACATCCCGGGGCAGCCGAAGATGGGCACCTGGTTGACCGAGGACGTGCCGGACTTCGCGCGGGCCAATTTCCGTACGTACGGAAGCCGTGACGGCTGGGCCTTCATGGGGTCGTCGTCCGGGGGGTTCGCGGCGCTCAAGGCCGTGCTGAAGCAGCCGCGGACGTTCAAGGCGGCGATCGTCAACGGGCCGGACACCGCCCCCGATTCGCCGATGTGGCAGGGGTATCCGGCGGAGATGCGCGCCAACGACCCCCGCCATCTGGCGCGCGTTCTGGCGGCGCGCCGGGAGCCGGAGGTCTATCTGGCCTTCGAACTCGGCAGCAGGGAGGCCGCGGTTCCCGATGTGAAGCGCTTCATCAGGGACTATACGGGTGGGTCGATCCACTCGACGTTGTTCGAAATACCGGACGGTGTGCACAGTGCGCACACCTACATCCAGCGGATGCCCGAATCGCTGCACTGGATCAGTGAGCAGATGCAGGGACCCGTACCGTCGGCCTGACGTACCGCCGTCCAGCCCTACCGCCGTCCAGCCCTACCGCCGTCCAGTCCTACCGTCGGCCCGACTTCTGCACGGATCGGGTCGGCGCCCGCCCGGGCTCCCTGCCTGCCGCCCCGTCGCCTGGGGGGCCGCACTGGTGGGGGCCCGGTGTTGCCGCGAGCGGCCGGGCGGTGAGAATGGTGCGTGTCCCGGCCGTGGGTGCGGCCGGGTGTCCGCGTGCCCGCTGGAAGGAGAGTCGTGCGGTATCTGCGAGCGGCCGGGCTGCTGCTGGCCGGTTCGGCTCTGCTGGCGGGCAGCTTCGCGGCCGGTGAGCGGTGGCTGGGGGAGCGGGACGCGACCAGCGAGGTGAACGGCGTGACCGATGCCGTACCGCGCGACGAGGTGGCCCGCTCCATCTCGGGCCATCTGTCGCTGCCGGTGATCCTCAAGGGGCCTCGCTCGGTCGACTGCGCGCAGGATCTGCAGGCGGTCGAGGGCGCCCGGACCCACTGCACCGCCCATTACCTGCGCGGGACGGACCGCGGCATGACCGTACGTGTCGTCCGGGTGCGCGGTGGCGAGATCACGTACGTGCATGACGCCCCGCACCGCTGAGTGCGGTCCCTCCCGCCCACGCCACCGGCGGGTGCCAGGGCGGTAGTTGGGCGGCGCCGGCAGCCGGCATGCCCCGTTCCACTGATGCACTTGATGCACTTGATGCCCTTACGCCCGCTGCCGCCTCCGCTGCCTCCGCCGCCTGGAGCCTGCCGCTTCCGCTTCCCGCCTGGCGCCCCCGTCTTCGCTCGCGCTCGTTGCGATCGCTACGGCCGCGGGAGCCGGTGACCTGCTAGCGGTTCGTCAGGAAGTGGCCGAGCGGGTTGCCGTGGGACCGGCAACGGCGCCCAATAGACCCAAAGCGGGCCATTGTTGAATCCCCTTCAGGTGGATAACAGTTCACATCACCGTTGTACGACGGACGTTGACGTGATGCTAAGATCATCGCACTTGCCAACGGGGTAGTCACCTGCTATGGCAAGAAAAGAAATCCGCGCATTGGCCTATGAAAATCGCCACCTCCGGGGAGAACGATGCCATTAGCCGGCCCTTTGATGGCTCTCTGGCAGGCGACTGCGCGCGGCCGTTCACGTATGTCAGGGATGGTGAGTGATGCTGTGCACCGCAGTCCGGCATACGACATCCGGTGGCTCCGTCGTCCGAAGAGAGTCCTATGACGCCATACTTCCAGGATCCAGCGCTGTGGGCATTGGTCGCTGGCACTCCTGTCGCCGCAACCGCGATTGTTCGCGGACGAATGAAGATCGCGCAGCTGAGAAAAGAGAAGGTTGAACTCAAGCAGCACTACGCGAATCTTGAGGACCACTACGCGGAGGCCGTGGAGGAGGCGAAGGACCGGGCCGAAGAGGCCACCAAAACCACTCTGAAGGCCGCCATGCGGACCCTGCAAGGTCTGGCGAGTGAGCAGCAGCTGGCGATTTCCAAGCTGCAGGAGACGTATGGCGAGCACAAGATCCTGCAGGATCTCCTCGACATCGACCACATGAATTCGCAGTTCGCGCGACGGGCCCAGTCCATCGCCGTACTCTGTGACGGCTGGCTCGGCCGGCGCCGCCAGGACGCCTCGCTCTACGACGTGGTCCGCAGCGCGAAGGGGCGTATTCGTCACTTCACGCGCGTCGAAATCCGGTCGCAGAGCCATTTCGGCATCGTGAGCCGTGCCGTGGAACCGGTGGCGCTGGTGCTGGCCGAACTGCTGGACAATGCGACCAGCTATTCGGCGCCCGAGACGGTCATCGAGATCAATATCCGCCCGGTGCCCAAGGGTGTCTGCATCGTCGTCGACGACGCCGGTGTCGGCATGAACGAGGAGGAGAAGGCGCGGGCCGCCCGGCTGCTGTCCAGCGAGAATTCCGCGAGCGTCTCCAGCCTCGGCAATCCGCCGCAGTTCGGTTTCACCGTCATCGGTGTGCTCGCCGCCCGGTACGGCTTCAGCGTCTCGGTCGACTCCACTTCTCCGTACGGCGGCGTGCGCGCGGTCGTCCTGCTCCCCGACGATCTGCTGACGTCCCTGCACGAGCCCGAGGAGAGCCCTGTCGTGGCCGCGTCGCCCCCGTTGCCTCCCGAGAACCGTCCTGGTCAGGCCGCTGATGTCGGCGCACGTGGCTACCGCGGGCCGGCCCCGTCGGCCCCTGCCGCGCCGCCCGCTCCGGCCGCCGCGCCGGCGGAGCCGGAGACCACCGCGGGCGGGCTGCCCAAGCGCCGCCGCCGCGGCGCGATATCCATCGTGCCGGCCGAAGCCGAGAACGACCGGACTCCGGCCCGGGACAGCGCAAAGGCCGCATCCGTGATGGGTGCATTCCAGCGCGGCACCCAATCCGGCCGTCGATCCACCAATGCAAGCAATGAAGGGCATGAGGTTCAGTGAACTACGATCTGTCGTGGATGCTTGACAGTGCTCTGGAATTGCCCGAAGCGCAGCATGCCATTCTCGTCTCCGCCGACGGCCTTCTCATGGCCCGTTCGAAGGACGTCGGCCGGGATCACGCCGACACCGTCGCCGCCGCCATGAGCGGAATGCAGTCACTGAGCCGTACGGTCGCCGACTTCTGCAACGGCGGCGCGCCCACGGTCCGTCCGCAATGGCGTCAGACGCTGGTGGAATTCGACCACGGCTGGGTTTTCCTGATCTCGGCCGGCGAAGGCGCCTATCTTGCGGTTTCGGCATCACCCGACGTCGACATGGCGGAGATCACCTTCCGCATGCAGCAGCTGGTCGGCCAGCTCGGCAAGGCACTGACCAGTCCGCCGCGTGAGAGGGCCGATATCCAGTCATGACGACCGATGACGAGCCGGAGCTGGAACAGGAAGCAGCTGAATTAGTACGGCCGTACGTCATCACCAACGGCCGTGATCTCCTTGATGATCAGGAGTTCTCGCTGATCACCCTGGTCACCGTGCACCCGGAACCGCCCCGCACCAGGCCGCTCGACCCCGAGCGGCTGAGTGTACTCGACCTCTGTTCGGGCGGTTTCCTGTCCATCGCCGAAATTGCCGGGCACACCCGGCTTCCGATGGGCGTCGTCAAGATTATGGTGTCCGACCTCGTACACGAGGGTCACCTTTGTTCCCGGGCGCCCGTACCCAGCGCCCAGCTTGTCGACCGGAAAATTCTTGAGGAGGTGCTGCATGGGCTCCAGGCCCGCTTTGGATGACGGCGTGTACTTGCGCAATTCGGTGCAGACCGCGGCGAAGATCCTGGTGGTGGGGCACTTCGCCGTGGGGAAGACGACGTTCATCGGGACGATGTCGGAGATTCCTCCGCTGCGTACCGAAGAGGTAATGACCCAGGCCGGCCAGGGAATTGACGACCCGAAGGGCGCGCCCGGCAAGACCACGACGACCGTCGCCATGGACTTCGGCCGGCTCACCCTCAGCGACCAGCTGGTCCTGTATCTGTTCGGAACGCCCGGGCAGCAGCGCTTCGTTCAGGTGTGGGAAGACATGACGCGTGGGGCGCTCGGGGCGTTGGTCCTGGTGGACCCCCAGCGTCTTGAGGAGTCCTTCCCTGTCATGGACCTGGTGGAACACTACGGAATCCCGTACGCCATCGCCGTGAACCGCTTCGACGGGACCCCCGCGCATTCGGTCGACGAGATCCGCGAGGCGCTGGACCTGCTTCCCGAGACGCCCGTTGTCCACTGTGACGCGCGGGACCAGCGTTCTTCGGCAGATTCCCTGATCGCGCTCGTCCGCTATCTCCAGTCCCGCCTCAACTAGGAGTTCAGGCATGCATTCTCACTCGGAATTCGAGACTCCGCCGCCGGGCTGCCCGGCCCATGCCGACGGCATGAGAACGTCCCTGTACGGCCCGGAATTCGCCGCGGACCCGCACGCGGTCTACGAGCGGCTGCGGCAGCACGGTCCGGCCGCCCCGGTCGAACTGTCCCCCGGTGTCGAGGCGGAGCTCGTCACGGACTACGCGACCGCGCTGCAGATTCTGCAGAACCCGGATGCCTTCGCCCGCGACCCGCGCCGCTGGCGTGCGCTCAACGAGGGCCGGGTGCCCCTGGACAGCCCCGTGCTGCCCATGCTGATGTACCGCCCGAACAGCATGTTCTCCGACGGTGCCGCACACCTGAGGCTGCGTCAGGCGGTGACCGACAGCCTCTCCCGGCTGGACATGCACCGCGTGGGGCGCCACGTGGACCGGGTGGCCAAGTACCTGATCGAGCAGTTCAGCGGGCACGGGAAGGCCGACCTGGTCGCCGACTACGCCCGCTGGCTGCCGCTGCTGGTCTTCAACGACCTCTTCGGCTGCCCGGCCGAGATCGGTGACCGGCTGGTGTTCGGTTTCTCCGGCATCTTCGACGGCATCGACGCAGAGAAGGCCAACGAGACGCTGACCGAATCGCTGCTGGAGCTGGTCGCCATCAAGCGCGCCAACCCGGGCGACGACGTCACCTCGTGGCTGATGCAGCATCCCTCCCAGCTCTCCGACGAGGAGATGATCCACCAGCTGGTGATGCTGATAGGCGCCGGCGCCGAGCCGATGCAGAACCTCATCTCCAGCGCGCTGCGGCTGATGCTGTGCGACGAGCGGTACGCGGGCGGCCAGCAATCCGCCGGTCTGCCGGTCGACGACGCTCTCCACGACGTGCTGTGGAACAGCCCGCCGATCGCCAACTATGCGACGCACTACCCCGTCCAGGACGTGCAGATATCCGGGAGCAAGCTCCCCGCCGGGAGCCCGGTCCTGATCAGCTTCGCCTCGGCCAACACCGATCCGGGCCTCTCGGTCGGGCGGCAGACGCTGAGCAAGCGCGCGCATCTGGCCTGGGGCGCCGGTCCGCACGCCTGCCCGGCGAAGGACCCGGCTCTGCTGATCTCCGTGCTCGCCATCGAGAAGCTGCTGAACACGCTGCCCGACATCGAACTCGGGGTGCCTGAGGAGAGCTTGACCTGGCGACCGGGCCCCTTCCATCGGGCCCTGAACTCACTGCCGGCCCGCTTCACCCCCGTCCGGGTCGAGGGCCGTGCGGCCGGGCCGATGCCGGGTCCGGTAGGTGCCGGTGCCATCGCAGGCCAGAAGCAGACTCACGACAAATCCCGGAAGAGTAGCTGGTGGAGCGGGTTTTTGTCGTGGTGGAAGATGTGACGTTCACAACGAAGCCGATCGAGGGTGCATCGTATGAATGTTCGCCGTCAAGGGTAGATAGGGGTGTCGCGTCCTACATGATCTTCTGAAGGGGAGTCGTTGTGGAGCCCGCCCTGGCCACTCGGTCCATTGACCGGCGTGCGGTGGTTTCGCTCTTCTCGCGTTTGCGGAAGGGGAGTGGACAAGCGAATCCGTTGCCCATTTACTCGGAACTCAGGGCAATGGGGGACGTGGTTCCTGCCCCATGGGGCGGGTATCTGGTCAACTCCTACGGTTTGTGCGACCGGATTCTCCGGGACCGGACATGGCCGGTCCCTGACAGTGCCTGGCGGGCACGTCAGGGCGGGGGTACCCGCTGGGGCGCGCCCTCGTCGGTGGAGATGGGGAGGACGCTGCCGGCGCTCAATCCGCCGCATCACACGCGGGTGCGGCGGTCATTGGGCAATATGTTCGATCGGAAATGCCTGGCCGGTCTCGCAGGTACGATCGAATGGCATACCGAGCGCCTTCTCGACCGGCTCGCCGATGAACTGCGCAGTGGTGAAGCGGATTTCAGTACCGTGGTGAGCGAGGAGCTCCCCATGAGCTCCATCGGGGGGTGGCTGCAATTGCCGCGAAGTGATTACACGTTTCTCCGCGAGCTGGCCCACGACCAGGTATTCACCCAGGAATTGTTGCCCTCCGCGAGTCAGCTCGCCCTCTCCGATGCCGCAACCGTCCAATTGCAGTCCTATTTCCGGTCGTTGGTGCAGGAACGGCGCAAGTCCCCCGGTGACGACCCGGTTTCTCGCTGGCTGCGCACCTGGGACGAGCTGGAGTCCGACCGGGAGGCGGCCGACGAGGCCGTGTACCTGCTGGCGCTCCTGGTGTTCCTGGCCGCCCCGGAGACCACGGCGACCCTGCTGTCCTCCATGGTGTGGCTGCTCCTGGAGCACCCGCGTCAGCTCGGATGGCTGCGGGCGCATCCGGAGCACATACCCGATGCCATAGAGGAAGTCCTGCGCTACGACTCCCCGAACCACATCATCAGCCGGGTCGCCCCCGAGGACACCACGATCGGCGACGTGACCATCGAGAAGGACCGGATGGTGCACCTGATGGTGGGCGTAGCCAACCACGACCCCGCGCACTTCGCCGATCCGGAGATCTTCGACATCCGCCGCAAGGCGAGCCACCTCAGTTTCAGCGGTGGAATCCACTACTGCCTGGGCGCATCCCTGGCCCGTCTGGAGGCCGGCACCCTGCTCTCCGCGCTGCTCCGCCGCATGCCCGGGCTACGCGTCAGCGCACCCCCGGTCCATGCGCCGCGGGTGGGGTTCCGGCGGATCATGGAGCTGCGGGTGGCGGGCCCCTGACATACCGTCGGACCGCCGCAGGAAAGTCGGAAGCGAGGAAGACAGCACACCGTGAGAGAAGATTTCAAGGCCCTCCGCGTGATAACCGAGGGACCGGTCGTGAAGGTGGAGCTGAACAGCCCGGAGACCGGGAACGCGGTATCCGGACTGGTCCTGGACGAACTGCTCGCCGTACTCGGTGCCCTGCACGACGACCCAGGCGTGCGCGTCATGGTCCTTTCCGGCGCGGGTGACGACTTCTGTCTGGGCGGCGACCGCCGGGAGTTCGGCGATCTCCTCGCCACCGACCCGGCCGGCTCCGATCTGCGGAGCCTCGCCGGCAAGGCCCGCCGGGTCTGTGACGCCCTCGCCACCGCCCCTACGGTCACCATCGCCCGGCTGCACGGCGGGGTCATCGGGGCGGGCCTGGCGCTCGCGCTCTTCTGCGACCTGCGGGCCGGCGCGGAGAACTGCCGATTCCGCATGCCGGAGCTCGCGCTCGGCATGCCGCCGGCCTGGGGCGGTTCGTTGCCGCGGCTGCTGCACGAAGCGGGCGCCGCCAAGGTGCGGGAGCTCATGCTCACCGGCGCCAACTTCGGTGCAGAGAAGGCCGCGGAACTGTCGATACTGCACACGGTCGTCCCCGAAGAGGAACTCGACAGCGCGGTGACACGCTGGACCAAACCGCTCGTTCGTCGGTCGCCCATGGCTCTGCGCACCGCCAAGCTCATGATGAACGCCTACGGGAACGCCCATCGCCTCGCGGACGCCACGCTCTTCGACGCGGAGCTGTTCTCCTCCGCGCTGGGCGCCGCCCACCAGGCCAGGCGGGGCTGAACCCCGGCATGAAGTCGGGGGACGTCGGATCCGTGGTGCGGCCCTGACCAGGCCGCACCGTTGCTCATCGGACCCGTCAGCCCGCGGCCCCCGCCCCGGCGGCCCTCAGTCCTCCGCCGTCGCTTCCCGGTGCGCGGCCGCCAGTTCCAGGTACATCGCCGCGTTGACCCGGATCATCTCGCGCTCCTCGGCGGTCAGTTCCCGCTTGACCTTCGCCGGTACGCCGGCGACGAGGGAGCCGGGCGGCACCTGCATGCCCTGCGGGACCAGTGCCTGGGCGGCGACCAGGGAGCCGGCGCCGATATGGGCGCCGTTCAGGACCGTGGCGCCCATGCCGATCAGGACGTCGTCCTCGACGGTGCAGCCGTGCAGCACCGCGTTGTGGCCGACCGAGACCCGGTCGCCGACGGTCACCGGGAAGCCCGGGTCGACGTGGACCGTGCAGTTGTCCTGGACGTTGCTGTCGGTGCCCAGCACGATCGGGCCGCAGTCGGCCCGCAGCACCGCGTGGTACCAGACGCCGGCGCCCGCGGCGAGGGTGACCTCGCCGAGCACCACGGACGTCGGAGCGGTGAACGCCGTCGGATCCACCTTCGGCTCCTTGCCGCCCACCGCTGAAATCAACGCCCGTTCCGCCATCTTGGATCTCCTCGCCGTTTGTGCGCCGCGCCCCCAGCACCGTAGACGACCCACGGGCCGGTGGGCCGGGCCGTCGGCCGGTGGGGCGAAGATCACAGCCCGGCGCGCGGTCCGGCGCCCGGGGTGCTGAGTACGGTGTGCGGGTGCCGATAAACCAGAACGTGTTCTCGTCCCTGGCGGCCTGGCGGCGCCGGGCCGTGTCGCGCGCCGTCCACCGGGGCGCGCGCTGGGTGCGGGAGGCCGCGGCCGTCACGGCCGGCCGGCCGGGCCCGTACCGCTTCCGCCGGATCGGCACCGGCACCCGGCTCGCGTTCCCGCAGGGCACCGTCTTCGGCGACCCCTGGATCGAGATCGGCGACCACTGCATCATCGCCCAGGACGTGACGCTGACGGCGGGCATGATGCCGGACCTCGACCTCGGCCCGGAGCCGATCCTCACCCTGGGGAACGGCGTGGTCCTCGGCCGCGGCAGCCATGTGATCGCCGATGTCCGGCTGACGATCGGCGACGACTGCTTCTTCGGCCCCGGTGTGTACGTCACCACCACCAACCACAGTTACGACGACCCCGAGGTGCCGGTCGGCAAGCAGTGGCCGCGCACCGACCCGGTCAGCATCGGCCCCGGCAGCTGGATCGGCACCGGTGCGGTCATCCTGCCCGGCGCCCGGCTGGGCCGGAACGTGGTGGTCGCGGCCGGTGCCGTGGTCCGCGGTGAGGTTCCCGACCACGCGGTGGTCGCCGGCGCGCCCGCCAAGATCGTCCGCCGCTGGGACCCGGCTACGGGCTGGCAGCCGCCGCTGCGCACCCCGGCGCCGGTGCCGATCCCGGAGGGCGTCACACCGGAGCAGTTGCTGGCGCTGGGGGAGTGGGCGGCGGAGGAGGCCGCGGCGCCCGCCGGGGAGGCGTAGCGGCCGCGGCCCGACGGGGTGTCAGCCGCCGGAGGCGAGCAGGACCGAGCCGACCAGCGCCAGGGAGGCGCCGGCCGTCTGTACGGCCCGCATCCGCTCCTTGAGGACGCCGAGCGCGGCGAGCGTGGTGACGACGGGGTAGAGGGAGGCGAGCACCGCGGCCATGGTGACCGGGCCGTGCTGGGCGGCGAGGGAGTACGTGCCGTTCGCGGCGACGTCCGCGATGCCCACGAAGGCGAGCATCGGCAGCGAACCCGTCAGGGCCGCGAACCCGCCCTCGGGCAGCGCCGGGGTGCCGCGCCGCACCGCCGCGTACAGGGCGGCCCCGCCGACCGCGACGTTGCACACCCGCTGGACGAAGAGCGCGAGGAACAGCCCGGTCACGGTCGTGGACGCCTCCGATATCAGCGCCATCACCGCGCCGAAACCGAGCGCCGAGACCAGCGTCAGCACGACCGTCTGGCGGGCGATGGACGCGCCGCCGATCTTCGGGCCGCCGGCCAGCAGCACCCCGACGACCGCCACGACCATGCCGGCGGCCTGCAGCAGCCCGGGCCGCTCGCCCGCCACGATGCCGACACCGAGCGGTACGAGCACGGTGCCGAGCGCGGCGAGCGGGGAGACCACGCCCATCGGCCCGAGCGCCAGGGCGCGGTAGAAGCAGAGCATCGCGGCCGGGCCCACGACGCCCGCACCGACCGCGAACCACAGCTGCGGACCGGCCTCCCGCCAGCCGCCGGTCGCCACCACGATGGCGCCCAGGGCCACGGCGGCCAGGGTTTGCGAGACCACCACTACGGTCAGTGCCTGGAATCGTCGGGTGAGCAGTCCGCCCCCGAAGTCGGCGAGCCCCCAGAGGAGGCTGGTGGCCAGGGCGAAGACCGCTGTCATGATGAAACCTCGCAGTACAGTGAACCGGACGCTGAAGTACACCACACCGTAGTCCAACAAAATGAACTGCGGCATCTAATTTATTGGCCTCGACTTGGACGGACCGTGACGGACCTCGACCAGCTCACGCAGTCGCTCGCCCGCAACCTCAAGCACTGGCGCGCCGAGCGCGGCTTCACCCTCGACGCCCTGGCGGCCCGCGCCGGCGTCAGCCGCGGCATGATCATCCAGATCGAGCAGGCCCGTACCAACCCGAGCGTGGGAACCACCGTCAAGATCGCCGACGCGCTCGGCGTCAGCATCACCACCCTCCTCGACTACGAACAGGGCCCCCAGGTCCGGATCGTCGGGCCGGGCGAGGCGGTCCGCCTGTGGTCCACCGAGGCGGGCAGCTTCACCAAGCTCCTCGTCGGCGGCGAGGCACCCGGCCCCTTCGAACTGTGGGACTGGCGGCTGATGCCCGGCGACGGCAGCACCTCCGACCCCCATCCGCCCGGCACCGTCGAACTGCTCCACGTCCGCGCCGGCACCCTCACCCTCGTCGTCGACGGGGTCGACCACACGGTGCCGGCCGGCGCCTCGGCGACGTTCGAGGCCAAGGTCGCGCACGGCTACCGCAACGACGGAACCGAACCGGTCGAGATGACCATGTCCGTGATCATCCAGCCCGCCCGCTGAGACGGTCGTACGGCGGCCGGCCGCGGCTGTTAACTTGGCGCCATGCCCGTCCCGATGGATGCCTTTGACGAGGTCCGGCCCGCCGTCGAGTGCCTGGACCTGCTGACCGAGCCCGTTGCCGCGGCGATCCGCGGCTGGAGCGGCTCCGTGCCGGTCGAGGAACTCCGCTTCGTCGACACCGACCCGGCCATCGCGGACACCGCCCTGCTCGTCGAGCACTACGGCCCCTGGCTGCTGGAGCAGTCGGCGAACTGCGTGGTGGTCGCCGGCAAGCGCGGTGGCGAGACCACCCTGGCCGCCTGCGTCGTCCTCTCCCACACCCGCGTCGACGTCAACGGCGTGGTCCGCCGCCAACTCGGCGCGCGCAAGGCGTCGTTCGCGCCGATGGACCGGGCGGTCGGCGAGAGCGGCATGGAATACGGCGGCATCACCCCCGTCGGCCTGCCCGCCGGCTGGCCGCTGCTCGTCGACGCCGCCGTCGCCGACACCCCCTACGCCCTGCTCGGCAGCGGCAGCCGCCGCGGCAAGCTCATCGTCCCCGGCAAGGCCCTGGCCGAACTCCCCGGCGCCACGGTCCTGGACGGCCTGGGCATCGCCTAGTTGGTCACCGCACCGGCCGCCGGGCCTGGGCCAGTGCTTCGCCGAGACGGGTACGGACAACGTCCAGGGCGGCGATCTTCTCCTCCACGTCGGTGGGCCTCCGAGCGATGACCCGTGCGCTCGCGGGACACCCGGGACCACCGGTGATGTCCTGATCGAGACAGGGAAGCAGGGCACGGACGTCATGGGCGGTGAGGCCGATCGAGAGCAGCAGCCGGATGTTTCCCACCCGGCCGACTGCTCCCTCGTCGTACTCCCGATACCCGTTCGGCGCTCGCCGGGGATGGAGCAGGCCCTGCTGTTCGTAGTACCGCAGTGCCCGGACGGTGGTGCCGGCCTCGTTCGCCAGCTCTCCGATCAGCATCGTTCCCCCTTCACCCGGCCGCGGTGCCTCCGGGCGGGCGGGCCCCCGGCCGGGGCGGGCCGTGTGCCCGCTCAGCCGGCCTTCCGGCGCACGCCCGCGCGCAGGTCCAGCGACAGCGGTGTGGAGTGCTCGTGGAACCCCAGGCTGCGGTACAGCGGTTCGGCGCCGTCCGTGGCGTGCAGGTCGACGCGGCTGACGCCCTGCCCCGCGAACCAGTCGAGCAGGGCCTCGGTGGTGGCACGGGCATAGCCGCGGCCCCGATAGCGCGGGTCCGTACAGACGTTGAAGACGAAGCCGAAGCGACCCGAGGGGTGGCCCGGCGCGGGCAGCCGCTGCTCCACCGTCCCGACCGCACACGCCGCCAGATGCGGCGCACCGGCCGCCTCGTCGCCCGCCACCACGAACGCACCCAGTCGCGGCTTTGGCCCGGACAGCAGCCGGCGCGCCACCGCCTCCGCCTCCTGCTCCCAACCGCCGTGCCCCTCCTCGCCGTTCATCGCCTGGAACATCAGACGGCGCAGCCGGACGAGTTCGGCAGCGTCCCCGGGGGCGGCGGCCCGTATTTCGCTCATGTACGGACGCTAGCGGACGCCCGGCTCAGCCCAAACGCGGTATCTCAATGGCCGGACAACGGTCCATGACCATGGCGAGACCGGCATCGCGCACGCGGTTCCAGGCTCCCTCGTCGACCACGCCGAGCTGGAACCAGACGGCCTTCGCGCCGACCGCCACGGCCTCGTCGGCGACCGGCCCCGCCAACTCGCTGTTGACGAACACATCGACCACGTCGACCGGGAACGGGATCGCGTCGAGCGAGGGGTAGCCCGGCTCGCCGTGCACCGTCTCGGCCTTCGGGTGCACCGGAACGATGCGCTTGCCGTAGCGCTGCAGCACCTCGGCCACGCCGTACGCGGCACGCCGGTCGTTGTTCGACAGGCCCACGACGGCCCAGGTGTCGCCGAGCTCGGTGAGGATCCTGCGGATCGTACTGGGATCGCCGTACACGCACTGCCTCCTGCTCAGGGAAGGTTCTCGTGCGGATCAACGGCCGGCGCCGCCGGAAGATTCCCGCCCGGGCCACGGCGGGCGCGCCTGTGGACGCAGGCGCCCCGCCCGAAGGGGAAGGCGGGCGGGGCGGGTTCTTTAGTGGGGCGGGGCGAAGGCGGTCAGCGGCGGGCGCGGACGACCGTGCCGCCGGCCAGCCCGGCGCCGACGACGGTGCTGCCGGTGGCGGCCCGGGCCGGCTTGCCGATCGCCCGGCCGCCGCCCACCGGTTCGGCGCTGCCGGCCCCGGTGCCGGGCCGCAGCGCCCCGTTCGCGGCCGCGCCCCGGGACTCCTCCGGCGCCTCCGCGGACGTCCCGGCCAGCGCGGCACGCAGTTCCTCGGTGTCGACCAGCATGCTCACCGGCCCGGTCGGGTTCAGGTACAGCGCATGGCCCGGAGGGAGCTGGTCGACGAGGTCGGCCACCGGACGGCGGTCGTACAGCAGCCGGCCCACCGACTCCAGGTAGCCCTCCGAGGTGTAGACCGGGATCACCGGGGTGCCCTCGGGCGAGGCGGCGGCCAGCGGGGTGCCGGTCGCGGTGACCAGGACGGACACCTCGGCCCGCGCCAGCGCCTCGGTGACGTCCTGGCCGGGCCCGTAGCCGGTCGCGGCCAGCTGCACCGCGCGGTCCACCGGGTCGGCCGGCTCCGACCACTCCAGCATCTGCGGCGACGGCCGGTACTCCGGGTTGTCCCGCCACTCCTCGATCTCACCGGTCGGCCCGGACCGCCACTGCCCGATCAGCGCCCAGAGAGGCGGCGGCCCCTCGCCCTGCCACGTCAGGTCCACCAGGGCCAGCCAGTGGTCGGGCGCCTCGCGTGCCGCCTCGACGACCTCCGGCGGGGGCTCGGGCATGTCCTCGCCCGTCAGCGGCTCGCCCGCCGTCATCGCCGACTGTGTGCTCTCTTCCATGCAGCCCTCCGCCAACCCGCCGGTCCGTTCCTGCGCGTACGCGCGGGGCCCCGGAACACGAGGCTCTCGCACTGGCCTCACCCTGCCCACGGCCGGCCCCGACGTCTCCCCGACGCACCGTGCGGACGGGGCGGGTACGCCGCCTGGCCGTGCGGACTGCGCCCGTCCGGCGGACCCCCGCGCCCTTTTGGCGGACCGCCCAGCGCGGCGCGGGCCGCCGGGACCCGGAGCCCGCTGTCACAGGGGCCGCATAGGCTGGAGCGATGCAGGAGCAGTACCGCACGCTCGCGCGCGAGGGTGTCCACGAGATCGAGATCAACAAGTCCCGCTTCCGCTGCGCGCTCGCGCCCGTCGCGGACGAGACCGAGGCGCAGGACTTCATCGCGCGCATCCGCAAGGAGCACCCCACCGCACGCCACAACTGCTGGGCGTACGTCCTCGGCGCCGACGGCGGCGTGCAGAAGGCCAGCGACGACGGCGAGCCGGGCGGCACCGCGGGCGTCCCGATGCTGCAGATGCTGCTCCGCCGCGAGGTGCGCTACGTCGTCGCGGTCGTCACCCGCTACTTCGGCGGCATCAAGCTCGGCGCCGGCGGGCTGATACGCGCCTACGGCGGCGTCGTCGGCGAGGCCCTGGACGTGCTGGGCACGGTCACCCGGCAGCGCTTCCGGCTGGCCACGGTCACCGTCGACCACCAGCGGGCCGGCCGGGTCGAGAACGACCTCCGGACCACCGGCCGCGCGGTGCGGGAGGTGACGTACGGGGCGGAGGTGCGCATCGAGGTCGGGCTGCCGGAGGCCGAGGTGGAGGCGTTCCGCGCCTGGCTCGCGGACGCGACGGCCGGTACGGCCCGGCTGGAGCTCGGCGGCGAGGCGTACGGGGAGGTCTGATCGGGGGCGCGGCCTGCGGGGGAGGCGGCCGGGCGCGGCGGTCGCGGTGACGTCCGGTCCGCGGTCAGGCGGAAAGTCCGGTCCGTGCCGGTGCGCGGCGGTGCCGGGCGTGTCAGCCTGTGGCGCGGCGACCGGTGCCGCACCGGCGAGCGGCGGGGGCCAAAGCTCCGCCGTGCCGGCACGAGAAGGGGGCCGCCGATGCCTGAACTCCTCGACGAACGGGCGGGATTCGTCCGCCGGATCGGCCTGTTCCAGGCCACCGCCATCAACATGAGCCAGATGTGCGGCATCGGTCCGTTCGTCACCATCCCGCTGATGGTGGCCGCCTTCGGCGGACCGCAGGCGGTCATCGGATTCCTCGCCGGCGCCGTGCTGGCGCTCGCGGACGGGCTGGTCTGGGCCGAACTCGGCGCCTCGCTGCCCGGCGCCGGCGGCAGCTACGTCTACCTGCGGCAGGCGTTCCAGTACCGCACCGGCAAGCTGATGCCGTTCCTGTTCGTCTGGACGGCCATGCTGTTCATCCCGCTGGGGATGTCCACCGGCGTGATCGGCTTCGTGCAGTACCTCGGCTATCTGTGGCCGGGGATGAGCCAGGGGCAGGGCGATGCCGTCGGACTCGTGGTCACGGTGGGCATCGTGGTGCTGCTGTGGCGGCGCGTGGAGCGCATCGCCCGGCTCACCGTCGTCCTCTGGGTGGTGATGATCGCCGCTGTCGTCCTCGTCATCGTCGCCGCGTTCACCCACTTCAGCCCGGAGCGCGCCTTCACCTACCCCGCGCATGCCTTCGAGCTGACGGCCGGTCACTTCTGGGTGGGCTTCGCGGCCGGGCTGACCATCGGCATCTACGACTACCTCGGCTACAACACCATCGCCTACATGGGCGCCGAGATCCGCGATCCCGGGCGCACCGTCCCGCGCGCGATCATCGCCGCCATCCTCGGCATCATGGCCATCTACCTGCTGCTGCAGATCGGCACGCTCGGCGTCGTCGACTGGCGGGAGATGCTCGACCCGCACTCCACGGCGTCCTCCTCCGTCGCCTCCGCCGTGCTGGAGCGGGCCTGGGGCCCGGGCGCGGCCGGCGCCGTCACCGTGCTCATCCTCGTCACCGCCGTCGCCTCCGTCCTCACCGGGCTCCTCGGCGGCTCCCGGGTCCCCTACGACGCCGCCCGCGACCGGGTCTTCTTCCGCCCGTTCGGCACCCTCCACCCGCGCCACCGGTTCCCGGTGCTCGGCCTGCTCACCATGGGGACGGTGATGGCGGCCGGCTTCCTCCTGGGCCGGCACACCGACCTCGCCACCATCATCCAGCTGCTCACCACCGTCATGGTGATCGTGCAGTCGCTGGCCCAGGTCGCCGCGGTCACTGTGCTGCGCCGCCGCCGGCCGGCCCTGCACCGCCCCTACCGGATGTGGCTCTACCCGCTCCCCGGGCTCGTCGCGCTCGTCGGCTGGCTGGTGATCTACGGCTACGCGGACCGCAACGCGCCCGGCCGGCACCCGATCGAATGGTCGCTGGCCTGGGTCGCGGCGGGGGGCGTGGCGTTCCTCGGCTGGGCCCGCCGGGAGAAGGAGTGGCCGTTCGGGCCGAAGCGGATCGACGAGCGGTACCCGGACGAGGACGAGCGCTCCCCGGAGGCGGACGGGCCCGGCGACGGGCACCGGGACGGGCGCGGCGACGAGGGCGACCGCCCGGCCGGGGAGGAGACCGGCGCCGCCGGTGCCGGGGGATAACCCCACCCCGGGTCTCGTGGCTGCCGGATGGGAGTCCGGGCGCGTCCCAACCACCCTTGTCCCATGACCAGTTACCCACGACGCGCCCTCCTCCTCAGCCTCTCCGCCACGGCGGTCGCGGCCACCCTGACCGGCTTCGCCCCGCCCGCCCCCGCCGCCACCGGCGCGCCCGCCCCCCTCGCCTGGCGGCCCTGTGCCCAGCCCGGCGGCCCCGCCGGGCAGGAGTGTGCCGACCTGGCCGTCCCGGTCGACTACCGGAACCCGGACGGGCCCCGGCTGACCGTCGCGGTGTCCCGCCTCCGCAGCAACCGGCCCGCCGCCCGGCGCGGGACCCTGCTGCTGATCGCGGGCGGCCCCGGCGGTTCGGGGGTGCAGCAGCTCGCCGAGAAGGGAGAGGCGCTGCGGAAAGCCACGGGCGGGGCGTACGACCTGGTCGGTCTGGACCCGCGCGGGGTGGGCGGCAGCTCCACGGCGAGCTGCGGGCTGGCACCCGCCGACCGCTATCTGGTGCACCTGCGCTCCTGGCCCTCCCCGGACGGCGACATCACCGACAACGTCGCCCGCGCCCGGCGCGTCGCCGATGCCTGCCACCGGCACGGCGGCGCCGTCCTGCGCAGCTTCTCGACCGCCAACGAGGTCCGCGACCTCGACCGCTTCCGGCAGGCGCTCGGCGAGCGGAAACTCTCGGCCTGGGGCGTCTCCTACGGGACGTACGTGGGCGCCGTCTACGCCCAGAAGTACCCGGAGCACACCGACCGTTGGGTACTCGACAGCAACGGCGACCCCGACCCGGCGCGGGTCGAGCGGGGCTGGCTGGCGAACATGTCGACCGGCGCGGACGACCGGTTCCCCGACTTCGCCGCCTGGGCCGCCGACCCGGCCCGCGACAAGGACGGCCTGCGGCTGGCCGCCCGCCCCGAAGACGTCCGCCCGCGCTTCCTCGCGCTGGCCACGAAGCTGGACCGCGCGCCCAAGGCTTCCACCACCCCGTCCGTGCCGCTGACCGGCAACGTGCTGCGGCAGGCACTGCAGAACGCCCTCGAAAGCGACACCTCCTTCGCGCCGCTGGCCCGGCTCGTCCGGCAGGCCCAGGACCCGGCCGCCCGCCCCGTCCTGCCCGCCGAGCTCGCCGGACCGCTGCCCGACGCCGGTGCCGCCGCCATCGCGGCGCCCCTCTGCAACGACGTGCGGTGGCCCGCTTCGGCCCCCGCCCACCGGCGCGCGGTCGCCGCCGACCGCGCCCGCCACCCGCTCACCGCCGGGATGCCCGCGAACATCACCCCCTGTTCCTTCTGGAAGGACGCGCCGGACGCCCGGCCCACCAGGATCACCGACGACGGACCGTCCAACATCCTGATGCTCCAGAACCTCCGGGACCCCTACACCCCCTACTCCGGTGCCCTGAAGATGCGGCAGGCCCTCGGTGCCCGCGCCCGCCTGGTCACCCTCGACCACGGCGGCCACGGCGCCTACCTCGCCAACGGCACCGCCTGCGGCGACCGTACGGTCACCACCTTCCTCACCACCGGCCGCCGCCCGGCACACGACGTGCGCTGCACGGACCGCGCCACACCGCCCGCGGCCGGAGCCCGGTAGCGGACGGCGGGCCGCCGGCGGCTACCCTGGGCACGGCCGGCCGGCGGACACCGGGCGGCGCAACGGACGGCCCGGGAGGGGGAAACGTGCAGGTCGGAGCGGTCGAGTGAGACTTCTGCACACCTCCGACTGGCACCTGGGCCGGTCCTTCCACCGGGTCGGCCTGCTCGCCGCCCAGAGCGCCTTCCTCGATCACCTCGTCGCGACGGTGCGCGACCGGGACATCGACGCCGTACTCGTCGCGGGCGACATCTACGACCGGGCCGTCCCGCCGCTCGCCGCCGTCGAACTCTTCGACGAGGCGCTGCACCGGCTCGCGGAGCTGGGCGTCCCGACCGTGATGATCTCCGGCAACCACGACTCCGCCCGCCGGCTGGGCGTCGGCTCGGGACTCATGGCACGGGCCGGCATGCACCTGCGCACCGACCCGGCCGACTGCGGCACCCCCGTGCTGCTGCACGACGCGCACGGCCCGGTCGCGCTCTACGGCCTGCCCTACCTCGAACCCGCCTTGGTGCGCGACGCCCTCGGCGCGCCCCGGGCCGACCACGCGGCGGTGCTGGGCGCGGCGATGGACACGGTGCGCGCCGACCTCGCCGGCCGGCCGCCGGGGACCCGTTCGGTGGTGCTGGCGCACGCCTTCGTCACCGGCGGCGCGGTCAGCGACAGTGAACGCGACATCACCGTCGGCGGTGTGGCCTCCGTCCCCGCGGCCGTGTTCGACGGCGTGGACTACGCCGCGCTCGGCCATCTGCACGGCTGCCAGACCCTCACCGAACGGGTCCGCTACTCGGGTTCCCCGCTGGCGTACTCGTTCTCCGAGGCCACCCACCGCAAATCGATGTGGCTGGTCGAGCTCGACGCGGACGGGGCGGTGCAGGCGGAGCGGGTGGACTGCCCGGTCCCGCGGCCGCTGGCCCGGATCCGGGGGCCGCTCGCGCACCTGCTCGACGACCCGGCACTGGCCGGGCACGAGGACTCCTGGGTCGAGGCGACGCTCACCGACAGCGCCCGCCCGCACGAACCCATGGCCCGGCTGGCCCGCCGCTTCCCGCACGTGGTCAGCCTGGTCTTCGACCCCGACCAGGGGCCGGACCGTTCGCCGGCCTCGTACGCCCAGCGGCTGCGCGGCCGCAGCGACCAGGAGATCGCCGAGGACTTCGTGGCACACGTACGGTCCGGCCGCGCGGCCGACGCGCAGGAGCGGGCCGAACTGAGCTCCGCGATCGACGAGGTGCGCGCCCAGCAGATGGCGGCCGAGGGGGCACGATGAGGCTGCACCGGCTGGCCGTCACCGCGTTCGGGCCGTTCGGCGACACCCAGACCGTCGACTTCGACCGGCTCACCCGGGACGGCCTGTTCCTGCTGCACGGGCCGACCGGAGCCGGCAAGACCTCCGTCCTCGACGCGGTCTGCTTCGCGCTCTACGGGTCGGTCCCCGGGGCGCGGCAGAGCGGCCAGGCACTGCGCAGCGACCTGGCCGACCCGCTGACCCTCACCGAGGTCGTCCTCGAACTCACCGTCGCGGAACGGCGGTTGGAGATCACCCGGCTGCCCGAGCAGCCACGGCCCAAGAAGCGCGGCAGCGGCACGACCAGGGAGAAGGCGCAGAGCCGGCTGCGGGAGTTCGTACCGGCCGGGCCGCAGGAGCGGGCGGCCGGCGGCGACGGGCACTGGAAGGCGCTGAGCCGCTCGCACCAGGAGATCGGGGAGGAGATCGGGCAGCTCCTCGGCATGAGCAAGGAGCAGTTCTGCCAGGTCGTGCTGTTGCCGCAGGGGGAGTTCGCGCGTTTCCTGCGGGCCGACGCCGAGGCCCGCGCCCGGCTGCTGGGGCGGCTCTTCGACACCCGCCGGTTCGCCGCGCTGGAGGAGCAGCTGACCGCACGCCGCCGGGCCGCCGCCGACGAGGTCGCGGCGGGCGACGAACGGCTGCTGGCGCTGGCGCACCGGATGGCACAGGCGGCCGGCGGGACCGCGGACGCGGAAGCCGGCGACGCCGCCGTCTTCGCGGGACTGCTGCCCGCCGCGGACCCCGGCCGGCGTACCGCCGCCTCGGTCCCGGCGCAGGGCGGCGCCGCCGGACGGCGTACCGCGGGCACGGCCGGGCGGGTCGGCCGCGGCACCGGGGCCGCCCCGGCGGAGTCGGACGTGCCCGGGCCGGGCGAGCCGGGATTCGCGGACGCGGTGCTGGCCGGCGCCGCCGTCGCCCGGGTGACCGCACGGGAGCGGCTGGACATCGCCCGCTGTGCGCTGCACCGGGCCGAGGAGACCGAACGGACCGCGGCCGGCCGGCTGGCGGAGGCCCGCGAACGGCACCGGCTCCAGCAGCGGTACGCGGACGCCCGCCGCCGGGCCGATGCGATCGAGGCCCGGGCCGCCGAACGGGACGAGACCCGCACGAGGCTGGCCCGGGCCCGCGCCGCCGCGGAGGTGGCGCCCGCACTGGCGCTGCGCGACGCCGCCGGACGCGACCTGGACGCCGCCCGGCGCGCCGACGCGGAATGCCGCGGCCTCCTGCCGCCGGAACTCACCGACGCCGCGGGCGACCAACTCGCCTCGAAGGAACGGGCGTTGCGGGAGGAGCTGGGCTCGCTCGGGGCGGCCCGGCGGGCCGAGCGGCGGGCCGCCGAGATCGGCGCGGAACGGGGCGCACTGGACCGCGAGGCGCGCGCCGACGAGCAGACCCTGCTGGACGCCGACGAGTGGCTCGCCCAGTGGGACCGGGCCCGCCGCGCCCACCAGCAGCGCATCGAGACGGCCCAGGAGGCCGCGACCCGCGCCGAGCAGCTCGCCGCCCGCGTGGAACCGGCCGCCGAACGGCTCGCCGCGGCCCGCCGGCGCGACCGGTTCACCGAAGAAGTACGCGCCGCGGAACGGGAGTTGCTGACCGCGCGGGAGCGGTCCGCGGCCGCCCACGAGCACTGGCTCGACCTCAAGGACCGGCGGCTGCGCGGGATCGCCGCCGAGCTCGCGGCGGGGCTGACGGACGGCACGGCCTGCGGGGTGTGCGGTGCCACCGAGCACCCGGCACCGGCCCGGGCCGGCGCCGGTCACGTCGACCGCGCCACCGAGGAAGCCGCACTGGCCGCGTACCGCCGGGCCGAGGACGCCCGCCGGCAGGCGGAGCAGCGCTGCCAGTCGGCCAAGGAGGAACGGGCCGGCGCCGCCGCCACCGCCGGGGACTCCCCGGTGGCCGAACTCACCGCGCAGGTCGAGGAGTTGCGGGCCGAGCTGACCCGCGAGCACGCCCGCGGCGCCGATCTGCACGCCGCCCGCGAGGCGCTCGAACGCGCCGAGCGGGAGCACGAACGGCGCCGCACCGAGCAGCAGCAGGCCGAGCGCCGGGCCGCCGCCCGCACCTCCCGCCGCGAGGCACTGGACGCCGAACGGGCCGCCCTGGAGGAGGAGTCGACCCGGGCCCGCGCGGACTGCGCGAGCGTCGCCGAGCGGGCCGGACACCTGGAGCGGCAGGTGGCCCGGCTGGCCGCCGCGGCCGAGGCGTCCCGTACGGCGCACTCCTGCGCCGAGCGCCTCAAGGAGACCGACGCCGCGCTCTCCGACGCCGCCTACCGCGCCGGGTTCGACACCCCGCAGGAGGCCGCCGGAGCACTGCTGCGCGACGAGGAGTGGCGGGCCCTGCAACAGCGGCTCGACGACTGGCAGCGGGAATCCGCCGCGACCGAGGCGGAACTGGCCGACCCGGAGGTGTCCGCCGCGGCCGCCCTGCCGCCCGCGGACCCGGACGCCGCCCAGGCCGCCCACCAGCAGGCGGCGGCCCGGCTGCGGACCGCCGCCACGGCCCACGCCACCGCCGAGGACCGCGCCGCCGCACTCGACCGGCTCTCCGCGCGCGCCGGGGCCGACGCCCGGGCGCTGGCCCCGGCGCGCGCCGCCCACGACCGCATCGCCCGGCTCGCCGCCCTGGCCGCCGGCACGTCCGGTGAGAACGAGCGGCGGATGCGGCTGGAGTCGTACGTCCTCGCCGCCCGGCTCGAACAGGTCGCGGCCGCCGCCAGCGCCCGGCTGCACCGGATGTCGGCCGGCCGCTACACCCTCGTCCACTCCGACGAGCGGGCCGGCGGCACCCGCCGCTCCGGGCTCGGGCTGCACGTCATCGACGGCTGGACCGGCCGTGAGCGCGACACCGCCAGCCTCTCCGGCGGCGAGACCTTCTTCGCCTCGCTCGCGCTGGCCCTCGGGCTCGCCGACGTCGTCACCGACGAGGCCGGCGGCACCCGGCTGGACACCCTCTTCATCGACGAGGGTTTCGGCAGCCTCGACGAGCAGACCCTCGACGAGGTGCTGGACGTGCTGGACTCCCTGCGCGAACGCGACCGCAGCGTCGGCATCGTCAGCCATGTCGCGGACCTCAAGGCCCGCATCCCCGCCCAGCTGGAGGTCGTCAAGGCCCGCACCGGCTCGGCGGTACGGCACCACGTGCGGCACTGAGCCCGGGGGGAGGGCGGGGCGCCTCGGTCAGTGGCCGACCGGGCGACGCAGCAGCGGCGACGAGTACACCACGCTGGTGGTCACCGCGCCGAGCGCGCCGATCCGCCCGGACACCTCTTCCAGATGCTTCATGGAACGGGCCGCCACCTTGATCACGAAGCAGTCGTCGCCCGTGACGTGGTGCGCCTCCAGGATCTCCGGTGTCGTCTCCAGCAGATCATGGAACGGCTTGTAATTGCCGTTCGGGTAGCGGAGCCGTACGAAGGCCAGCACCGGCAGTCCGATCCGCTCCGGGTCGACCACGGCCGCATATCCCGAGATCACCCCGGCCTCCTCCAGCCGCCGGACCCGCTCGGTGACGGCACTGGCGGACATGTTCACGGCGCGGGCCAGCTCGGCGTAGCCCGCGCGGCCGTTGCGCTGCAGGACGTCGAGGATGCGCCAGTCGGTGGCGTCGGGGGAATATCCGGTCATCTGCGCTGTCTAGCAGTGGAATCCCCGGCTCGGCAAGGTTTCCGCCGGGGATCGTCACTTCTCGGCCGCCGCGGCGGACCATAGATTTACCGCCATGATCACTCAGCAGCCCCGCCCCGCCGGGCAGTCCCCGGCCGCCGCCCCCAGCCCCGTCCTCGCCACCCCGCCGGCCGCCCCGGCGGACGCCGCCGCCTACTTCGCCGCGCGGCTCGCCTTCCACACCGACGTCGCCGATGTGCACACCGCCCTCACGGCCGGCGCCCCGGACTTCGTCGTGATCGACTCCCGCAGCACCGCCGCCTGGGACCAGGGCCACGTCCCCGGCGCCGTCCACCTGCCCACCGCCCGGATCCCCGCGGACGCCCCGCAGCTGCTCGACCCGGCAGTGCCGGTCGTCGTGTACTGCTGGGGCCCCGGCTGCGACGGCGCCACCCGCGCCGCCCTCGCCCTGGCCCGGCTCGGTTACCGCGTCAAGGAGATGCTCGGCGGCATCGAGTACTGGATCCGCGAGGGCTACCCGACCGAGACCTGGCAGGGCACGGAAACCCGGCCGGCCGACCCGCTGACCGCCCCGATCGGCGCGGCGGACTGCGGCTGCTGAGCGGGCCGGGCGCGAGCCGGACGCCGGGACCCGGCGGTCCGGTACGGGCCCGGCACTCCCGTACCGGACCAGGGGGTCGCGTACCGGCCCCCGGCGCCGCGCGAACTCCCCTCAGAGCGCCGAGAGTTCGCTCAGGAGGTCGTCCAGGCCCAGGGAGCCCTGGGAGAGCGCGGCCATGTGCCAGGACTTCAGGTCGAAGTCGGCGCCGTGGCGGGCGCGGGCGGCCTCGCGGCCCTGGAGCCAGATGCGTTCGCCGAGCTTGTAGCCGATCGCCTGGCCGGCCATGCCCTGATAGCGGATGATCTCGCTCTCCACGAAATCGGCCGGGCGGCTGCAGTGGCCCGCCAGGAACTCGTGGGCCAGCTGCGGCGTCCACCGCTCGCCCGGGTGGAACGGCGAGTCCGCCGGGATCTCCAGCTCCAGATGCATGCCGATGTCGATGATGACGCGGATGGCCCGCATCATCTGCGCGTCCAGATAACCCAGCCGGCGCTCCGGGGTCGTCAGGAAGCCCAGCTCGTCCATGAGGCGTTCGGCGTACAGCGCCCAGCCCTCGGCGTTGGCGCTGACGATGCCCACCGTCGTCTGGTAGCGGGAGAGCGAATCGGCGACGTGCGCCCACTGCGCCAGCTGGAGGTGATGGCCGGGCACGCCCTCGTGGTACCACGTCGAGACCAGGTCGTACGCCGGGAAGCGGGTCTCGCCCATGGTCGGGAGCCAGGTGCGGCCGGGGCGGGAGAAGTCCAGCGACGGCTGGGTGTAGTACGGGGCGGCGGCGCTGCCGGGCGGGGCGATCCTGGACTCCACCCGGCGCACCCGCTCGGCGAGCTCGAAGTGCGTGCCGTCCAGGGCGTCGATCGCCTCGTCCATCAGCGACTGCAGCCACTGCCGGGTCTCCTCGACCCCCTCGATCGCCTCGCCGTGCTCGTCGCACCAGGCCAGCGCCTCCCACGGCGTCTTCGCGCCGGGCAGTACCCGCTCCGCCTCCTTGTTCATCTCGGCCAAGAGCCGGTGGAACTCCGACCAGCCGTACGCGTACGCCTCGTCCGCGTCGACGTCGGCGCCGTTGTAGTAGCGGGCGAGACGGGCGTAGCGTTCCCGGCCCACCACGTCCGGTGCGCCGGCGATGGCCGGGGCGTAGACGTCACGGAACCAGTCGCGCAGCTCCACCAGCGCGCCGGTGGCCACCTCGGCGGCCTCGGTCAGCTCGGCGCGCAGGGTCTCCGGGCCCGGCTCGGTGAACTCGGCGAACCAGCTGCGGTCGGTGCCGATCCATTCGCCCAACTGGCCGATGACCGTGGCGACTTGCAGCGGCCCGGCGGGCAGGTCGCGCTTGCGGCCGGCGTCCAGCGCGGCGCGGTAGCCCTCCAGGGCGGCCGGTACCGCCCGCAGCCGCTGGGCGATCGCCGCCCAGTCCTCCTCGGTCTCGGACGGGGTGAGCGTGAACGCCTCGCGGACGTGGTGCAGCGGCGAGCTGAGGTTGCTGACCGCCCGCAGGCCCTCGCCCGCCTCGTGCACCGCCAGCTCGGCGGTCAGCCGCTCGCGCAGCAGCCGCGCGCAGACCTTCTCGGTGGGGTGCTCCGCGCCCGGCCGGGCCTCCGCCTCGCTGAGCTTCTCCAGCGTCGTACGGGCGAGCTGGGCCACCGCTTCCAGGCCCGTCGGTGAGAAGTCGGGGAGCTTGGAGGAGCTCTCGGGAACGCCGAGGTAGGTGCCGATGATGGGGTCCAGCTCGACGAGTGCGTCGACATAGGCGTCGGCGACCTGGCGGGGCAGCGGCCCGCTCGCGGGAGTAGTGGTGTGGGGCATGCGGCCCATCCTCGTACGGATCGACCCGCCGCGTCACCATCAACAGCCCATACGTTCCTGTCGCTTTACGGCGTCATTGCCTTCGCGGGCCCGGCGGACGGCCGGCCGGGTGGTGCGCGCCACCCGGCCGGACCGCGGGGCGTGGCCCCGCCTCAGCGGCGGCCGGTCGCGTCCTGGATGTGCACGGTCTCGCGGGGCTCCCGCCGGGCGGGCGGGCCGGCCGGGCGCGCCGTGATCACCAGCGTGCCCTCCTCGATCTGGTAGTCCAGCGGCAGACCGAGGCCGCGCATCGCGGCCACCATGCCGGTGTTGGACGCCTGGGTGATCGCGTACACGCTCTCGCAGCCGGTCTCGGCCGCCATCGCCACCAGCCGGCGCAGCAGCTCGGCGCCGATGCCGCGCTGCTGCCAGGCGTCCTCGACCAGCAGGGCGACCTCGGTCTCGTCGCCGTCCCAGAGCAGATGGCCGAGCGCCACCAGCCGGCCGGACGCGGTCTCCACCGCCAGGGTGCGGCCGAAGCGCGGGCTGAGCAGATGGGCGAGGTAGCGGTCCGCGTCGCCGACCGGGCCGTGGTAGCGCAGCGCGAGGGTCCGCGTCGAGCAGCGGTCGTGCATCTCCCGGGCCGCGGCCAGATCGGCGGGGCCGGCCCGGCGGACGGTGATCTCGTTGCCCTCGGGCAGGGTCAGCACGTCCCGCCGCGGCGGGACCCGCTGGCCCAGCCGGGCGTCCAGCTCGACCAGTGCCCGCACCCGGGCGAACTCGGTGGGGGTGAACGGCAACTGCGGCCTTTCGATCGTGAGTGAACCCCCCCAGGGGTCACGGAACTTCATCACATGGTCCTCCAGCACGCCCTCCGCGGGCACCTGCTCGGCGAGCGGCTGCCCGGTCAGCGACCGGGCGGGCACCGAGTGGATCGTGCAGCGCCCCAGCAACTGCCGTAGCGACAACGGGAGTTCGGCGGAATCCAGGGCCGTACGGGTCGCCAGCCCGAGCATCCGGGTCGGTGCGTCGACGAGGTCGTGCGCATCGGCCCGCTCCAGCCAGCTCCGGGCACCGCCGGCGCCGGTCACCGTGCGCGTGAGCTCCGCGGGCGTCAGCGGGGCCGGCGCGCGCAGCAGGAACTCGTCGACGGTGCCCTCGGACAGCGGGTGGGTCTGCAGGCTGAGGATGTCCACCTGCCGGGCGGCCAGTGCCGTGCACAGCGCGGCCAGGCTGCCCGGTTCGTCGCGGACCGTGGTCCGCATCCGCCACAGCGTCGTCTCCCGGCCGGCGGCCCGGGGGGCGGCGCCGGCGGGGGACGGCGCCGTGGCGCCGGTATCGGTCGGCGGCGGGGCGTGGTCGTGGCGCCGTGACCACCAGACGTGGAAGCCCGCCGTGGCGAGCAGGGCCACCGCGAAGGCGCACAGCAGCCCCGGGCCGGACGGGCCGTGCGCGACGGTGTTGGCGACCGCGTCGGCCACCGCGACGGCCGTGAACAGCGCCGCCAGCTCGACGAGCTCCCGCCGCCAATGGTGACGGCGGGAGGATGTGGCAGAGGTTGCTTCAGTCATGCACACAAGCCTTGCCGACAGGTGTTGCCTGGTCGCCAACACCTTGTGTCCGACGGGTAAAAGACGCAATCGGGGCATTGGTCCCTACTGCCCTACCCGTCCGGGTTGGAGCACCTTGCTGAACAAGACGTCCCCGCCCTCCTGGCGCAGCCGCACCGTCAGCTCCCCGCTTCCCCCGTCGATGTCGATCTCGCCGAAGTACTGCGGACTCTCCGCCGGGGAGACGTTCGCCCGGTCCGGTGCCTTGATGAACGCCTGCTCCGGCCCGAACGTTCCATCGAGCTTCACGGCCTGGAACCCGCCCGCGTTCAACGGTCCGGACACGAACTCCCAGAACGGCGCGAAATCCTGGAACGCCGCCCGCTCCGGCGCGTAGTGCTGCGCCGAGGTGTAATGCACGTCCGTGGTGATCCACACCGTGCCGGTCACCCGGGCGTGCTTGATGTGCCGCAGCAGCTCCGCCAGCTGCAGCTCCCGCCCCAGCGGAGCGCCCGGATCGCCCTGCGCCACCGCCTCGAAGTTCGTCCTGCCGTCCGGGACGACCAACCCCAGCGGCATGTCCGAGGCGATCACCTTCCACACCGCGCGCGAGCGGGACAGCTCCCGCTTGAGCCAGCGCAGCTGCTCCGCCCCGAGGATGCCCTGCGGATCGTCGGTCTGCCGGTCGGGTGAGTTGGCGTTGCGGTAGCGCCGCATGTCCAGCACGAAGACGTCCAGCAGCGGGCCGTGGTGCACCACCCGGTAGACCCGGCCTCCCCCGCTCTCGGCTTCGCTCGACCGGGAGGTACCCCCGTCGTCCGGCCGCAGCGTGCGGATCGGGAAGTACTCGGCGAAGGCCCGCAGCGACCGGGCGGAGAGCACGTCCGTGCGCTTCTCGGTGTACCGGTCGTCGTCGAGCAGCTGCCCCGGGTACCAGTTGTTGTGCACCTCGTGGTCGTCCCACTGCGTGATCGTCGGGATCTGGGCGTTGAAGCGGCGCAGGTTCTCGTCCAGCAGGTTGTAGCGGAACGCGCCGCGGAACTCCTGGAGCGTCTCGGCGACCTTCGACTTCTCCTCGGTCGTGATGTTCCGCCAGATCCGGCCGTCCGGCAGCGTCACCCGCTCGGTGATCGGGTTGTCGGCGTAGATGTTGTCGCCGCTGCACAGGAAGAAGTCCGGGTTCCGGCGCCGCATGTCCTCGTAGATGCGGTAGCCGCCGCGGTCCGGATTGATGCCCCAGCCCTGGCCGGCCAGATCGCCCGACCAGAGGAACCGCACGTCGGAGCGGCGCCCCTCGGGAGCGGTGCGGAAGGTGCCGGTCACCGGCTCGCCGGTGCGCCGCGGATCGTCCGGGTCGGCCAGCAGCACCCGGTAGTGGATCTGCTCGCCGGGCGGCAGGCCGTGCAGCCCGGCGACGCCGGTGAAGTCCGTGCCCGCGCCGAGGACCGGGCCCCGCCAGCTTCGGGCGTTGCGGAACGATTCGGTCGCCGCGGTCTGCACCACCATCCGGGCCGGCCGGTCGGACCGCACCCACACCAGGCCCGAGGAGGTGGTCACATCGCCGACCTGTACGCCCCAGTCGGCACTCGGCCGGCCGCCGCGGGCCAGTGCGGGCGCGGCCCCGGTGAGCGCGGGCAGCGCCAGCGCCGCGGAACCCGCCGCCGCGCCCCGCAGCACCGCGCGCCGTCCCCAGCCGCCGCCGGATCCCTGCGCCATCTCCAACCTCCATGCCTCGACCGACTCACTGACGACCCGTTCGTATCGCTGTTCGATGCCTCGCAGTCGAACTCCCGGTGAACGCAGAGGGTTTCGCGGGTGGTGTACGGGCCTCCCGGCCGACGGGAGCGGCCGGACCGGGTCATGGTCGCAAGCCGGCGGGGCGATCGCCAGGACTCCGCCACGACGATGACGCTCCCCGTACGCGCCGCCGGCGCGCGCGGCCCGGCCGGCCGGGACAGTGGTGTGCCTCGCACCGGGCCGTTTCCGCTGGACAACGGCCGGATCGCCGGGTGGGATGGGCGGGTGCGAAGCGATACCGCGACCGAGGTCTTCGAGGAACACCGGCCCGTCCTGTTCGGGGTGGCCTACCGGATGCTCGGCCGGGTGGCCGACGCCGAGGACGTGGTGCAGGACGCCTGGCTGCGCTGGGCCGGCGCGGACCGCGCCGAGGTCCGCGAGCCGCGCGCCTTCCTCATCCGGATCACCACCCGGCTGGCCATCGACCGGCTGCGCCAGGTCCAGTCGCGGCGGGAGTCCTACGTGGGGCCCTGGCTGCCCGAGCCGCTGGCGACGGACGCCGCCGGGAGCCCGCCGGACGGCGCGGAGCGGGCGGTGTTCGCCGAGACCGTCACCCTCGCGGTGCTCGTCGTCATGGAAGCGCTCTCCCCCCTGGAACGCGCGGTGTTCGTCCTGCGCGAGGCGTTCGGCTACCCCTACGCGGAGATCGCCGCGGTCCTCGACCGCAGCGAGGCCGCGGTGCGCCAACTGGCGGGCCGGGCCCGGCGCCACGTCGAGGAGGGCCGGCCCCGCTACGAGGTCGACCCGGAGCAGCAGCGCGATCTGACCGAGCGGTTCCTCGCCGCGGCGGCCGGTGACGACCTGGCCGGACTGCTGAGCCTGCTGACGGCGGACGCCCGGCTGGTCGGCGACAGCGGCGGCAAGGCCAAGGCGCCGCTGCGGATCATCGAGTCCGCCGACAAGGTCGCCCGCTTCCTCCTCGGCGTCGCCAAGTCCCAGCCGGCCGGCCTGGATTTCCGCCTGTGCGACCTCAACGGCGGGCTCGCGGTGCTGCTGCACCTGGACGGCGTCCCGGACACGGTCGTCCAGCTCGGCGTCCAGGACGGCCGGATCCGGACCGTGTACATCGTGCGCAATCCCGACAAGCTCGGGGCGCTGGCCACCCATTGAGCCGTGGGTCCCCGTGGTCCCCGTGGCCCGCGGACCGGGCGTCCCGGGGGCCTCCTTCGCGCGCGCCGCTTCGTGAATTCGGTGGCGGGATTGGTCTTGACCAAGGGTGGGGGCGGCCATATCGTCGGGATACTGCAACAACCTTTAATAAAGAAGCGCTCATAAAGGGTGCGCGGACGGGCCGTCGTGCAGGACCCCGTGTGCGGGCCCGGATCCCAGGGGGCGCTGCCCCGCGGGCAGCCGCCAGTGCGGAGGACAGGGTGGGGACCACGCAGCTCGACACGGTGCCGGAGCCGAAGTACTGGCACCTCAAGACCGTGCTCAGCCAGGCGCTGGACTCGGAGTTCGCGGTCGGTGAGGTTCTGCCCAACGAGCGTGATCTGGCGGCCCGGTTCGGGGTCGCCCGGGCCACGCTCCGGCAGGCGCTCGAACAGCTGGAGCTGGAGGGCCGGCTCCAGCGCCGCCGCGGCGTCGGCACCACCGTCGCCCCGCCGCGCGCCGACGTCGCCGTCGACTCCGTCCGGCACACCTGGCCCGGCGCCCCCGGCGACGACTGGCAGCCGGTCGACGCCGCCGAGAGCGACACCGTCCCGGCCGACGTGGCGCGGCTGCTGGAGACCGCCCCCGGCGAGCCGGTCCACGTCGTGCGCCGCAGCCGGGTCACCGACGGCCGCCCGGTCGCCGCCGAGCTGCTGTACGTCCCCGCGGCCGCGGTCCCCGGATACGACGCGGCGGCCGCGCTCAGCGCCCCCGGCCGGGCCCGTGCCGTGCTGCGCGCACTCCAGGAGCGCGAGTTGGAGGGCCAGGACCGCACCGTGGAGCTGGGCTCGGCCCGCGCCGAGGACGCCAAGCAGCTCGACCGCCTCCCCGGCGCGCCCGTTCTGGTCGTCACGACCCGCTATGTCTCCGGGGGACGCCCGACGGCGGTAGCGGTGTCCACGTACCGCGCGGACACCTGCCGGCTGACGTTCGGCGAGCGCGACGCGATGGCTCTGCTCGCGGGCTGACCGTACGCCGGGGGAGGTGACGGCTCACCGACGGGCCGTCACGGTCCCCTCCACCGCGAAGAGTTCCCCCTCGACGTGGTCGAGCGCCAGCCGCAGCGCGCCGGTCGCCACCGCCGCCTCGCCCAGCTGGGACAGGACGACCCGCGGCGGCCGCAGACAGTAACGGGCCAACTCCTCGCGCAGCGGCGTCAGTACACCGGCCAGCCCGGTCGCCCAGCCGCCGATCACCACCAGCTCGGGATCGAGCGCCAGCACCAGCGCGGCGACGTCGTGCACCAACCGCCGGACGAACCGGTCCACCGCGTCCCGGGCCCGCGCATCACCCCGCCCGGCCGCCGCGAACACCGCCGCGACCTGCGCCTCGTCCAGCGGAAGCAGCGGCTTCCCGGTCGTCGACAGCAGCGCCTCCGGGGTCGCCTCCCGCCCGAGCAGATGCAGCGCGCCGATCTCCCCGGCCGCGCCGCCGAACCCGCGGTGCAGCCGCCCGCCGATCAGCGAACCGGCACCCGGACTGAGCCCCGCCAGCACGAAGACGAGGTCGTCCGAACCGGTGGCCGCGCCCTGCCAGTGCTCGGCCACCGCCGCCGCGTTGGCGTCGTTCTCGACCAGCACCGGACAGCGGAACGACCGCCGCAGCCGGTCACCCAGCGGCAGCCCGGTCCACCCGGGCAGCGCGGTGCCCAGCCGTACCGTGCCGTCCGCCTCCACGATGCCGGGGCTGGCCACGCCGACGGCCCGCAGGCCCCGCCGCGGCACGCCGGTGCGCCGCAGCAGATCGATCACCACGGCCCGCACCCGGTCCAGCCGCTCATCGGCCGGGGCGCCCTCCTCGACGGGACGCTGCGCGGTGTCCAGCACCCGGCCGCTCAGATCCGACAGCAGCGCCACGATGCGGTGCGGCCCGATCTCGATGCCCAGCAGATGACCGGCCTCGGTACGGAACCGGAAGCGGCGGGCCGGACGGCCCTGGCGGCGCGCCTCACCCTCCTCGGCGGGCACCTCGACGACCAGGCCGCTCTCGATGAGCCCCTCGACCACGCCCTCGACCGTGGGCCGCGACAGGCCCGTCACCTGGACGAGATGGGTGAGCGTGGCGGCGTCCGCGGCGCGCAGCGCGTCGAGCACCACCGCGGAGTTGATCCGCCGCAGCAGCGAGGGGTCCCCGCCGGTGAGCCGCCCCAACGTCCGTCTCCCTAGCTTTCCGTGTGTGGCGGATCGTAGCCGGTCAGACGGTGTGCGGCGAGCCCCGCCCGGGGCCGCGGCAGGCGCCGGCCCCCGCTACCCGGCCGTCCCCGGTGTCACGAACCCGGACTCGTAGGCGGCGATCACGGCCTGGGTGCGGTCCCGGGCACCCAGCTTGGCCAGCACCCCGCTGACGTGCGTCTTGACCGTCTCGGCCGGCACCACCAGCTCCGCGCCGTGCTCCGCGTTCGACAGGCCACAGCACATACGCGACCAGCCGCACCGCGTGCACGACCTCGGCCGGTTGGACAGGCCGCACACATCAGCCGCAGCACCCCCCGGCTCCCGGCCCGTCGGCGCGGCCCGCTCGAACTCTGCCCGGGCCCGGTCGTTCACCCGCTCCGCCGCGATGGCCCGCAGCGACGCCGGGAACAGCAGCGAGGAACCCTCCGCGACCAGCCGCACCGCGTGCACGACCTAGGCCGGCCGGGACCGCTTGAGCAGAAAACCGTACGCCCCCGCGCGCAGTGCCTCGTAGACGTACTCGTCCGCCTCGAAGGTGGTGATGACGAGGATCCGCGGCGGGTCGGTGACCGTCCGGAGCACCGCGCGGGTCGCCTCGATCCGTCCAGCAGCGGCATCCGCACGTCCATGGCGACCACGTCCGGCCGCAGTTGCCGCACCAGCGGGACCACGGCGGCCCCGTCGGCAGCCTCACCCGTCACCTCGATGTCGGGCTGTGCCTCCAGAATGGCGCGCAACCCGGCGCGCACCAGCGGCTCGTCATCGACCAGGAGTACGGAATCGGCACCGGACCCCCCTACGGGGAGGCGCCGGTCAAGCGGGCAGCGGCAGGCGGACGCCCACCTGCCATGTGCCGCCCGCCGGGCCGGTGCGGGCCTTGCCGCCGAGCAGGGTGGCGCGTTCACGGATGCCGCGCAGGCCACGGCCGCCGCTGCCGGGGCCCGCCGGGGCGGCGGGCAGCGGATTGCGGACGTCCGGTTCCAGCACACCGCCGCCGGCCGCGATCCGTACGGACACCGGCACCGGGCCCGCGTGCCGCAGCACGTTCGTCAGGGCCTCCTGCACCATGCGGTACCCCTCCGGCGGGACCGGCCCGGGCAGGTCCGCCAGCGGGCCGCTGAGCTGGGCGCCAAGACGCTTCCCGGTGCAGGGGGAGGCCGGACGAGGAGGTCGAGGACCGGTGGGAGCCGGCCGCCGCGGAGCGCACGGCCAAATGTCAGACCCCCGCGCTTTACTGACGGTATGACGCTTGACGAGCAGCTGACGACCATCGACCGGCTGCGCCGGCGGGAGTTCCCGGCGCAGCGGGTCCGCTCCGCGCCGGCCGAGAGCGGGCCGGGCTTCCACATCGCGGACCTGCGGGTCAGTGGGGACTTCTGGGACGCGGACCTCACCGAGCTGGCGGAGGCCGAGGAGGAGTTCGAGGCCGCGCTGACCGCACTGGTGCAGGCGCTGTCCTTACGGTGGGGCGAGCCCCAAGTCCTGGACCTGGAAGTCGCGTTGGAGCGGACCGCGCAGGGGTTGCCGGTGCGGCCGCCGCTGGACACCCTCTGCGGTTTCGTGCCGCGGATGTACGGCTGGCGGGTGGCAGGCCGGTGGATAGGCGTCGGCGTCGGACAGGGCGACCGGGAGCTGCCGTTGCAGCTGCTGGTGGCGGTGGGGGAGGAGGAGGTGGCGGGGATGGCCGGCGGTCAGTGAGGGAAGACCGGGGCGAGCGCGGCGGCGGCGAGCCGGTGCGGGGTTCCCGAGCCGTCGGCGGGGACGGTCCACAGATCGGCGCCGTAGTCGCCCGGCAACGCGTAGACCAGCGTGTGGCGGTCCTGCCAGACCGCCTGGTCGTCGATGTTGCGGCGCTCCCCGGTCGCGGTTTCGTGCAGCGTGCGCAGATCGAGCACGTACAGCCGCCAGGGGGCGTCCGGATCGGCGCCGGCGACCCGCTTCTTGTACGCGATGCGGGTGCCGTCGGGCGACAGCGAAGGGCATTCGACGTTGCCGTGCAGCGCGCGCAGGGTACGGGCGGTGCGGTCACCGCGGACGAGGTAGGTCTGCCCGCCGGTGGCGGCGGTGGCGTAGAAGTGGTCGTCGTCGGCGAAGGTGACGCCCCAGATGTTGACGTCGGCCGCGTGCACCCGGTGTCCGCCGACGGACAGCGCATAGGTCTCCAGGTTGACGTCCAGGTGTCCGGTGCGGGTGTCGAGGATCGAGGTCCGGGTGGAGAAGGCGGTGCCCGCGTAGGAGTCGCCGCTGACGAAGACGGTCCAGCCGACGGTGTGGCCGCCGGGGGAGACCCGGGCCCGGGTCGGGGTGCCGGCGAGGTCGTAGTGGCGCCGCTCGTGCAGCCGGTCGTCGAGGACCACCGCCCGGTAGGTGTCGCGGAGTTCGCCGTGCACGGCCCGCAGGCAGATGCCGGTGCCGGCGGCCGCGTGGAAGCGCAGGCAGCGGACGCCGGAGGCGGTGCGCGGGCCGGCGAGTCCGTCGGCCGGGACGGCGGTGATCTCGTCGCGGTGCGGGCCCCAGGCCATGTTGCGGAAGAGCACCCGGTGCGGATCGCTCAGCCGTACCGCCCCGGAGGTGACCGCGGGGCCGCCGGCCTGGGTGCGGTCCTTCTCGGCGGCCCGGCCGGCGGCGTGCAGGGTCGCGCCGACCGCGATCCCGCCGAGGACGAGGACGGTGACGAGCAGGACCAGGAGGCGGGCGGTACGGCTCACGGGGCGGACTCCGAAGGGGTGCGGGTGACATCGGCCGGGGGCGGAGTGGCGTCGGTCCCGGAGGTGGCGCGCAGCAGCCGGGCGCTGAGCGCGGCGGCGAGCGCCAGACCGGCCGCGGCGAGGGCGAGCGCCCAGCGGTCGCCCCAGGCGGTCCAGGCCGCGCCGAAGGCCAGCGAGCAGCCGAAGCGGGCCGCGGCCTGGCCGGTCTGCACCACCGCCAGCCCGCTGCCGCGCCAGGCGTCCGGCACCGCGTCGGCGGTGGCCGCGGCGAGCACACCGTCGGTGGCCGCGTAGAAGCCCCCGTGCAGGACGAGGACCAGGCCGGTCAGCACCGGGGAGGCGGCGAACGGCGCGAGCAGCACCCCGTAGGCGCCGAGCAGCGCGAGATGGCCGAGCAGGAACAGCCGGCGGCGGCCCCACCGGTCCGCGACCGCGCCCAGCGGCACCGCCAGCAGCAGGAAGGCCGCGGCGGTGCCCAGCGGCAGCAGCGGGAACCACGCCCCGGACAGCCCGAGCCGGCGCTGGAGGGTGAGGTAGAGGAAGGAGTCGCTGACCGTGGTCAGACCGAGCAGCACGGCGCAGCAGGTCAGCCGGCGCAGCGCGGGCAGCCGCAGCAACGGCCGCAGCGGCGGGGCGGACGCCGGGGCGCCCGGACGGGCGGAGGCGGGGTCGCGCGGACGGGCGGAGGCGGGGTCGCGCGGCGGGGTGGGCGACGCCGGGCCGGGCGCCGGGGACGGGAACGAGCCGGGCGCCGGGGGCGGGAGCGGGCCGCGCGCCGGCGACGGCCGCCGGCCGGTGGTCTCGGTGGTGTCCGGTGCGGGCGGCCGGATCCGGGCGGGGACGAAGAGCACCAGGACGGCCACACCGAGCGCGGCCACACAGCCGCTGACCGTGAACACCGCGTCGTACCCCCCGGCCGCGGCGCGCAGCACGAGGAAGGCGACCAGCGGGCCGAGCAGCGCGCCCGCGGTGTCCATCGCCCGGTGCACGCCGAACGCCCGGCCGCGGACCGCCGGTTCGCCGGCGAGCGAGATCATCGCGTCGCGCGGTGCGGTGCGCAGCCCCTTGCCGGTGCGGTCGACGGCCAGCACGGCCCCGATCAGCGGCAGCGTGTGCACGAGCAGCAACAGCGGTTTGCACAGGGCCGAGAGACCGTACCCGACCACCGCGACGACCTTGTGGCCGCCGCCCCCGCCGCGGTCCGAGACCCGCCCGCCGACCAGTCGGACGAGCGCGCTGACACCGTTGTACACCCCGTCCAGCAGCCCGAACCCGAGCGGGGACAGGCCGAGTTCGGCGACGAGGTACAGCGGCAGGACGGCGGTGACCATCTCCGAGGAGACGTCGGTGATCAGGCTGACGGTGCCCAGGACGAGGACGGTGCCGGGGACCGCGGCCCGGACCGGCCGGCCCGGGCGTGCGCCCGGGCCGGCCGTCGTGGGGGTGGCGCGGCTGTCCGCGAGGTACACCTCAGTTCGCCCAGACGCCGGTGATGTCCTTGGCGTCGGCGGCCTTCCCGGCGTGCGAGGTGCCGTACATGTCCTCAAGGGTGCGCAGCACGTCGTAGTGGTTGTAGGTGGTGCCCGAGGTGGAGCCGGGCCGCACCGGCTGGCCGTACAGGACGGTCGGGATGCGGTTGCCGCTGAGGCGGTTGTCCTCGTCGAAGGTGACCAGCAGCAGGCTGTTGTGGGACTTGGCCCAGTCCGCGTAGCTCTTGAGGTGGTTCTTCAGCCAGGTGTCACCGGTGGAGACCGAGCAGTCGTGCATGTCGCTGCACAGGTTCGGCACGACGAACGACACGGTCGGCAGGGTGCTGAAGTCCGTGGGGAACGCGTCGAAGGTGTGCGCCGTGTTCGTGGGCACGTTGCTGAAGCCGAACCAGGGGTTGTGCTTCTGCGCGTACTTGCCACTCCGGCAGGTGGTGGAGCCCTCGGCCGGCAGCGACTCGTTGTAGCTGGCCCAGGACTTGCCGGCCGCGGTCACCTCGGAGGCGAGGTTGGCCGCGGAGCTGAAACCGGGGGTGACGCAGCTGTCGTCGGTGACGCCCTGGGTGTCGCCGGAGAACATCGCGTAGTAGTTGGGCTGGCTGGGGTGGGTCTCGGCGTACGAGGCGGTGAGGCTGGCGCCGCCGGCGGCCAGGGAGTTGATGTACGGGGCGCTGGAGCTGCCCAGCACCTGGTGGTAGGCGTGGTTCTCGAAGACCACCACGACCACGTGGTCGGGGCTGGGCACCCCGGCCGCGGCGGCCTCGGCCCCGAAGCCGTTGCCGGCCCAGATGCCGAGTCCGGCGGCGGCGAGGCCGAACGCCCCGGCGAGCGCGGTGAGCTTGTGGCGGCGCGAGCGGCGGCCGCGGTGGTCCGCCGGGGACCCGGCGGCGGAGGGGGAGGGCGAGGAGGACGGAGTGGGCACGACTGCCTCCGTACGGAAGAGTGGGGGCGTGCACGGGCGGCGACAGAGTAGAGCCACCGAGGTGACATGTACACGCCTTCAAGATGACGGTTGGCCGAACGCCCGCCGTCCGCCCGCCACCCGGTCCCGGAAGGCGGGACCGGCTATGCGACCCCGTCCTCCGCGAACGCCGCGGCGCGCAGCCGCCCGTACTCCTCCGCCATCGTCACCGGCGTCCAATGGGCGTTCAGTCCGCTGGGGTTGGGCAGTGCCCAGATCCGCGTTTCCCCCAGCGTACGAGCCTGCGGCCCGACTGTCGCGCGCTTGTCGTCGAAGGCGACGCGGTAGGCCGTGACCCCGGCGACCGCGAGCCAGCGCGGCCGCAGCCGGGCCACCTTCTCCGCCAGCAGCCGGCCGCCCTCGCGGAACTCCTCCGCGGTCAGCTCGTCCGCCCGGGCGGTCGCCCGCGCGACGACATTGGTGATCCCGACCCCGTGCGCGAGCAGCTCCTCCTGCTCATCGGGGCGCAGCCGCCGCGGCGTGAAGCCGGCGGCGTGCAGCACCGGCCAGAACCGGTTACCGGGGCGGGCGAAGTGGTGCCCGGTGGCCGCCGACATCAGCCCGGGGTTGATCCCGCAGAAGAGGACCCGCAGACCGCTCGCCGCCACGTCAGGGACGAGGCGATCACGAGCGGCCTGCAGCTCCTCCGGGGTGAAGCGCACCTCATGACTCCCGGGTCAGAGGATCGCGCCCGGGGTGTAGCCGGCGGCCTCCGGGTGCTGCTTGGCGATCTCCTCGATCCGGGCGACGACCGACGCCACCTGGTCGGCGGCCGCACCGGTGAACGACAGCTTGTCCGCCATCAGCGCGTCCAGCTGCGCCCGGTCCAGCGGAATCCGGGCGTCCGCCGCCAGCTTGTCCAGCAGCTCGTTCCGCTCGGCGCCCTGCTCACGCATGGCCAGCGCCGACGCCACCGCGTTCTCCTTGATCGCCTCGTGGGCCTCCTCACGGCCCACCCCGGCGCGGACCGCCCCCATCAGCACCTTCGTCGTGGCGAGGAACGGCAGGTAACGGTCCAGCTCACGGGCGACGACGGCGGGGAACGCACCGAACTCGTCAAGCACGGTCAGGAACGTCTCCAGCAGCCCGTCCAGCGCGAAGAACGAGTCCGGCAGGGCCACCCGGCGCACCACGGAGCAGGACACGTCGCCCTCGTTCCACTGGTCACCGGAGAGCTCACCGGCCATCGAGGCGTAGCCCCGCAGGATCACCATCAGGCCGTTGACGCGCTCGCAGGAGCGGGTGTTCATCTTGTGCGGCATCGCCGACGAGCCGACCTGGCCGGGCTTGAAGCCCTCGGTGACCAGCTCGTGCCCGGCCATCAGCCGGATCGTCTTCGCCAGCGACGAGGGCGCGGCCGCCAGCTGCACCAGCGAGGTGACCACGTCGTAGTCCAGCGAGCGCGGGTAGACCTGGCCGACGGACGTGAAGGCCTGCCCGAAGCCGAGGTGCGCGGCGATCCGCTGCTCCAGCTCGGCCAGCTTCGCCGCGTCCCCGCCCAGCAGGTCCAGCATGTCCTGCGCGGTCCCCACGGGACCCTTGATGCCGCGCAGCGGGTAACGGGAGAGCAGATCTTCCAGGCGCGCGTACGCCACCAGCAGCTCGTCCGCCGCGGTCGCGAACCGCTTGCCCAGCGTCGTGGTCTGCGCGGCGACGTTGTGCGAGCGGCCCGCCATCACCAGCTCGGCGTGCTGGGCGGCCAGCGAACCCAGGCGCGCCAGCACGGCGACCGTGCGGTCCCGCATCAGCGCCAGCGACAGCCGCACCTGGAGCTGCTCGACGTTCTCGGTCAGGTCACGGGAGGTCATGCCCTTGTGGACCTGCTCGTGCCCGGCCAGCGCGTTGAACTCCTCGATCCGCGCCTTCACGTCGTGCCGGGTGACCTTCTCGCGCTCGGCGATCGACGCCAGGTCGACGTCCTCCAGGACCCGCTCGTAGTCGGCCAGCGCCTCCTCGGGGACCGCCACCCCCAGGTCCTTCTGCGCACGCAGCACGGCGAGCCACAGCTTCCGCTCCAGCTTGACCTTGTACTCGGGGGACCAGAGCACGGCCAGCTCCGCGGAGGCGTAGCGGCCGGCCAGAACATTGGGGATGCGAGGCTTCGCAGACACAGCAGTCACGTGGTCAGAGTCTACTGGCGATTCGCGCAGGCCAGCGCCCCGGTCCCGGCTGTGCGTTCCTACAGGCATCGGCCGGCCCCGCTACCCGCCCCCGTTGACGGCCGCCCGCCCCACCGCACCGTCCTCGACGTACCAGTTCTTGAGGATCTTCGCGTACTCGCCGCTCCTGATCAGCCGGTCGAGGGCTCCGCGCACCGCGTCCCGCAGGCCCGGGCGGTTCTTGGCCACCGCGATGCCGTACGGCAGGGGGTCGATCTGCTCGCCGACGAGGGCGAGGACGCCGCCGCCCGAGAGGGTGGCGGCGGTGTGCGCCGCCACCGGGAAGTCGTCCAGACAGGCCGAGGAACGGCCCTTGGCGACGTCGTCGTAGACCTCCGCCTGCGCCTCGAACTCCCGGATCCGCAGCCCCTTGGCAACCTTCCGGCCGAGCTCGTCCACGTAGTCCGGGCGAGGGAACCACGCTGGACGGCGACCGTCCGGCCGGCCAGGTCCGCGGGTTTCCGGATGCCCTCCGGGTCGCCCTTGCGGACGACGAGCACGAGCCCGGCCCTGAAGTAGTCGACCAGGTCGACGCCGCTGCCGGTCTTCGTTCCGTCCGCGATCCCCTGCTGCCGGTCCTTGGTGTCGGCCAGCGCCGACATGACCAGGTCGAAACGGCCCGCGGCCAGGCCGGCGAGCAGGGAGTCGAAGACGGTGTTCTCGAAGGCGACGCGCACCCCCAGTGCGCGTCCGAGGGCGTTCGCGATCTCGACGTCGACTCCGGCCGGCCTGCCGTCCCGGACGAACTCCATGGGCGCGTAGGCGATGTCCGAGCCGATGGTGATCCTGCCCTTGTCCAGGATCTCCTGCGGCAACCGGCCGGACGGCTCCGCAGAGACGGCGGGCCGGCCCCCGGCGTTCTCCCCACTGGCGCGGTTTCCGCCCTGCGGCCACAGTGCCCAGCCCAGCGCCCCGGTGCCGGCCAGGCCCCCCACCACGGACAGCGCGCCGAGCACCCGGCGCCGGCTCGGCCCCGGGGAGGCGGGCGGCGGGGGCGTGGCGGCGTGCGCGGGCCAGGCCGGCGTTGCGCCGGGCGACGGCGGGGGCGGCGGGCCGTCCGGAGTCGTACGCGTCGGCAGTTGGTCGAACGGGACGCCGGCCGGCGCCTGGACCCCGGGCCGCGGCACGTGGGCGTCCGGGGACCTGGGGTCGGCGAGCTGCGCGGACAGACGGCGGAGCCGGCCGGCGACGGGGGCGGGCAGCCAGTCGCCGTACGGGCCGGCCGGTCCCACCCGCGCCATCAGGGCGGGCAGCGCGGGCCGCCGCTCCGGCTCCTTGGCCAGGCAGGCCGCCGCCACCTCCCGCAGCCCCTCCGGGAGCCCGTCCAGCCGCGGTTCCTCGTGCACGGTGCGGTACATCAGGATCTGCGGCTCGGCGCTCCCGTACGGGCCGCCGCCGGTCGCCGCGAACACGATCACCCCGCCGAGCGCGAACACGTCCGCCGCGCCCGTGACGTTCGGGCCCGTCATGACGAGCTGCTCGGGCGCCATGAACCCCGGCGTGCCGAGGGCGGTGCCGGTCATCGTCAGAGCGGTGTCCGCGGCCGAGTACGCGATGCCGAAGTCGATCACCCGCGGCCCCTCGGCCGTGAGCAGGATGTTCGACGGCTTGAGGTCGCGGTGCACCAGCCCGTGCGCGTGCACCGCCGCCAGGGCCTGCAACAGGCCCGCCGTCAGCAGCCGCACCGCCTGCTCCGGCAGCGGCCCGCCGTCGTGCACGGCATCGGTCAGCGAGACACCCGGCACGTAGTCGGTCGCCATCCACGGCACGTCGTCATGCGGCGCGGCGTCGACCACCGGCGCCACGAACGGCCCGCCCACCCGCCGGGCGGCGGCCACCTCACGGGCGAAACGCGTCCGGAAACCCCGGTCGTCGGCGAGTTCGGACCGCGCGGTCTTCACCGCCACCGTCCGCCCGTCCGCCGCACGGCCGAGATACACCCGGCCCATACCGCCGCCCCCGAGCAGCCCGACGATCGAGAACGGCCCGATCCGCTGCGGATCGCCCTTGGTCAACGGTCGCACCCACTACCCCCACCCCGTGCCCGCACTTGTGCCCGGCAGTATTCCGCAACCGGCCCGCCTCCGGCCCGTGCGGTGGCCGGTCACCGCCCCTGCGTTACGCCCCCACCGGGGCCCAGGCGGTCACCGGGCCGGGGTCCGTGTGGTCCGCCGGACCGACCCAGAAGGCCGTGCCCAGCTCAGGACTCACATGGGCGCCCAGCCGGCCGTCCCCCGAGGAACGGCCGGTCAGCCGCCGCCCTATCCAGGGCCCGAGGTGCTCGCGCGCGAACCGCAGGTCCGCGGCCCGCCGGGCCCGCCAGCCCGGCGGTGCGGCCGCCGGCAGCGGGGCGTCCCAGTCCGACTCGGCGGGCAGCCCGAGCGCCTGCCAGACCGCCTCGGCCACCCGGCGGTGCCCCTCGGCGTTCAGATGCAGCCGGTCGTCCGCCCACATCCGCGGGTCGGCCAGCGCCTTCGACGCGTACAGGTCCACGACCAGCGCCCCGTGCTGCGCCGCGATCTCGTCGATCCGCGCGAAGAGCTGCTCCATCCGCGGCCGGAAGCGCTCCATCACGGGCCCCTGGCGGCCCGGACTGCGCATCAGCACCAGCCGCCCGCCGCCCTTCACCAGCAGCTCGGCCGCGGTCTCCAGCTGCGCGCACACCCGCGCGACGTCGCACTTCGGACGCAGCACGTCGTTGAGCCCGCCCACAAGCGTCACGAGGTCCGCCCCCATCGACGCGGCCGGCCCGCACTGGTCGTCCAGGATCTGCCCGATCAACTTGCCCCGCACCGCGAGGTTGGCATACCGGAAGCCCGGCGTCCGCGCCGCCAGCCGCGCGGCGAGCAGGTCGGCCCACCCACGGTAGGAGCCGTCGGGAAGCCCGTCCGACATTCCTTCGGTGAAGCTGTCACCTATGGCTACGAAACTCGTGTACGACACATGCGGATGTTATATGGCCCCACGTACTTGGCTTTCCCGCCGTGGTTGTTGCTCGCCGTTGCGCGCTTTGCGGCGCCCCGCACGTACCTGTCTTTCGCGCCGCGGGGCTTGCTCACCGTTGCGCGCTTTGCGGCGCCTCCTACGTACCCGTCTTGCCCGTCGCGGGGCTTGTGCGCCGTTGCGCCTTGCGGTGCCCCCGTACGTACTCTGTCCCGTGGCGGGGCGTCTGGCCGTTGCGCCTGCGGCGGGCTGGGTGGTGTCGGGTGCGGTGACGGGCCTGCGGGGCCGGTGTTTGGGACTGCTGACGCTTTACGTCCCAAACACCGGCCCCTCCGGCCCGTCCCCTCCCGTTGGGGGAGTG
>NZ_JBEZMM010000036.1:0-82102 GCF_040652715.1 Streptomyces sp. NPDC048196 | reverse complement strand
GCCGGTTGTGTGGACTGCTGACGCTTTACGTCCACACAACCGGCCCCTCCGGCCCGTCCCCTCCCGTTGAGGGATGGGAAGAAGGCGGGTGGGGGCGGGCGTTGGGGATACAAGGGGCCCTTGGGACCCGTAGGGGTCGGTCGAACAGAACCCGTAAGGGTCACGAAGGCCCCCTGCGGGGCCACAACTCGGCGCACCGGGCGAGCTATTCCCACTGACCCGCAACACCAGGTGCATCCTCCACAACGCGCGCCCCCACCCACCCGCACACTCCCCCAACGGGAGGGGACAGGCCGGAGGGGCCTTGTTCGTGGACGTAAAGCGACAGCAGTCCACGAACAAGGCCCCGCAGGCCAGTCACCGCACCCAACAACAACCCAGCCCGCCGCAGGCGCAACGGCCAGACGCCCCGCGGCGGGACAGACGAGTACGTGCGCGGCGCCGCAAAGCGCACAACGGCGACCAAGCCCCGCGGCGGGACAACCAGGTACGTGCGGGGGCGCCGCAAAGCACAACGACGAGCAACCCCCACGGCGGGACAGCCAAGTACGTGGGCGGAAAACCAAGCGCGCAACGGCGAGCCCCGCGGCGGGAGAGACGGCTACGTGGGGCGAGTCGCCGAACCCCGTTCGGCAAGGCGCGGGGCGCACAGGATGCGCTTTCGGCGGACGCGGCGGCCCTCTATCGCCGCGACCGCCAGGCGGGCGGCCTCCTTGGCGATTTCGCCGAGGCCCCAGTCGACGGTGGTCAGCGGTGGGGTGAGGACGCGGGAGACCGGGTGGTCGTCGAAGCCGACGACGGACAGGTCCCGGCCGACGGTCAGTCCGGCCTCGGCGGCGGCCGCGTAGACGCCGTAGGCGATGGAGTCGGAGAAGCAGAAGACCGCGGCGGGCGGCGGGAGCGCGCCGGCCGGGCGGCGGCCGTCGGGGGTGTTGGTGAGCACCCGCCGGGCCACCGCGGTCGCCTCGCCCAGTTCCTGGGGGCAGGGCAGGACCTGGGCGTCGATACCGAGGCGGTCGGCGGCCTCGCGGACGTAGACGTCGGCGGGGCGGTCGGGGGTGGAGGGGCCGGTGGGGGTGAGGACGGTGACCTGGCGGTGGCCCAGGCCGCGGAGGTAGTCCAGGACCGCGTCGATGCCGGCGCGGTTGTCGAAGAGCACCTCGCCCGCCGTACGGGCCCGGCTCAGCGCGTCTCCGATGGAGACCACCGGCACCGCCTCGGCGATCGCCGCCCAGCCCTCGGCCGAGGGGTCGACCGGCGAGACCAGCAGACCGTCCACCCGCTGGTCGCGCAGTTGCTTGGCGAGGACCAGTTCCCGCTCGGGGTCGCCACCGGCGTCGAGGATCAGCGCATAGCGGTCGCCGGCCAGCAGTTCGCGCCCTATGGCGGCCATCAGCTGCTGCTGCCAGAGGTCCTGGAGGTCGCCGGCGAGCACCCCGACGGTGCTCGTGCGGCCGCTGGCGAGGGCGCGGGCGATCGGGTCGGCCTCGTAACCGAGTTCGGCGGCGGCCTTGCGCACCCGCTCCTCGGTCTCCTTGGAGACGTGCTTGCCGCGCAGTGCGTAGGAGACGGCTGCGGTGGAGAGTCCGGTGGCCTCGGCCACCTCGCGGAGGGTGGTGCGTTTGTTGGGCCTGGCCATGCCGGAAGCCTACCCAAGGCGGGCGGGTCGGCCGGGCCCCAAGGCCACACGCCCGGAGGGGCCCACGGCCCCACGCCCGGACGGACCCCGCCGCCCCACGCCCGGACGGGCCCCGCCCCACGCCCCGACGGGCCCCGCCCCACGCCCCGACGGCGTCCGCGCCCTGACGGCGCCCAAGCCCTGACGGCGCCCGCGGACCGGGCGTGGGGCCGGTGGGTCCCCGGGCAGCGCTCCGGGCTCCAGCCTCCGGGCCCCGGGCTCCAGGCCCGGGCTCCAACCCCCGGGCCCCAGGCCCCAAGCTCCAACCCCCGGTCTCCAGCCTCCGCGCTCCAGGCCTCGCCCTCCAGACCCCGCGCTCCAGCGCCAGGACCTTGACACCCCACGCAGTTAAGCGCTTCACTTAAACGCATCAGTTAATCGGTTAAGTGAAGCGGTTGAGGAGGCTCCGGCCACCGTGCCCACCGATGTCCATCAGCACCTCTGGCCGCCCGCGTTCGTGGCGTTGCTGCGGGAGCGCGGTGCGCCGCCGCGGCTGGACGGCTGGACGCTGGAGCTGCCCGGTGAGCCGCCGTATCCCGTCGATCCGGCCGACCACGACATCGCGGCCCGGGTCCGGCTCGCCCGGGCGGACGGGCTGGACCGGGCGCTGGTCTCGCTCTCCAGTCCGCTCGGCATCGAATACCTGCCGCCCGAGGAGGCCGCACCGCTGCTCGCCGCGTTCCACGAGGGGGCGCTGGCGCTGCCCGCCCCCTTCGGCGTCTGGGCCTCGGTCCGCCTCGCCGTGCCCGAACCGGACACCGAGGGGCTCCGCCGCGAGCTGCGGCGCGGCTGTGTGGGCCTCCAACTGCCCGCCACCGCCCTGCTCGACGCCGCCGGCTGGGCCCGCTGCGCGCCGCTGCTGGACGTCCTCGCCGCGCTGGACAAGCCGCTGTTCGTGCACCCCGGCGCGGCCCCGCCCGCCGAGGGCGCGGCGCCCGCCTGGTGGCCGGCGCTGGTCCCGTACGTCCAGCAGATGCACGCCTCCTGGTTCGCGTTCCGGGCCTTCGGCCGGCCGCGCCACCCGGGGCTGCGGGTCTGCTTCGCGGCGCTGGCGGGTCTGGCGCCGCTGCACGGGGAGCGGCTGGTGGCGCGGGGCGGGGGCGGGGAGCGGGGCCGGGTGGACCCCGACGCGTTCTACGAGACGTCCTCGTACGGGACCCGGGCGGTGGATGCGCTGGTACGGGCCGTCGGCATCGACGTCGTCGTCAGCGGCAGCGACCGCCCCTACGCCCGTCCCGTCGTCCGCCACCACCCTCCACGGGAAGGGCTGCGCGCTGCACCCCTCGACATGATCCCCGACCTCGGTGCCGAGGCCGCCGTGCATGCCCTGCGCACCGTCAATCCGGCCCGTCTGCTGGGCCCGTCGAAAGGAGTCCGACCATGACGCACGCCGCCTCCCGGACCGAGGCCTCCGCCATGGCTGCCGCCGGTCCGGTCGTGGACGCCGGGCAGCCGTTCGCCGCGCTGCCCGAGCGCAATCTCGGGAAGCGTGAACTGCGGGCGCTGGTCGATGAGTTGGCGGACCGTCCGGACCTGTGGCGCGGGCAGGTCGCGTTCTCCGACGCCGAGCGGCACTACGCGTCGCTGTACCGCGACGAGTTCGTCGACGTCTGGCTGCTGTGCTGGACCCGGCAGAACGACACCGGCTGGCACGACCACGACCTCTCCTCCGGTGCCGTCCGGGTCGTGCAGGGGGTGCTGACCGAGTCCAATCCGCGGATCGGCGGGGAGCATGTGGCCACCGCCGTAGGCGCCGGGTCGTCGTTCTGCTTCGGTCCGGACCATATCCACCGGCTCACCGGGGCGACCGATGACGCGGTGTCGGTGCATGCCTATTCGCCGCCGTTGTGGCGGCTGGGCCAGTACGACATCACCGAGGACGGGGTGATGCGCCGGGTCTCGGTGTCGTATGCGGACGAGCTGCGGCCGATGGGCGAGCCGGGGTCGCCGGTCGCGTGAGCCGTCGACCGGCCCGACCGTTCCCACCGGCTCCGTCACCGGGGATTCCGCGGATTCCGCGCTTTCCCGCTCCCACCTATTGACCTTCCATTCACCTACCCGGATCCTGCATGAATCCATACAGGCAACGACCCGGGGCGGATGCATGGCAGGTGTGGTGGAACGGCACTCGATCGACGTGGTCCCCGACGACGAACGGCACGGCAGCCCGGTCAGTCAGTTCACGCTCTGGCTGGGCGCGAACCTCCAGATCACCGCCGTGGTCACCGGCGCGCTGGCGGTCGTCTTCGGGGCGAACGCCTTCTGGGCGGTGATCGGGCTGCTGCTCGGCAACCTCCTCGGCGGGGCGGTGATGGCGCTGCACTCCGCCCAGGGCCCGCGGCTGGGTCTGCCGCAGATGATCACCTCACGGGCCCAGTTCGGGGTGCGCGGGGCGGTGGTCCCGCTGGCGCTGGTCATCGTGATGTACATCGGGTTCTTCGCCAGTGGCAGCGTGCTGGCCGGGCAGGCGGTCGGTGAGCTGACGCATCTGGGCGAGACGCCGGGGATCGTGCTGTTCGCGGCCGTCACCGCGCTCGCCGCGGCCGTCGGCTACCGCCTCATCCACGCCCTGGGGCGGATCGCCGGCCTGGTGTGCGCGCTGGCCTTCGTCTATCTGGGCGTCCGGCTCCTGCAGCGCGCCGACCTGGGCACGCTGCTGCACGACCACCGCTTCGGGCTGCCGGTGTTCCTGCTCGCCGTCTCGCTCTCGGCCTCCTGGCAGCTGGCGTTCGGCCCGTACGTCGCCGACTACTCGCGCTATCTGCCCCGGCACACCTCGGCCCGCGCCACGTTCTGGTGGACGCTGTCCGGCTCGGTGCTCGGCGCGCAGTGGTCGATGACCTTCGGTGCGCTGGCCGCCGCCGCGGCGCCGGACGCGTTCGTCGGGCACGAGGTGGGTTATGTCGTCGGCCTGGGCGGCGCCGGGCTGATCGCCTCGTTCCTGTACTTCGTCATCGCGCTCGGCAAGCTGACCATCAACGTCCTCAACACCTACGGCGGGTTCATGTCGCTGGTCACCAGCGTCAGCGGGTTCCGGGGGCAGCGGGTGCTGTCGCCGCGCGGCCGGGCCGGGTACATCGCCGGGATCATGCTGGCCGGGACGGCCGTGGCTCTCCTGGGCAAGGACTCGTTCCTGACGTCCTTCAAGGACTTCCTGCTGTTCCTGCTGACCTTCTTCACGCCCTGGTCGGCGATCAACCTCACGGACTACTACCTGATCTCCAAGGAGCGGTACGACATCGCCGCGCTCAGCGACCCGGCCGGCCGTTACGGCGCCTGGAACGCCCGGGCGCTGACCGTCTACGTCCTCGGCGTGCTCGCCCAACTCCCCTTCCTGGCCACGCACTTCTACACGGGCCCGCTGGTGGCCCCGCTCGGCGGTGCCGACGTCTCCTGGCTCGTCGGCCTCGCCGTACCGGCGGTCCTGTACGGGCTGGTCGCCCGCCGCGGCGCCGCGGCCGTCCCGCATCCCGAAGCGGCCCCGGGCGAGCAGGGGCGGCAGAGCCCGGCCGGATTCGGGGGTTAGCCCTACCGTGCCGCGTTGCGGTGGTCCGTACGCTCGCACCATGGCGACACACGACCCCGATCTGCGCAAGGAACTCGACGCGACGCTCCAGACGCGCAAGGAGCTCGGGACCGAGTACGAGGCGGAGCTGGTGGAGTCCTTCCTGGAGAAGCTGGACCACACCGTCGACCGCAGGGTGCGGCGGCAGCTCGCCGAGCAGCAGGTCCAGGTGGCGCGCGGCGGCCGCCCGCCGCGCCCCGAGGGCGGCGGACGCGGCTTCTGGGAGCGGTTCGGGGTCGCCGCCCTCTTCCTGGTGCTGGCCGTCCCGCTGACCGCGATCGGCGTGGTCAACGCCGGGATCCCGGGGCTGCTGGTGTGCTGGGCCGGCATCGTCGGCGTCAACGCCGTGCACAGCGTGGGCGTGCGGAAGCTGCTTCTGGGCGGGCGCGGGGAGCACCGTGACGGGGAGTGGGACCGAGTCCGGTAAGGGAGTTGTGGCGGGGACCGCCGCACCCCGGACGGGCCGGGGGCGGGACGACGGCGGTCCCCGCCAGGGACGCGATCCGGGTCAGGGCCGGCCGTCGCGTCCGGGTGGCGATCTGGGAGGTCCGGGAGCCGCTCCGGAGGTCCGTATCGCCGTGCACATCAATGTGCCGGACGAGTGTTAAGCCCGTGCTGCCAGCACATGACGCACACGTACACCTTGCGCCGACGGACCGTTTCCTGACGGCGACTTGACACCGCGAAGGGCACGGCGTGACGGGCACGGCGTGACGCGGCGGCCGCCACCGGGGGCGGCCGCCGCGGCCGGTGCTACTTGCCGGCCTCGCGGGCCAGGAAGGCCAGCAGGTCCTGCCGGCTGACCACGCCCTTCGGCTTGCCCTCGACGAGGACGATCGCCGCGTCGGCGCTCTCCAGGACGGCCATCAGGTCGGAGACCGACTCACCGGAGCCGACCTGCGGCAGCGGCGGGCACATGTGCTTCTCCAGCGGGTCGGTCAGCGACGCCCGCTGGGTGAACAGCGCGTCCAGCAGCTCCCGTTCGACGACGGAGCCGACGACCTCGGCGGCCATCACGTCCGGGTGGCCGGCGCCCGGCTTGACGATCGGCATCTGCGAGACGCCGTACTCGCGCAGCACGTCGATCGCCTCGCCGACGGTCTCCTCCGGGTGCATGTGGACCAGCGAGGGCAGCGCGCCCTCCTTGTGCTCCAGGACGTCGACGACCCGGGCGGCGGTGCCGCCCTCCTCCAGGAAGCCGTAGTCGGCCATCCACTCGTCGTTGAAGATCTTGGAGAGGTAGCCGCGGCCGCTGTCCGGCAGCAGGACCACGACCACGTCGTCCGGTCCGAGCCGGGAGGCGACCTCCAGCGCGGCGACCACGGCCATGCCGCAGGAGCCGCCGACCAGCAGGCCCTCCTCCTTGGCCAGCCGCCGGGTCATCTGGAAGGCGTCCTTGTCCGACACCGCGACGATCTCGTCGGCGACCGTGCGGTCGTACGCGGTCGGCCAGAAGTCCTCGCCGACGCCCTCGATCAGGTACGGGCGCCCGGAGCCGCCGCTGTACACCGAGCCCTCCGGGTCGGCGCCGATGACCTTGACCCGGCCCTCGCTGGCGTCCTTGAGGTAGCGGCCGGTGCCGCTGATCGTGCCGCCGGTGCCGACGCCCGCCACGAAGTGCGTGAGCCGGCCGTCCGTCTGGGCCCACAGTTCCGGACCGGTGGTCTCGTAGTGGGAGCGCGGGTTGTTCGGGTTGCTGTACTGGTCGGGCTTCCAGGCGCCCGGCGTCTCGCGCACCAGCCGGTCCGAGACGTTGTAGTACGAGTCCGGGTGCTCGGGGTCCACCGCGGTCGGGCAGACCACGACCTCGGCGCCGTACGCCCGCAGCACGTTGATCTTGTCCGTGGACACCTTGTCCGGGCAGACGAAGATGCACTTGTAACCCTTTTGCTGGGCCACGATCGCCAGGCCCACCCCGGTGTTCCCTGAGGTGGGCTCGACGATCGTGCCGCCCGGCTGCAGCTCACCCGACTGCTCGGCGGCCTCGATCATCCGCACGGCGATCCGGTCCTTCACCGAACCGCCGGGGTTGAAGTACTCGACCTTGGCCAGGACGGTGGCCTGGATGCCCTTGGTCACGTTGTTGAGCCGCACGAGCGGGGTGTTGCCGACGAGCTCAATCATCGAATCGTAAAACTGCACGGTGGTCTCCGCGGTCGGGGGCACGCTCTCCTGCGCCCGTGCCGCCAGCCTATTGCCCGGGTGGCGCGGAGGGAGGACGCGTTGCGTTCCGTGCGGGAACGGGCAACACCCTGTTGTAGGAGTTCTTGTCGATTCAAGAGCGCGTCGGCCCCCGGGTCCGGCGCGCCCCGCACTGCACGGGGAGGTGCCCGGCCCATGCCGATGACGATGTCCAGGGCGAGGGTGGCACGGCGGATCGCGACCGCCGCCGCGGTCGGCGGCGGCGGCGTCGGGCTGCTCGGCGTCGCCACCGTCGGTGTGCTGCTGACCGAGGTCCGGCTGGCCCGCCGCACGGTCGGCGGCTCCAGCGACATCCCGCCGTGCGCCGACGGCCGCTACGGCGCCGCCTTCGCGCACCGCACCGACCGCCCGCCGCTCCGCCTGGGCTTCCTCGGCGACTCCACCGCCGCCGGCCAGGGCGTGCACCGCGTCTCGCAGACCCCGGGCGCGCTGCTCGCCTCGGGCCTCGCCGCGGTCGCCGAACTCCCCGTGGACTTCCGCAACGTGGCGCTGCCCGGGGCGCAGTCGGACGATCTGGCGCGCCAGGTGGAGCTGATGCTCGCGGACGGCGCGCAGACCCCCGACGTCTGCGTGATCATGATCGGGGCGAACGACGTCACCCACCGGATGCCGCCCGCGCAGTCGGTCCGCCACCTCTCGGAGGCGGTCCGCCGGCTGCGCGCCGCGGGCTGCGAGGTGGTGGTGGGCACCTGCCCGGATCTGGGCACGATCGAGCCGGTCTACCAGCCGCTGCGGTGGGTGGCCCGGCGGCTCTCCCGGCAGCTCGCGGCCGCGCAGACGATCGGGGCGGTCGAGAGCGGCGGCCGCACGGTCTCGCTGGGCGACCTGCTGGGCCCCGAGTTCGAGGCGCATCCGCGGGAGCTGTTCGGGCCGGACAACTACCACCCGTCGGCGGAGGGGTACGCCACCGCCGCGATGGCCGTGCTGCCGACGCTGTGCGCCGCGCTGGGCCTGTGGCCGGACGAGGAGCGGCCGGAGCCCGCCCGGGGCGAGGGCATCCTCCCGGTCGAGCAGGCGGCTGCCGAGGCGGCTTCCGAGGGCGGTACGGAGGTCACCGCCTCCCGCGCGCCCTGGGCGCTGCTCAAGCACCGCCGGCGGCGCCAGCTGCCGGACGCGGAGGAGTCGGCGGACCGGCCGTCGGTGCCGCGCTGAAGGGGCCCGCAGTTGGCCGAACGGGCAGGGGGTCGCGGGGAATACCCGGCGGCCCCTTGCCGTTCCATAAGCGCTCGCTTAGAAAAGAGGTCCGCATCACAACGCGGACCCCGTGACCTCAGCAGTACGTGCAGGTAACTTCCCTCACAGTCCAGCACCTTCTCCCGCCCGTCGCCCGACCACCGCCCCTCAACGAGGCGCAGGGCGCCACTTGATTTCCTGGAGCCGTGATGCCCGAAGCCGTGATCGTCTCAGCCGCCCGCTCCCCGATCGGCCGCGCCTTCAAGGGCTCGCTGAAGGACCTGCGCCCGGACGACCTGACCGCGAAGATCATCGAGACCGCCCTGGCCAAGGTCCCCGAGCTGGACCCCAAGGACATCGACGACCTGATGCTGGGCTGCGGCCTCCCCGGTGGCGAGCAGGGCCACAACCTGGGCCGCATCGTGGCCGTCCAGATGGGGATGGACCACCTCCCGGGCTGCACCGTCACCCGTTACTGTTCCTCGTCGCTCCAGACGACGCGGATGGCGCTGCACGCCATCAAGGCCGGCGAGGGCGACGTCTTCATCTCGGCCGGCGTGGAGACGGTCTCGCGCAGCGTGAAGGGCACCTCCGACGGCCTGCCCGACACCCACAACCCGCTCTTCGCCGACGCCGAGGCCCGTACGGCCGCGCGCGCCGAGCAGGAGGGCGCCGACTGGCACGACCCGCGCGAGGACGGCCTGGTCCCGGACGCGTACATCGCGATGGGCCAGACCGCGGAGAACCTCGCCCGCCTCAAGGGCGTCACCCGCCAGGACATGGACGAGTTCGGCGTCCGGTCGCAGAACCTCGCCGAGAAGGCGATCAAGGACGGCTTCTGGGAGCGGGAGATCACCCCGGTGACGCTGCCCGACGGCACGGTCGTCTCGCAGGACGACGGCCCGCGCGCCGGCGTCACGCTGGAGGGCGTGCAGGGCCTCAAGCCGGTCTTCCGCCCCGACGGCCTGGTGACGGCCGCCAACTGCTGCCCGCTCAACGACGGTGCCGCGGCGCTGGTCATCATGTCCGACACCAAGGCCCGCGAGCTGGGCCTGACTCCGCTCGCCCGGATCGTCTCCACCGGCGTCTCGGGCCTGTCCCCCGAGATCATGGGCTACGGCCCGGTCGAGGCCAGCAAGCAGGCGCTCCGCCGCGCCGGCCTCACCATCTCCGACATCGACCTGGTCGAGATCAACGAGGCGTTCGCCGCCCAGGTGATCCCCTCCTACCGCGACCTGGACATCCCGCTGGACAAGCTGAACGTCAACGGTGGCGCGATCGCCGTCGGCCACCCCTTCGGCATGACCGGCGCCCGCATCACCACCACGCTCATCAACTCCCTCCAGTGGCACGACAAGCAGTTCGGCCTGGAGACCATGTGCGTGGGCGGCGGCCAGGGCATGGCGATGGTCATCGAGCGGCTGAGCTGAGCTGTAGCCAACCGGAAGCGAGGTTCAGCGCGACCATGGGCACGCGCGGCTGAGCTGACGAGTTGACCCGAGGGTCTCCCCGGAAGTCCTTGAGGGTGTGTGCGCGGCGGAACAGACCAACTCCCGCCCCGCGCACACCCTTCGCTGTTGAACGGACACGGGCGGCGACGGCGCGTGACCTGCCTCACTCGTTAACAAGATCGCGACCCAATCTCCCCCAGGATTGTGATGAACGTCCTGGGGGAGAAGCGTCGTTGCAGGTCAGCATGGGTTCACCGCACCACAGGAGGCCCATGGGCCCTAGCATTTCGGGACATAGCGCCCTGTGAGCGGTCGCCGACCCCCGGCAGGCTGATGTAGGAAGTCGGAGAACATTCTGCTAACGGGAGTACGCCGGTGAGCGAGCCGCCACCATTGGTGACCTCCGTGAGCGGCGCATCAAGGGGGTCGCCCCGGCCGACGGCCGGGGGAAGTCCATGTACCGATGCACGGCCCGTGGGAAGTGGGCCGCCGAACGAAGTGGAGGTCGGCGCATGAGCGTCACCACCCTCGTCCTGCTCGTGGCCGCGGCCGTCGCCGTGGCGCTGGGCGCCGTCGCGCTGGGCACCGCCCGTGCGCTGCGCCGCCAGCTCGCCGAGCTGCACGGTGAGCTCGTCGCCGCCCGCCGGGACGCCGCGGCGCGCGCGGAGGCGGCCGAGGCTGCCGCCGCGACCATCCCCGCCGCCCGCACCAGCCCGGCCGAGGCGACCCCGCTCGCGGACATACGCGCCGCCGTCGCCGACGCGCTCGCCGAGGAGCGCGAGCGCGAACTGGCCGAGGCCCGGGCGTTCTGGGCCGCACAGGAGGCCAGGGACGCCGCGGACGCCCCCTCCCTGCTCGGCCTCGGCGACGACCACCCGCTGGACGGCCGCGAGGGCCGGCTGACCCGCGACGGGCGGCCGGACTCCGAACGGTTCGACCTCCAGCCGTTCGTGCCCCGCCAGGCGGACCTGGCCGGCCTGGAGCCGCTGCTGGGCCCGGACGCCCTGGAGGCGATGGACACCCTGGAGTCCGTGGAGGCGCTGGAGGCCCTGGACGCGCCGGAGTTGGAGCCCGTCGAGGGCACCGAGTCCGCCGAACTGGCCGCCGCCCGCCGCCGGCACCCCTCGCACCCGGACTTCTCACCGTCCCCGGTGATCAGCGACTACGAGCGCACCGTGGCGCGCCTGGAGGAGCTGGCGCGGGAGGCCACCGCGGTCGCGGACGTCCGCCCGGGCCCGCTGGGCACTCTGGACGTGTACGTCTTCGCCGACGGCACCACGCTCTGTCTGACCCCCGGCCAGCGCGAGGCCGCGGACCGGGTCGCGGACGCGCTGCACGCCGGGCGCACCCCGGTGCTGCTGGGCGGCTCCGGCATCTCCGGCGCGTACGCCCTGACCTTCTCCTGGGGCGAGACCCGCGAGGACAGCGTCTACATCCTCGCCGACCGCGTCATCGCCTCGCTCTGACGACCGTTCCCCCGAGGCTCCGACCGCCGTTCCGCCCAAGGCTCCGACCGCGGTTCCCTCCGAGGCTCCCACCGCCGTTCCACCCGAGCCGGTAGCCGCCGTTCCGCCCGGGACTCTGCTCACCCTTCCGCCCGGGACTCTGCTCACCGTTCCGCCCGAGCCGGTGGCCGCCGTTCCGCCGGGGTCGTGGCCGAAATTCTGACCGGAATGCCGCCCGCGCCAGCACGTCCGGAATACCCCCCACCCCCGCCACGTTGTGGCCCCGCAGGGGGCCCACGCACCCCCTAGGGAATCCGTTCGACCGCCCCCTAAGGGCCGCCGCCCCGGGCCCCAAGGCCCACCCGCCGGACTCCTCGCCGGCAGGCAGCCGCCCCTAGCAGCGTGCCGCTGTCGCCCGTACGCAGCGCACGGCCTCCGCCAGTTCTTCGGCGGGGGCCACTTTCGCGTCAGGGTCGGGTCCGGTGCCGGCCGGGCCGGCGGCCGCGGCCCGGAGTGCCTCGACGAGGTCGTGCCCGGCCACCGCGAGCTGGTCGCCGACCGCGAACATCCCGGCGTCCGGGAACGGGCGCGGCGCCTCCGTGGGCCGTTCGATCAGCTGCGCACGGGTCGCCAACTCCCGTGCCAGCGCGAGCCCCTCGGCCGCCGCGCCCTGGCTGAGCCGGCTCTGCGACAGCGCTCGGAGGCGGTCGGCGAGGGCGTCCACCGCGGTCTGCAAAGGGGTCACGTCAAGCACGTCGTGAGCCTATGCGCCACTCCCGGGTGGTTGCCAACGGCGGAAGCCTCAGGCACGGTGTGCTGAAGAACCAGCATCGACCGCGTCCGGAGGCGCCGATGTCTCAGCTCTTCTCCGAAGAGACCCACCGGAACATGCTCTCCCGCATCCCCGAGTGCACGGGCCGGGAAATCTCCGAATGGCTCCGCACCGTTGACGAAGGCCCCGCTCTCTTCCGCTTCGACGAAAAGGTCAGCTGGCTCCGTGGCGAGCACAACCTCGCCCACGGGCACGCCAAGGCGATCGTTCACGAACACGACCTCAGGCGCGCCGCGCGGAAGTTCTGATCCGCGATGAGGCGCCGTCCTCAACCCCGAAGGGCCCGCAGGCTGCTGCCTGCGGGCCCTTCGTCACGGTGCCGCTCACGCAGCTCACGCAGCTCACGGAGCTGCTTATGCTGCGGGGTCCGGTCAGTCGCCCCGGAGGATGGAGATCAGCCGCAGCATCTCCATGTAGATCCAGACCAGCGTCAGGGTCAGGCCGAACGCCGCCAGCCAGGACTCCTCGCGCGGCGCGCCGTAGGCGATGCCGTCCTCGACCTGCTTGAAGTCCAGGGCGAGGAACAGCGCGCCGAGCACCACGCCGACGATGCCGAAGAGGATGCCCAGGCCGCCACTGCGGAAGCCGAGGCCGTCCCCGCCGCCGAAGACCATGAACAGCACGTTGACCAGCGACAGCAGGACGAAGCCCATCGCCGCGATCAGCACGAAGCGGGTGAAGCGGGCGGTGACCCGGACGATCCGCGTCTTGTAGGCGATCAGCATGGTGACGAACACCGCCATCGTGCCCAGCACCGCCTGCATGGGGGCGCCGGCCATCTTCGGCAGGCCGTTGAGGAAGCCGCTGAGCGCGCCGAGGAAGACGCCCTCCAGGGCCGCGTACGCGAGGATCAGCGCGGGCGACGGCCGGCGCTTGAAGGACTGGACGAAGCCCAGCACCATCGCGACCAGACCCGCGCCGACGGCGAAGCCGAGGTTCTGGGTCAGGAACAGCCAGCCGACGGTGGCACCGGCGATGACCGTGCCGAGCGTCAGGCCGGTGCGCGTGACGACGTCGTCCATCGTCATCGGCCGGGTCTGCGGCGCGTGCTGCGGCGGTGCCTGGGTGACGGGCTGACCCTGGGCGTACGGGTCGGTGGGGGCCTGCGCGTAGGGGTTGCCGCCCTGTGCGTAGGGGTTGGTGCCGGCGTACGGGTTCGCGGTGGGGCCCCCGGCCTGCGCGTTGAAGCCCGCGTAGCCGGTGTCGCGGCTGAACCCCCGTCGCGAGAAGACCGGGTTGCTGCTCCTCATCTCACTCCTCCATGGCCGCCCTGCGCGGCCTTGACGGCAAGCGTAATGGCTTGGCAAAGACACGTCGCTCGTTCTTGGGCAGGATCTTTCCCCCTGCCCGGCGCTTCACGTCCTCCAGGAGGAGGACGTCCGGGACGCCGTGGAGGTGCCCGGAGACCGCCACCGATCCGTGAAGCCGGCGCAACGGACGTCACATCCGAGCAGGCAACCGATTCACCGGAGCGGCCGTCTTTCCTTCCGGCCGGAAGTGCCCTGCTGGGCGGATCGGCGGAGATGACACCTGGTCATGGTCCGTATGCCGGAGCGCCCCTTCCCCACGCCCCGGCAGCTCACTGTGTGTAGTGCCATGGGCGCGATTCGTGGTAATCGGGGGGACAGACGGGGCTATTCTGGCGGCAAACAGCAGCGAAAGAGGTTGAGGTCCCTGTGCCTGACGTCTCCGTAGTCGTCATCGTCTACAACGACGCCGACCGGTTGCCGACCGCGGTCCAGTCCGTACTGGACCAAACGCTCCGGGACGTCGAGGTGGTGATCGTCGACGACTGCAGCACCGACCGTTCCTTCGAAGTGGCGCAGCAGCTCGCCGCCACGCACCCGGAGAGGGTCAGAGCCTTCCAGCTGCCGGAGAACAGCGGGGCGGGCGGCGAGCCGCGCAATGCCGGCATTCAGCACACCCGCGGCCGTTACGTCATGTTCCTGGACAGCGATGACGTCCTGGAGGTCAATGCCTGCCGGAACATGCTGGAGGCCGCCGAGGAAACCGGCTCGGACATCGTTTCCGGTCTGTGCGTCCGGCTGCACAAGGACACCCGCAATCAGAAGCGGGACGAATGGTATTCCTGGCTGTATGCCACGACCCGGACCCTGGAGTCGGTCACGGAATTGCCGGACCTTTTCGTCTGGGACACCCTCTCCACCAACAAGTGCTATCGCCGCGATTTCCTCATCGAACATGACCTGCGATTCCCGAAGGGCATGTTCTACGAGGACCTGATGTTCATCGCCGATGCCTATCTCGCGGCGAAGCGCATCACGCTGATTCCCAATCAGGTGTATTACTGGCACGTATTCGAGCGGGCCGCCGTGAAATCGGTGACGAACCGGCGGCACGAAATGACGAACTATGCGCACCGGCTGGAGATCCACCGGCGCATCGACGCATTGCTGGCCGAGCGCGGGCTGAGCGAGATGAAGCTCGCCAAGGACGTCAAATTCCTCAAGCACGACCTGGTGCTGCATCTGCGTGATCTGCCGTTCCGGGACGAGTCCTACCGCCGCGAGTTCGCCGAACTCTCCCGGGAATACCTCGCCGGCATCTCCCCCGAGGCGTACGAGCGGGTACCGGCCATCCAGGCCATCTGCGCGTACCTGCTCCAGCGGGGTGACTGGGACAATCTGATCCCGGCCGTGGACACGCTGATCAACCGCGACAAGGTCTCCTCGCCGCTGGCCGAGCACGACGGCCGGATCTACTGGTGCGGGGGCCACTTCGACGACGCCTTCGGCCGCTCCGTGCTGGACGTCACCGACATCGGCTACCACGAGAAGCCGGTCAACCAGCTGTTCCTGCGCAACCAGCTCACCCGTTACCAGGACTCCGGCCATGCCGTCTCCCTGGCGGGGCGGATCACCAACCCGCTGGGCGTCGTCCCGCCCGGTGCGCGGCTGGCCGGCGAGCTGGAGTTCAGCGCCCGGCGGCGCAGCCTGCAGTCCTTCCGCTTCCCGGTCGGGGAGCTGCGCCACGAGGGTGACACGATCCACTGGGCGGCCACCGTGGACCTCACCGCCGGGCTGCGTCCGCTGGGGATCGTCGACTCCATCTGGGACGTACGGCTGCGGCTGGACGTGGACGGGGTGCGGACCACGACCCGGCTCACCGTCGCCGACACCGGGCTGACCGGGTCACTGCCGGTCCGCCCGCGGCTGACGCGGATGGTCGCGGACCGTCTGCAGCCGCATGCCTCGGCCAAGGGGCATCTGGCGTTCCGGCTGGTCAGCGAGGGTGCGAGCGCCGAGCGGATGCAGGAGCTGATCACCCGCGGGGTGCGCGGGAAGCCGGGCACGCTCGCGAAGACGGGCTACCGCAAGGCGAAGGAGCTGCGCAGGAAGGTCGTCTCCGGCGACAACAAGCTGCGCGTGTACCACGAGGTGTTCTGCCGGCTGCCCGTCAAGAAGCGCACGGTGGTCTTCGAGAGCCACCTGGGCAAGCAGTACAGCGACAGTCCGCGGGCGATCTACGAGGAGATGCGCCGACAGGGCCTGGAGTTCGAGGCGATCTGGTCGTACGCCGGCTCGCCGAAGGACTTCCCGAAGGGCGTCACGCTGGTCAAGCGCTGGTCGCTGCCGTACCTCAAGGCGCTGGCGCAGGCGGAGTTCTGGGTGGACAACCAGAGCTACCCGCTCAAGCTCACCAAGCGTCCCGAGACCACATACCTCCAGACCTGGCACGGCTCGGCGCTGAAGAAGATGGGCTTCGACCAGCCCGCCCTCAAGGCGCAGACCCGGCAGCAGCAGGAGGAGCAGCAGAGTTCGCTGGACCGCTTCGACCGCTTCCTGGTCCGTTCCGAGCACGATGTGCACACCCTGGCCAAGGCGTTCCGACTCAAGGAGAAGACGCTGCTGCGGGTCGGGTACCCGCGCAACGACGCGCTGGTGCGCGCCCGGCAGCGCGAGGAGGAGCTGGGGCGGCGGGAACGCGGGCCGCTGGCCGCGGAGTTGGGGATTCCCGAGGACAAGACGGTGCTGCTGTACGCGCCGACGTTCCGCAAGGCGGGCGGCCGGCACGGGCGCTTCGAATTGCCCTTCGACGTCGAGCGGTTCGCGGAGCAGTTCGGCGACCGCTACGTCCTGCTGGTGCGCTCGCACTATCTCAATCACGTGGTGCTGCCCCCGACGGTGCAGGGCCGGGTCATCGACGTGTCGGCGCGTCATGACGTGACGCCGCTGCTGGCGCTGGCCGACGGGCTGATCACCGACTATTCGTCGGTGATGTTCGACTACGCGCTGCTGGACCGGCCGTTGGTGTTCTTCGCCTACGACTACGACGAATACGTCCACGAGGGCCGGGGCACCTACTTCGATCTGCTGGCGCACGCGCCGGGCCCGGTGGTCCGTACCGAGGACGATTTCCACGAGACGATCAAGTCGTTCGAGACGCAGTCGCTGGAATACGCCCGCAAGCGCGCGGAATTCGTCGCCAAGTTCGGGGAATACGACCGGGGCGACGCCGCCCGGAGCATTGTCGATCAGTTCTTTGCGCAGTGGAGCCGTTGATGACCAAGTCGTACGCAGCCGGGCCGCGGGACATCTTCTTCGTCTCCAACAGCGTCAACGAGATGGGCGGCATCACCAGTTGGTCGCACCAGATGGCGCGCCTGTTCAGCGAGCGGGGCCACCGGGTGCACCTCATCGGTATCGTGCCGGCGCCCGAGGGGCGCGCCCATGAGCTGGCCGACGACGTGCCGTTCAAGGCCACCACGCTGTACCGCGACCACCCGCCGACGGTCCGTCCGGTGCGCGGGCTGAAGGACCGGCTGAACGTCGCCGAGCAGCGCCGCCGGGCCGCCCGGGAGGCCGGGATGCGGGAGCAGGCGGCGAAGATGAGCGCGCTGTTCCGGGCGGCGAAGCCGGGCGGGGTGGTGATCGTCACCCAGGTGTGGGCGATGGAGTGGGTCGCGCTGGCCGACACCGCCGGGCTGACGGTGGTCGGAATGAGCCATGAGTCGTTCGAGACCTGCCGCAAGTCGTCCCGCTTCGGCCGGGTCAAGCGGTTTTACGCGGACGTCGACCGGATGCTGACGCTCACCCGCGAGGACGCCGACCGCTGGATCCGTCAGCGGATGGACAACGTCGGCTTCATGCCCAACCCGTTGCCGTTCTTCCCCGACGTCCCGTCGGACCGCTCTCGCAGGTGCGTGGTCAGCATCGGCCGGCTGCACGAGGAGAAGGGCGTCGACCTGCTGCTGGAGGCGTGGGCGCAGGTCGCCCCGGAGCATCCGGACTGGACGCTGCGGATCTACGGGTCCGGTGAGGAGGCCGAGGCGCTGCGCAAGCTGGCGGCGGAGTTGGGGGTGGCCTCGTCCGTCGAGTGGATGGGGCGTACCTCCGACGTTCCGGGGGCGCTGCGGGAGAGTGCGGTGTTCGCGCTCAGCTCGCGGGGTGAGGGCTTTCCGCTGGCGCCGATGGAGGCGATGGCGACGGCCGTGCCGTGTGTGGCGTTCGATGTGGCGCCGGGCGTCCACGAGATCATCACGGACGGCGAGGACGGTTTCCTTGCTCCGCCGGGCAATATCACCGAATTCGCCCGGCATCTGGACACCCTGATGTCCGACAAGGAGCTCCGGGACGCGATGGGCGAGGCCGCCCGGGAGAACATTCAGCGGTTCTCCACCGACGAGATTGTCGGGCGCTGGGAGAACCTCTTCGCTCTCCTGGAGCGCTGAGCCCGCCGAACAAAGCACGAGGGCCGCCGGCTTGCCCCGGCGGCCCTTCTCGTTGAAAATTCAGGTAAGCACCCGACTTCGAACCCCGCCTTGGTCACGTGCGGAGTGCCCGGAGCCGGACTTGAACCGGCACGGCCCGTAGGCCAGCGAGGTTTAAGCTCGCCGTGTCTGCATTCCACCATCCGGGCCTGGGGATCCCCCATGCCACCCCAAAGAGGGCAGCACGAGCGTAGCCCGCAGCGCACGACGCAGATCGGCCGCTCATCCCGAGGTTGTCTTATTTTATTGGCAACTGAGGGTGCATCAGCGCTGGGTACAGGCCGTAGGCACATGCCGGGTGCCTCCCTTTGCCACGCCCCGCCGCGGCGCAAATCAGTACCCGAATTGACGGAAACTCGACGCCCGCCCGCCACCCCCGTCACCCGGCCGGGGACGCCCCTCGCGCCGCCCGGGACGCCGCCCCCGCCTCAGGGTTCGTCTCCTCCTCTGGGATGACCGGACGGCGGGCGGGTACTGCCCAGGGGTGGTCAAGGACGGTCACAGGGGTTGACGTCCTCCCCCCTTGCGCTGACCCACGATGGAAAGCGTCCGCATGACGTCCGCGGTGCGTGCCTCCCGGCCGCGCGCGGCCCCGATGGTCCCCGTCCCGACAGGAGCTCGTTCCCGTGACCACCACCCACTCCGGTGTCCCGACCGCCGGCCGCACCACCGCGGTGGCCGCCCGCGCCACGGATCTGACCAAGGTCTACGGCCAGGGCGAGACCCAGGTGGTCGCCCTGGACGCGGTCTCCGTCGACTTCCGGCAGGCGCAGTTCACCGCGATCATGGGCCCCTCGGGGTCCGGCAAGTCCACCCTGATGCACTGCATGGCCGGACTGGACTCGATCTCCGGCGGCTCCGCCCGGATAGGCGACGTCGAACTGACCGGCCTCAAGGACAAGAAGCTCACCCAGCTGCGCCGCGACAAGATCGGCTTCGTGTTCCAGGCGTTCAACCTGCTGCCGACCCTGAACGCACTGGAGAACATCACCCTGCCCATGGACATCGCGGGCCGTAAGCCGGACCGCGCCTGGCTGGACCGCGTGGTGGAGACCGTCGGCCTGGCCGGCCGCCTCAAGCACCGCCCCAGCCAGCTCTCCGGCGGCCAGCAGCAGCGGGTCGCGGTCGCCCGCGCGCTCGCCTCCCGGCCCGAGGTCATCTTCGCCGACGAGCCCACCGGGAACCTCGACTCGCGCTCCGGCGCCGAGGTGCTGGGCTTCCTGCGCAACTCCGTGCGCGAGCTGGGCCAGACCGTGGTGATGGTCACCCACGACCCGGTCGCCGCCTCCTACGCGGACCGCGTGGTCTTCCTCGCCGACGGCCGGATCGTCGACGACATGCCGAACCCGACCGCCGACCTGGTCCTCGAACGCATGCTGCGTTTTTCCGGGGGTGCCCCCCAGGCCCCCGGCTTCGACGCCAAGGACCGCACGAGTTGATCCGCAGCAGCCGCCACCCGCACCCCGGACCTCCCGGGCCTCTCCTCCAGGACTGACCCACTCATGTTCCGTACCGCCTTGCGCAACGTGCTTGCGCACAAGGCCCGGCTGCTGATGACCGTCCTCGCCGTGATGCTCGGCGTGGCCTTCGTCTCCGGCACCCTGGTCTTCACCTCGACCATCTCCGACGCGTTCCAGGCCAGCTCCCAGAAGGGCTTCGACCGCGTCGACGTCGCCGTCCAGCCGCGGTCCGCGGGCGACCACCAGGGCGCGCCCGGCCGGACCCCGCGGCTCGACCGGAAGCTGCTCGACGCGGCCGCCAAGGTGCCCGGCGCGGCCTCCGCCACCGGCACCGTCTCCGGCTTCACCGCCATCGCCGACAAGAAGGGCGAGCTGCTCGGGGACGGCTTCTCCACCCTCGGCGGCAACTACTTCCCCGGCAAGGACGGCACCGACGCCCGCTACCCGCTGCGCGACGGCAGCGCCCCCAAGGGACCGCACGAGTTCGCCCTGGACGCGCGCACCGCGGACAAGGCCGGCTACAAGGTCGGCGACACCGTCCGGATCTCCGTCGACGGGCCGGTCCGTGAGCAGAAGCTGACCGGAGTCTTCACCACCGACGACGGGACCGTGGCGGCCGGCGGCAGCCTGGCGCTGTTCGACACCCCGACCGCCCAGAAGCTGTTCGCCGCCCCCGGCACGTTCAGCGAGATCGACGTCACCGCCGCACCCGGCACCTCCCAGACGGCCCTGAAGGCCGCGGTCGACAAGGTGCTGCCCAAGGACGGCGCGGAGGCCACCACCGGCCGTCAACTCGCCGACGAGCAGGCCAAGTCGATCGCCCGGCGCATGGACGGCATGAAGACCGGCCTGCTGGTGTTCGCCGGTATCGCGCTCTTCGTCGGCGTCTTCATCATCGCCAACACCTTCACCATGCTGGTCGCCCAGCGCACCAAGGAACTGGCCCTGCTGCGGGCGGTCGGCGCCAGCCGCCGCCAGGTCACCCGCTCGGTGCTGATCGAGGCGTTCGTGGTCGGCGCGGTCGCCGCGGTCACCGGTCTGGCCGCCGGTATCGGCATCGGCGCCGGCCTGCGCGCCCTGATGAGCAGCACCGGCGCCACCGTCCCCGACGGGCCCCTGGTGGTCTCGCCGACGACGGTGGGGACCTCGCTGCTGGTCGGCATCGTCATCACCGTCCTGGCCGCCTGGCTGCCCGGCCGGCGGGCCGCGAAGATCCCGCCGGTCGCCGCGATGAACAGCGTGCACGCCACCGCCACCACCAAGTCGCTGGTGGTCCGCAACATCCTCGGTGCGCTGTTCGCGGGCGCCGGTGCGGCCGGGGTGCTGGTCGCCACCGGGATGTCCGACGGCAAGGCCGTCATGGCCGGCGGTGCGGTGCTGCTGCTGATCGGCGTGTTCATCCTGACGCCGCTGCTGTCCCGCCCGCTGATCGCGCTGGCCGCGCCCGTGCTGCGCGCCTTCGGGATCTCCGGCTCCCTGGCCCGGCAGAACGCGGTCCGCAACCCGCGCCGTACGGCCGCCACGGCGTCCGCGCTGATGGTCGGGCTGACCCTGATCACCGGGATGACGGTGATCGCGGGCAGCGTGCAGAAGGGCATCGACAAGATGGCCACCGACGCCCTGAAGGCCGACTACGTCGTCTCCATGGCCGGCCGCACACCGCTCTCCCCCGACGTCGAGAAGAAGCTGAGCGGCCTGGACGAGGTCACCGCGATCAGTCCGCTGCGCAACTCCCCGGCCCGGATCGGCGGCGGCATCGACTACCTGACCGGCGTGAACGGCCCCGACTTCGGCAAGCTCACCCGGCTCGACTTCACCCAGGGCGCGCTGGGCGACCTGCGCGGCGACAAGGTGGTCGTGGACGACGCCACCGCCAAGGAGAAGGGCTGGAAGCCCGGCTCCCGCTTCCCGGTGACCTACGAGGACGGCAAGAAGGGCACGCTGACCGTCTCGGGCGTCTACCAGGGCAACGAGATGCTGGGCGGCGTCCTGTTGGACAACGCCACGCTGGCCCCGCACCAGAAGCAGATCACCGACATGCAGGTGATGGTCAGGACGAAGGACGGCGCCACCGACGCCACCAAGGACGCGCTGGTCGCGGCGCTCGGCAAGAACCCGGCGATCTCCGTCTCCGACAAGCAGGACGTCTCCGACGGCATCGCCAAGATGTTCAACCTGATGCTGAACATGCTCTACGGGCTGCTGGCCATGGCCGTGATCGTCGCGGTGCTCGGGGTCATCAACACCCTGGCGATGTCGGTCTTCGAACGCTCCCAGGAGATCGGCATGCTGCGGGCCATCGGCCTGGACCGCCGCGGCGTCAAGCGCATGGTGCGCCTGGAGTCGCTGGTGATCTCGCTCTTCGGCGGGGTGCTCGGCATCGGCCTGGGCGTCTTCTTCGGCTGGGCGGCCGGCGAGCTGATCTCCGGTTCGCTGGCGACGTACGAACTGGTCCTGCCCTGGGGCCGGATGGGGCTCTTCCTCGCGATGGCCGCCCTCGTCGGCGTCCTGGCCGCGCTCTGGCCGGCGCGGCGGGCGGCCCGGCTGAACATGCTGGCGTCGATCAAGGCGGAGTAGCCGCGGAAAAGCGCGTGTGCCGGGTCCCCGCGCGGGGACCCGGCACACGCGCTGTCGGCCCGGCGGGTCAGCCCGTCCAGGTCCGCGCCCGCAGCGGCAGCCCGGAGGCGCCGGGTTCCGGGGTCCGTACGGCCAGCACCTGGTTGACTCCTATCCGGTTGCGCTCGAACGACAGCGCCGAGGCGGCCATGTAGAGCCGCCACACCCTCGCCCGTCCGGGCGAGGTGAGCCGCACCGCCGCGTCCCAGTGCCGCTCCAGGTTGGCGACCCACGAACGCAGCGTCAGCGCGTAGTGCTCGCGGATCGCCTCCACGTCCCGCACCTCGAACCCGGCCTCCTCCAGCTGGGCCACGGTCCGGCCGACCGGCGCCAGCTCGCCGTCCGGGAAGACGTACCGGTCGATGAACTCGTCGACGCGGTACGCCTCCTCGTCCGCCACCGGCCGGCGGGCGATCTGGTGGTTGAGCAGCCGCCCGCCGGGCCGCAGCAGGGCGTGCAGCGCGTCCGCGTACTCCGCGTACCGGGCGCGGCCGACGTGCTCGGCCATCCCGACCGAGGAGATCGCGTCGAACGGCTCGTCCTTGATCTCGCGGTAGTCCTGCACCCGGATCTCGACCCGGTCGGCGAGCCCGGCCTCGGCGATCCGCTTGCGCGCGTAGGTCGCCTGCTCCTCGGAGAGGGTGATGCCGACCGCCCGTACGCCGTACTCGCGGGCCGCGTGCAGCACCATCGAGCCCCAGCCGCAGCCCACGTCCAGCAGCCGCTGGTCCTCCTTCAGGGCCAGCTTGCGGCAGATCAGGTCGAGCTTGTCCCGCTGGGCGTCCTCCAGCGTCGCGTCCGGTGCCGCCCAGTAGGCGCAGGAGTAGACCATGGACGGGCCGAGCACCAGCTCGTAGAAGTCGTTGCCGACGTCGTAGTGGTGGCTGATGGCTTCCTTGTCGCGCAGCAGGGTGTGCAGCGGTCCGCGGCGCCGCCGGGCCTCCTCGGCGGGTGGTGCGGGCGGGACCGGCGCGCCGGCCAGGGCCAGCAGTTGCCGGGCGGCGTGACGGATCTCCGGGCGGGCCAGGGCGCGCAGGACGGCGGCCCGCTGCGGCTTGGGGGCGTCGGTGCCGCGCTCCCAGAGCAGTCCGGCGAGGATGTCGAGTGCGTCGTAGAGGTCGCCGTCGACGTCGATGTCGCCGGCCACCCAGGCCCGGGCCAGGCCGAGTTCGCCGGGCTTGAACAGCAGCCGGCGCAGGGCGCGGCGGTTGCGGAAGACGAGTGTGGGCGCCCCCGGCGGGCCGGACTCGCTGCGGTCCCAGGCGCGGATGCGCACCGGGAGCGGGGCTCCCAGCACCTCCTCGGCGAGCTTGGTGAGCCGTCCAGCGGCGTCGGCCATGTCGCACACCTCCGTGTTGACGAGTCGGGCAAAGAAGTTTCACCCACCACGTAAACGCCAACGGGGCGTCCCGTTAGTCCCGTTCGCTGGTAAGAGAACCTCACCCGGGACGCTTTTCGCCAGAGCGGACACGTTTGCGGACATGCCGAAGGGCGTCCGCCCCACGGATGGCGGACGCCCTTCGGGCTGGTCGGAGTACTCCCGTACCCGACCGGTGAATCAGCTTGCCTTGGCCTTCGGCTTGTCGCCGGAGCCGGCCGCGGCCGGTGCGGGGGCCGGCTTGGCCGCCTCGTAGAACTCCTCGCGGGGGTTCTCCATGGCGCCGAGCGAGACCACCTCGCGCTTGAGGAACATCGCCAGCGTCCAGTCGGCGAAGACCCGGATCTTGCGGTTGAACGTCGGCATCGCCATGCCGTGGTACGCGCGGTGCATGTACCAGGCGAGACGGCCCTTGAGCTTGATCTTCATCTTGCCCATGACGATCATCGCGACGCCCTTGTGCAGGCCGAGACCGGCGACCGCACCCTTGTTGGCGTGGCTGTAGTCCTTCTGCGGGAAGCCCCGCATACCGGAGACCACGTTGTCGCCGAGGACCTTGGCCTGCCGCAGCGCGTGCTGCGCGTTCGGCGGGCACCAGGCGTTCTCGTTGCCGTTCTTGCGGCCGACCAGGTCCGGGACCTGGGCGTTGTCGCCGGCGGCCCAGATGTGGTCGGTGCCCTGCACCTGGAGGGTCGGGGCGGTGTCGACGTGACCGCGCGGGCCGAGCGGCAGGCCGAAGCGGGCCAGCGCCGGGTTGGGCTTGACGCCCGCGGTCCACACGATGGTGTTGGAGTCGACCTCAAGGCCGTTGTTCAGCTTGACGTGGCCGTCGACGCAGGAGTCCATGCCGGTCTTGAGGTAGACCTCGACGCCGCGGGACTCCAGGTGCTCCTTGCCGTACGCACCGAGCTTGGGACCGACCTCGGGGAGGATCTTGTCGGCGACGTCGACCAGCAGGAAGCGCATGTCCTCGCGCTTCACGTTGTTGTAGTACTTCGCGGCGTCGCGGGCCATGTCCTCGACCTCACCGACGGTCTCCGCACCGGCGAAGCCACCGCCGACGAAGACGAAGGTCAGCGCCTTGCGGCGGACCTCTTCGTCGGTCGTGGAGTCGGCCTTGTCCAGCTGCTCCAGGACGTGGTTGCGCAGCCCGATGGCCTCCTCGATGCCCTTCATGCCGATGCCGTTCTCGGCGAGGCCGGGGATCGGGAAGGTGCGGGAGACCGCGCCGAGCGCGATCACCAGGTAGTCGAAGGGCAGCTCGTACGCCTCGCCGACCAGCGGGGCGATCGTGGCGACCTTGCGGTCCTGATCGATGGTGGTGACCCGGCCGGTGAGGACCTCCGCCTTCGGCAGCACGCGTCGCAGCGGGACGACGACGTGCCGGGGGGAGATGCTGCCGGCGGCGGCTTCGGGGAGGAAGGGCTGATAGGTCATGTACGACCGCGGGTCGACGACCGTGACGGTCGCCTCGCCGTAGCGCATCTTCTTGAGAATGCGCCGAGCTGCGTACAGGCCTACGTACCCACCGCCTACTACGAGGATCCTGGGACGCTCCGTGGTGCTCATGCAATCGAGTATCCACCCCCAGATGGGGGGTCGCTCGTGAGCCCCTTCACAAGGACCCGAGGGGCATCTGCTACACTCCGCCGGCTTCGTGACGGACGCCATAGCGCGGGCCGGAACCACCGTAGTACGCGAGGCGTTGGAGACCCCCGTTGATCAGGCCTTGTAGGCCATCCGGGTGACCCACCACACCCTGCGGGAGCACACGGCCGAGCCGCCGGAACCCGCGCATTCTCCGGGTCGAAGGGCCCTGGAGCCTTCGAATGAGCGTCGCAGGGTCAGATTGTTCGCCCGACAGGAGGGTTTTTCATGTGAAGGATTTCACGAACTTTCTTTCACGGGACGCCCACGAAGCCCGCCGAACGCCCCCGAATCCCGCCCGGACGGCGAACCACCCGCCCAAAACACCGCACGGCAGAGGCCGTTGCCGACCCCTGCCGTCCCGTCCGTCAGACCGCCGTCCCGCCCGTCGGGCCTCGGTCCGCGATGCTCCAGGCGATGCCGTCCAGGATGTCGTGTTCGCTGACCACGACCTCCTCGGCGCCGGTGCGTTCCATGATCGCCAGCAGGACGAGGGCGCCTGCGCCGATGACGTCGACCCGGCCCGGGTGCATGACCGGGATGGCCGCGCGCTCGGCGTGGGTGGCGGTCAGCAGCCGGTCGGTGATCTCGCGGACCTTCGCCAGCGGGATGCGGGAGTGGTGGATGGCCTCGGAGTCGTAGTGGGTGAGGCCCAGGGCGATCGCGGCGACGGTGGTCACCGAGCCGGCCAGGCCCACCAGGGTGGCGGCCTCGGCCAGCGGGACGGCCTCCTCCGCGTGGTCCAGGGCCTTGGCGATGTCGGCCTTCATGGCGGCGATCCGGGCGGCGGTCGGCGGGTCGCTGATCTCGCCGTTGTGCACCAGGTGCCGTTCGGTCATCCGCACGCAGCCGACGTCGACCGAGCGGGCGGCCCGCACGGAATCATCGCCGAGGACGAACTCGGTCGAGCCGCCGCCGATGTCCACCACCAGGAACGGCCTGGCCAGATCGGGGCGGCCGGTGAGCTCCTTGGTGGCGCCGTTGAAGGAGAACTCCGCCTCCTGGTCGCCGGTGATCACCTCGGGCTCCACGCCCAGGATGTCCACCACGCCGCGCACGAAGTCCGCGCGGTTCTCCGCGTCCCGGGAGGCCGAGGTCGCCACGAAACGGACCCGCTCGGCACCCAGGCCCTTGATCACCGCGGCGTACTCCCGGCAGGCCGCGAAGGTCCGCTCCAGCGCCTCCGGTGCCAGCCGCCCGGTGCGGTCCACGTCCTGGCCCAGCCGGACGATCTGCATCCGGCGGTCGAGCTCCTTCAGCTCGCCGGTGGCGGGGTCGACGTCCGCGACCAGCAGGCGGATGGAGTTCGTACCGCAGTCGACGGCGGCGACGCGCTTCACTCGGACTCTCCCTCGTCGGTCCCGGTGGCGTGCTCGGTGACGTTCTCGGTGTCGTTCTCGGTGTCGTTCTGGCCGTTGCTCGGGCTGTGGTGCTCGCTGCACGGGCTCACGCAGGGGCCCTTCTTCCACCACTCCGGCAGCATGGCGATCGCCTCGTCACCGAGCGGGTTGACGCCCGGCCCGGCCGCCAGCGAGTGGCCGACGAGGACGTGCAGGCACTTGACCCGGTCGGGCATGCCGCCCGCGCTGGGGAAACCCGCCAGCACCTCGATGGCGTCCCGCCGCCGGATGTAGTCCTCGTGGGCCGCGCGGTAGGCGGCGGCCAGCTCCGGGTCGGTCGCCAGCCGCTCGGTCATCTCCTTCATCACGCCGTCGGCCTCCAGCGTGCCGATCGCGGAGGCCGCGCGCGGGCAGGTGAGGTAGTAGAGCGTGGGGAAGGGCGTGCCGTCCTCCAGGCGCGGCGCCGTCTCGACGACGTCCGGCTGGCCGCACGGGCAGCGGTGCGCGATGGCGCGCAGGCCGCGCGGCGGGCGGCCGAGCTGCTCCTTGAAGGCGGCGATGTCCGCGGCGGTGGGCTCGGTGGGCTCGGTCTGGGGCGGAGGGGTTTCCATGGGCGCTTTCGGTGAGGTGATGGGTGAAACGGCGGGACGACGGGACGACCGGGACGACGGGACAGCGGTACGGCGGTGCGTGCCGTCCCTGTCGACAGTACGGGGCGGCGCGCGCCGGCGGTACGGGCCGGGCACACCGGCGGCCCGGCCGGAGCCGGCGCTACCGCTTGTCGGCCGCGTCGACCGCGTGCCAGAGGTTGTCGTACCAGGGGCGCTGCGCGGCCTGCGTCCCCTTGGGGGCGGCGGCGGTGCCGGAGCCGTCCTGGACGATGTATCCGGTCTCGCCCGGCATGACGTAGTGCAGGTGCCGGCGGGCCTGTTGGCGGACGTACTCGGGGTCCTGCCAGCGGGCCTTCTGCTCGCGCAGCCGGTCCAGCTCGGCGCCCGCGTCCCGGGCCTTGCGGCGCTGGTCGGCGATGTCGGAGCGCTGGGAGACGTACTGCCTTATCGGGTACGCGAGCGCGACCACCAGCGAGCACATCACCAGGGCCAGCAGGGCGGCGCGGCCGGTGAGGCGGTTGCGGCGGGCCGGCCGGGCGCGGTAGACGCGGGCGGCGGCCTGCTCGCCGAGCGCCTTGAGTCGGGTCGCGGTCGAGAACCGGTCCGCGGGCACGTCGTCTCCCCTTCACTGACGGACGCCGGTCTGCTTCAAGCAGGTACGTCCCCGGCAACGGTACGGGACCGTCGCCGGGGACGTACGGGGCGCTGGGCGGTCGGCTCGCCCGATCAGCCCTTTCGGGCCCCGGGTCGGGCCGCCCCGGCGGAACCGCGGGGCGCCGCGCTTCGGAGCGTCAGCCCTTGAAGCGGGGGAACGCGCTGCGGCCGGCGTACACCGCGGCGTCGTCGAGGATCTCCTCGATGCGCAGCAGCTGGTTGTACTTGGCGACGCGCTCGGAGCGGGCCGGGGCGCCGGTCTTGATCTGGCCGCAGTTGGTGGCGACGGCGAGGTCGGCGATGGTGACGTCCTCGGTCTCGCCGGAGCGGTGCGACATCATGCACTTGAAGCCGTTGCGCTGGGCCAGCTCGACGGCGTCCAGGGTCTCGGTCAGCGAGCCGATCTGGTTGACCTTGACCAGAAGGGCGTTGGCGGAGCCCTCCTCGATGCCGCGGGCCAGGCGCTCGGGGTTGGTGACGAACAGGTCGTCACCGACCAGCTGGACCTTGGCGCCGAGCTTGTCGGTGATGACCTTCCAGCCGGCCCAGTCGTCCTCGAACAGCGGGTCCTCGATGGAGACCAGCGGGTACGCGTCGACGAGCTCCGCGTAGTACTCGGTCATCTGGGCGGCCGAGCGGGACTGGCCCTCGAACTGGTACGAGCCGTCCTTGTAGAACTCGGAGGCGGCGACGTCCAGGGCGAGCGCGATGTCCTGGCCGGGGGCGTAGCCGGCCTGCTTGATGGCTTCCAGGATGAGGTCGAGGGCCTCGCGGTTGGAGCCGAGGTTCGGGGCGAAGCCGCCCTCGTCGCCCAGGCCGGTCGACAGACCGCGCTCCTTCAGGACCTTCTTGAGGGTGTGGTAGACCTCGGCGCCCCAGCGCAGGGCCTCGGAGAAGGACTCCGCGCCGATCGGGGCGATCATGAACTCCTGGATGTCCACGTTGGAGTCGGCGTGCGAGCCGCCGTTCAGGATGTTCATCATCGGCACGGGCAGGACGTGCGCGTTCGGGCCGCCCAGGTAGCGGAACAGCGGGAGGTCGCTGGCCTCGGAGGCGGCGTGCGCGACGGCGAGGGAGACGCCGAGGATGGCGTTGGCGCCGAGCGAGCCCTTGTTGTCGGTGGCGTCCAGGTCGAACATGGCCTGGTCGATCAGCCGCTGCTCGGTCGCGTCGTAGCCGACGAGCTCCGGGCCGATCTGCTCGATGACGGCCAGGACGGCCTTCTCCACGCCCTTGCCGAGGTAGCGGTTGGGGTCGCCGTCGCGGAGCTCGATGGCCTCGAAGGCGCCGGTCGAGGCGCCGGACGGCACGGCGGCACGGCCGGTGCTGCCGTCGTCGAGGCCGACCTCGACCTCGACCGTGGGATTACCTCGCGAGTCGAGAATTTCGCGGGCTACGACGACGTCGATGGACGGCACGTTGTCTCCTTCATGGGTGTCTGGAGTTGCAGCACGAGCCTAACGGCCCGGGGGGCGTCCGCCTGCCCTTGGCCCGCTCCGTGGGACGGAATAACCCCACAAGCAGCGCAAAGGCCCAGCTCATGGGGCGTTTGCCGCAACGTTCGCCGAGCGGGGAAAGTCCGGCGGAACGGCCGGCCGGCGGTGGCGGGGACGGCGGTGGGAAGGACGGGGGATACGACAGAAGCCCCGCCGCGGCGCGCCGGGGGGAGGGGCGCGCCGGACGGGGCCGGTCTCACCAGGGGTGTCCCGGTGCGGGGATGGCTCAGACGTGCAGCTTCTGGCCCGGGAAGATCAGGTTGGGGTTGCCGCCGATGACGGACTTGTTGGCCGCGTAGACGGCCTTCCAGTGGGTGCCGTGCGCCTTGGCGATCTTGGCGAGGGTGTCGCCCGCCTTGACGGTGTAGTTGCCGTGGCCCTGGTTCTTCTTCGGGGCGGCCGGGGCGCTCTCGTGCTTCGGGGCGGCCGGGGTGCGCTTGACGGCGGCGTCGCTCTTCGCCGGCGCGGACTTGGCCACCGGGGCGCTGGTGTTCAGGTCGGGGGACGGACCGCCGGAGGTCAGGCCGCCGGCGCCGGCGCAGGACCAGGCACCCGGGCCCTGGAGGGCGAGGAGCTTCTCGGCGGCGGCGATCTGCTGGGACTTGGTGGCGAGGTCCGCGCGCGGCGCGTACTTGGTGCCGCCGGCGGCGGCCCAGCTGGAGTTGGAGAACTGCAGGCCACCGTAGTAGCCGTTACCGGTGTTGATCGACCAGTTGCCGCCGGACTCGCACTGGGCGACCTTGTCCCAGGTGGCGACGGAGGCGGCGGAAGCGGAGGTGGCGCCCATCAGCGGGACGGCCACGGCGGCACCGGCGACACCGGCGAGCGTGGCGACGCGGACGGCCTTGGAGGGACGACGGTGCTTGCCCTTGTTGATCAGCATGGTTCGTTCGTTTCCTCACCGACGCCTGCGAGGTGAGCTGTCGGGTTCGGACTGATGAGTCGCCCGGCCGGTGCCATGGGCACCGGGCTTCACCCCAAGCCGGCTGACCCGCTTTCACGGGCCGGGCCGGCGCCTACCTTGGTTCCCCCGCTCCTGCCTACGGCGCTTGCGCGTCAACTGCCTCCGACCACCGGCAGGATTCGGCGTGTGATCGAAGGGGCCCGCTTTGGCGAGCGGTGATGACCGTAATCAGGAATCCCCGTGGCGTTCAAACCCCCCCAACTGGACCGAGTTGACCATTTTTGATCACGGAGGGGTCGTAAACCCGCAGGTGGGGACCGGTGCGACGGCGGTGGACCCTTCGGGGCCCACCGCCCCACAACGAGACGCTTGTCTCACTTTCGCCAAAGCGGGCCAAAACCGGCGAACTACCCTGCGGACTGGCCGAGATCGAGCTGCTGACCTGGTTGGATCAGGTCCGCGTCGGAGCCGACGACGTCCTCGTTGCGGTCGTAGAGCGCCGGCCAGCCACCCGGCAGCCGGTGCGCCTGGGCGATCGCTGACAGGCTGTCACCCGGCTGCACGGTGTACCCGTCGCCGCCCGCCGGGGGCGTCCGGTGCGCGTCGTCACCGCGCGAGGCGTGCCGCCCGCCGGCCGTCCGGCCGGTGCCGTCCTCCTCGCCCGGGTCCGCGCCGCCGCGGTGCCGGCCCGAACCGCCCGGCACGCCGTCCGTCCCCGTACCGCCCTGCGACCCGTCCTGCGGCCCGTCGGAGGCCGTGCCGTCCGCGGAGCCCGTACCGCTGCCGTCGTCCGTGCCGCTGCCGTCGTCGGAGGGGCCGGGGGTGCCGGACGGGTCCTCGCCCCGGTCGCCCGGTGTCGCGTCGCCGGACGGCCCGGAGGTCCGGTCGGGGCCGGGGGACGATTCGCCGGTGCCGGCGGAGTCCGAGGGGGCGGGAGTGGACGGGGACGGCGTGGTCTGCGACGGCTCGTCACCGGCCGGCTCGTCACCCGCATCGCCACCGGGGTTGTCGGCCGTTCCGTCGTGCATCCCGGTGGAGCCGGTGGAGCCGTCGTCGTCCGAGGGGTCGGGTATCGGGGCGCTGGTGCCGCCCGGGTCGACCTGCGGCGCCCGGCCGTCCTTCGTCAGGCCGGCGTTCACCGCACAGCTCGGCCAGGCGTCCGGGCCGAGGTCGTCGAGGATCGTCTCGGCCACCGCGATCTGCTGGGCGCGGCTGGCGAGGTCGGGCCGCGAGGCGTAGGCCCCGCCGCCGTGCCGGTCCCACATGTCCTGGGTGAGCTGGAGGCCCCCGTAGAAGCCGTTGCCGGTGTCCGAGCTCCAGATGCCGCCGCTCTCGCACTGGGCGACCCGGTCCCAGGTCGCGGTGTCGGCGGCGTGCGCGCCACTGGCGGAGAGCAGGGGCAGTGCGAGTGCCGAGCCGGTCACTCCCGCCGTGACAAAGATGGCCGGTGCTTGACGGGGGCGACGGTGTCGGCCGTTCCCGGAACGCATGCGGATGCCTTTCGCGCGGCGGTTGAGTTGTCGCGATCCGGCGGCTTCCTCGGCAATGTGTTCGAGGAGCCGTCGATCGTGGATCGAAAGGTAGCCGGGGTCACGGGTAGTCACAAGTCGGTGTAGCAAAGATCACGCGCAGGTCACGTCCTGACGCTCTGTCACCACCGGCCTTCGCCGCTGGTCAGGGCCGCTCGGGCGCGAACTCCACCGGCAGCGACCGCAGTCCGCGCATGATGAGCCCGCCGCGCCAGCGCAATTCGCCCGGTTCCACCGCAAGCCGGATGTCCGGAAGCCGGGTCAGCAGCGTGGCGAGCGCGGTCTGCCCTTCGAGCCGGGCGAGCGGGGCGCCCAGGCAGTAGTGGATGCCGTGCCCGTAGCCCAGATGCTGATTGTCACGCCGGGTCAGGTCGAGCACGTCCGGCTCGGGGAAGCGCGCCGGGTCACGGTCGGCGGCGGCCAGGACGACCAGGACGGGGTCCCCCTCGGCGATCCGCTGCCCGCCCAGGGTCAGCTCCTCGGTGGCGAACCGCCAGGTCGCCAGCTCCACGGGGCCGTCGAAGCGGAGCAGCTCCTCGACGCCGGTGGTCAGCAGCTCGGTGTCGCCCGCCGCCAGCGACTTCTGCAGCAGCTCGCGCTGGGCGGGGTGGCCCAGCAGGGCGTGGAGACCGTTGCCGATGAGGTTGACGGTGGTCTCGAAACCGGCGAAGAGCAGGATGAACGCCATCGCGGCGGCCTCGTTCTCGGTGAGGTGCTCACCGTGGTCCGAGGCTCGGATCAGCCCGGAGATCAGGTCCTCACCGGGCGTCGGCACGGCCGGCAGCGCCTCCCGCTTGCGGTGGATCAGCTCGGCGAGATAGCCGCGCATCTTCTTCACCGACCGCGCGACCCCGCCGCGCGGCCCTCCCCCGTGCCGGATCATCATGCCCGCCCAGTCCCGGAAGTCGTCCTGGTCCTCGCGCGGGACGCCCAGCAGGTCACAGATCGCGTAGATCGGCAGCGGGAACGCGAACTCGTGGATCAGATCGGCCTCGCCGCGGCCGGCGAACCCGTCGATGAGGTGATCGGTCAGCTCTTGCACCCGGGGCGCGAACTCGGCCACCCGACGGGGTGTGAACGCCTTGCTGACCAGCCGGCGCAGCCGGGTGTGGTCCGGCGGGTCGATGTTGAGCAGATGCGTCATCAGGTTGGCGCTGCGCTCGCCCGGGATGCCGACCTTGCCCTTGCCGTGCGCGGACTCGCTGTGGTGCACCGGGTTCTTGGAGAGCCGGGCGTCGGCCAGCGCCTGCCGCGCCTCGGTGTAGCGGGTCACCAGCCATGCCTCGACCCCGCTGGGCAGCGCCGTGCGGTGCACCGGCGCGTACTCCCGCAGCCAGGCGTACGCCGGATACGGATCGGACGCGAACTCCCAGGTGAACAGCGCGGGCGCGGGCGGGACCGGCCGGTTTGCCGGGCAGCCCGCGGGGCGGTCCGGAGCGCTGTCGGCGGGCGCGGGGTCCGTAGGGGTGGGGTGGGGCTTGTCGTGCACCCTCTGACCGTAACCGCCCCGGAGGACGCCCGGCGCACGGACGGCGGCCCCGCCCCGGGCCACCCGGTGGTCCCCCCTCAGGACGCGCCCGGATCCACCCCCAGCCCCTCCAGAAAGGCCACCGCCGCCGGGGACGGCCCCAGGGCGCTCCACACCACCCGTTCCGTACGCTCCGGCGCCGGCCGCGCCCGCACGATGTGCAGCCCGGACAGCTCGGCGGCGATGGCCTCCGGGACCATGCCGATGCCCAGCCCGGCCCGCACCAGCTTCGCCAGGAACTCCACCGTGGTCACCTCGAAGGACACCTCCGACGACAGCCCGGCCGCCCGGAACGCCTCGTCGCGCTGGCGCCGGGCCGCCGAACCCGCCGTGAAGTCCACGAAGGTCTCCCGCGCCAGCCGCGCCAGCGTCGTCCACTCCCGCCCCGCCAGCGCATGCCCCGGCGGTACGACGGCCACCAGCTCGCCGCGGGCCAGCACCCGCTCCCGTACGCCGGACGGGCGGGCGGCGGGCACCAGCCCGACGAAGGCCACGTCCAGCGTTCCCTCCCGCACCTTCTCGATGAGCGGATCGCTCATCTCCATCTGCAGGCCGACCCGCACCCGCGGACAGCGCCGGCGGAAGTCGCCCAGCTCCCGGGCGAGATCGACGGCCGCCACGGTCGAGATCGCGCCCACCGCCAGCCGGCCGCGCACCTCCCCGGTCGCCGCCGCCACCTCGGCCCGGGCCCGCTCGGCCGCCGCCAGCGCCTGCCGCGCCACGGGGACGAACGCCTCGCCGGCGGCGGTCAGCCGGACGCTGCGGCTGGTCCGGTCGAAGAGCCGCGCCCCGAGCTCCTTCTCCAGCCGGGCGATCTGGTGGCTGAGGGCCGACTGCACGACGTGGCACCGCTCGGCGGCCCGGGTGAACCCGCCCGTTTCGGCCACCGCCACGACATAGCGCATCTGCTGGAGCTCCATGGCGACCGATCCTGCCACCGTCCGGAACAACCCATCGTCATCCGAGATCAATCGCTATTCGAGATAGGTCCGATGAAAACCATGTGTTGGACTCATCGGTGCCAGCTGCCCGACGCTGGGTGAAGCCCGCCGCCACGGTGGTCGCGGGCACGAACGGGGAGGTCAGGTATGACAGCCGAGGACGCACACCGGTCCGCGCAGGGCCGGCCGGGACGGCTGGGCCGCGGCACGCTGCTGCTGATGTCCGTCGCCACCGGTCTGTCCGTCGCGGGCAACTACTTCGCCCAGCCGCTGCTCGACGTCATCGGCCATGACCTGGGGCTTTCGGCGTCCACCGCCGCGCTGGTGGTGACCGTCGCACAGATCGGCTACGGCCTCGGGCTGCTGCTGCTCGTCCCGCTCGGGGACCTGGTGGAGCGGCGGCGGCTGGCCGTCACGCTGTGCGCCGCGACCGCCGTCTTCCTCACCGTGACGGCGAGCGCGACCAACGCCGCCGTGCTGCTGACCGGCACCGCGCTGACCGGCCTGGCCTCGGTCGCGGCGCAGGTCGTCATGCCGTACGCGGCCACTCTCGCCGCCCCCGAGGAGCGCGGCCGGACCGTCGGCACCCTCATGACCGGTCTGCTGCTCGGCATCCTGCTCGCCCGTACGGCCTCCGGGACCCTCGCCGAGCTGGGCGGCTGGCGCACCGCGTACTGGGTCAACGCCGGGCTGATGGCGCTGATGGCCGTCCTGCTGCGGCTCCGGCTGCCGGCCCTGCGCACCACGGCCGGACTGCGTTACCCGGCGCTGCTGCGCTCCACCCTCGCGCTGTTCGCCCAGGAGCCGGTGCTGCGGTGGCGAGCGGTGCTGGGCGCGCTGACCTTCGCGGGCTTCAGCGCGCTGTGGACGGCGCTGGCGTTCCTGATGTCGGGACCGGCCTACGGCTGGCAGGAGTCCGCCATCGGTCTGCTGGGGCTGGTCGGCGCGGCCGGCTCGCTCTCCGCGTCCGCCGCCGGCCGGCTGGCGGACCGCGGACTGGTCCACCACGTCGCCGGCGCCGCGGCGTTCCTGCTGCTCGGCTCCTGGGGGCTGCTGGCGCTGGGCGGCGCGGGCGGCACCTGGTCGCTGGCGGCGCTGCTGGCCGGGGTGATCGTGCTGGACCTCGCCGCCCAGGGCATGCACGTCAGCAACCAGAACCTGATCTACGGCGTTCGCCCCGAGGCCCGTAACCGCCTCAACTCCGCCTACATGACCAGCTACTTCGCGGGCGGCGCGGTCGGCTCGGCACTGACCTCGGTGGTGTGGTCCGCCGGGGGCTGGTCCTGGGTGTGCGCCATGGGGGCCGGGCTGGCGGCGGCCGCGGTGGCGGTGTGGCTGCTGGACCGGCTGGCGCGCCGCCGTGCCCGGCCGGACGGGGCTGCACGGGAGCAGGAGCCGGCCGCGGTGACGGTATCGGTCACCCGATGACGGTGTCCCCGCTCCCGTCTTCGCCCGGGCCCTCGTCGAGGGCCCGCTCGGCACCGGGGTGGCCCAGGGCGGCGGCCTTGCGGTACCAGGCCCGGGCCTCGGCGGGCTCGTCGGCCGTCTTGTGCAGCTCGGCGAGGCGGAAGGCGCCGTGGGGGTCGCCGGATTCGTAGGCCTTCTCGTACCAGGGGCGGGCCTCTTCCGGGCGGCCCCGGCACTCCAGGAAGATGCCGAAGTTGGCGGCGGCGAGGGGTTTGCCCTCGTCGGCGTCCTCCCGGAGTTCCAGGTCGATGCTGTAGGGCGATACCGCATCGAAGTGGTCGCGCAGCCGCTGCGCCGCCTGCTTGTCGCCGGAGTCCGCCGCGCGCCGCAACCACACTTCGGCGGTTCCGCGGTCGTTCCACAGCAGGAGCAGGCTCGCCCAGCGCCCAGCGGCTTCGGTGCAACCGGCCCGGATCGCGTCGTAGTAGCTCTCGAAGGCGCCGTTGTCGTCCCCGGCGGCCAGCCGCAGATCGCCCCATAGACACGCCGCTTCCATATTCCCGCCCTCCCTTCCGACGCCCAGCCAGCGCTCCGCACGCTCCCGCAGCAGCTTCCCCAGCAGCGTGGCCGCCTCCGCGTCCCCCAACTCCGCGGCGAGCTCCAGATACGGTTCGGCGGCCTTGCCCTCGCCCCGGTCGGCCAGCATCCGGCCCAGCCGCCCCGCGGACTCCGGCCGCCCCGCATCCGCCGCGCGCCGGAACCACTCCTCGGCCTCCGCCCGCTCCCCCAGCGACTCGGCCACCAACCCGAGGTTGTGCAGCGCGGTGTCGTCGCCCGCCTCGGCGGCCCGCCGGAACGCCTCGCGGGCGGTGGCCGCGACGCTCGGGTAGTCGTACGTGTCGTCCGTCCGCGCCACAGCCAGGGCGAAGCGCCAGATCCGGCCGTCCACCGGCGGCAGGGTGTCCTGCCGCTCGGCCGCCTCCAGGAGGAAGGGCGCGATCCGCCAGGTGTCGCCGGTGCCGCGCACCAGGAACCGCAGCAGACCGTGGCGGCGTTCCCTCGCCCAGGCCTGGGCGTCCGGCACCGCCTCCCGGTCCATACCGGTCACGTCCGCATAGCCCTCGTGCACCTTGACCAGCAGGTCCATCGGCAGCGGGCCCCGCAGCCCGCAGCGGGCCAGGTCGAGGGCGGCCCGGACCAGGGCGTGGCCGCGCGGATGGCGGTCGGCGCGGCGGGCCCGCCACCACTCGTCCCAGAGCAGCGGCCCGAGCGTCAGATAGGCGGCCGCGCCTTCCGGTCCGCTGGAACAGAGCGCGTCGACCAGCCGCCGGTCCCCCGTCCGTCCGGCACGCTGCGCCAGCCGTGCCCGCTCGGCCGGGCTCCACCCGCGGGCCAGCTCGACCACGGTCGCCAGGTCCAGTACCCGGCCGTGCGGGGTGTGCCGGTGCTCGTCGTAGGCGTCCTCACGCATCGTGGCGAGCACGGTCACGCCCAGCGCGGTCAGCCGGGCCAGCAGCCTCGGCTCCAGACCACCGCCCCCGCCCCCGCCCGCGGCGTCGCCGAGGTGCCCGTCGAGGTCGTCCAGCCAGAGGACGTACCGGCCAGGACGCCCCTGTAACAGGGCGGGCAGACCGCGCAGGTCGGCGCCGCGCGCGGGCGCGAACACCCGGAATCCGGCGAGCCCTTGGGCCATCGCCTCCAGCGCGGTACGCGACTTGCCGGCGAACGGCTCCCCGAGCACCAGGACCAGGCCGCCGGCCTCCCGGGCCCGGGTGACCGCCGCGATGAGGGCGTCGTCGCGGTCCCGGAGGACGTACGGCGGCAGCGGCGGGAGGGCCGGGATCCGGTGCGTGGGGCGCACGCCCAGGGCGACCGGGTCGACGTCCTCGGCCCGCGGCCAGCCGTCGGGGTCGGGCAGCGCGCTCTGAAGCGAACTGGCGTGGAACGTCAGCGAGTTGATGGAGGCGGCCTGGATGACGTGGCCCTGAAGGCCACCGGTCACGGAGTTGCGCACCGGCGGGACGGGGTGGCCGTCCGGCCCGGCGGCCAACTCACCGGCCACCTCCCCGGCCGACTCGCCGACCACCCCCTCGGTCAGCTTCCCGGCCGCCTCGCCGGTCAACTCCTCGCAGAGGGACCGGAGTTCGACCGCGGCCTCCGGATACTGCTCCAGCAGGCCGCGCAGACTGGCCTGCCAGCGCGCGGTCACCTCGTCCGACGACTCCGACGACCCCGACGTCTCGGGCGGCGCAGCGGGAGACGGCTCTTCCACCGGCCGCGGCGGGGCGGGCGTCTCCGCCGCGTCCGCCGCCTCGGCGGGCGTTTCGGCAGGGGCTTCGGCAGCAGCCTCGGCGGGGGCGTCGGCCTCCACGCGCCGGAAAAGCTCCGCGACCCTCAGCCGGACGTCCGCCCAGGCGTCCGTCGCCATGGCCTGCACCACCGCGGTCGCGCCCATGCTCGCCAGCTCCGCGATCTCCGCTCCCACCGTGCCCCCTCACCCCGCGTGCCCCGCAACCCACCCTGCGCCCAAGGTACTCAGAAGCCCTGCCGGATCAGCAGGAAACCGCTAAGCGGCCCCGCCCTCCGCCGCCAGCACCGCGTCACGGTAGGCGCGGGCCGCCGCGCGGAGCGCCGCCTCCGGGTCGGTGCCCTCCGCCTCGGCGCGGAGCGCCATGGCCAGGAGCTCGTACCCGATGCCGCGGCCGGCCGGCAGCGGCACGTCCAGGCCCGCCGTGCGCACCCGCGACGCCAGCTTCGCCGCCAGGGCCAGGCCGGGCTGGGCCAGCGGCACGCCCTCGGTCACCGAGCCGCGCTGCTTCTCGACGGCCTTGGTGCGTATCCAGTGCGCCTTGACGTCCTCCGGGGTCGCCGCCTCGGCCTCCCCGAAGACATGCGGATGGCGGTGGATCAGCTTCTCCACGATCGTGCCCGCCACGTCGTCGATGGAGAACGGCTCCTCCGGGTCGTCCTGCGCGATCCGGGCGTGGAAGACGACCTGGAGGAGCACGTCCCCCAGCTCCTCGCGCAGCTCGACCCGGTCGCCGGCCTCGATGGCCTCGACCATCTCGTACGCCTCCTCCAGGCCGTACTTGGCGAGGTCCTGGTGGGTCCGGATGCTGCTCCAGGGGCACTCGGCGCGGATCTGGTCCATGACCTGGACGAGGTCGAGCAGCCGGGCGCCGGGCAGGTCGTACGAGCCGGGCAGCAGCTCCAGGTCGGGCATGGTCTCGCGGCCGGAGCCGGCCAGCCGGGCCAGTCCGTCGGTGAGCGCGCTCTCGCCCTCCGCCGAGGTCAGCACGACGGCCGTACGGTCCTCGGGGACGCAGAAGTCGACCAGCTCACGGGCGGTCGGGGCGGCGGTCTCCACCGCGATGCCGGCCTCGCGCAGATACGGCAGCTGCGGATGGTCCGGATCGGCGCACAGCACCCGCTCGGCGGCGCGCAGGACCTGCCACGCGGGCCAGGACAGCAGCCCGGGGGCGACCCGGTGGCTGGTGGTGAGCAGGACCAGGCGTCCGGTGCCGGGGCCCTCGGGGCGGGCGGCGGCGCCGGCGTCGGCGGCGGAGGCGTCAGCGTTCACCCATCGAAAGTAACGCACCCCACCGACAACCCCACCGGCACCGCCCGGCGCCCGCGCCGCCGCCCGCCCGGATCAGGTCTGCTGCCGCACCGGTGCGGCGGCGATCCACGGGTCCTTGGTCTCGCCGAGGATGACCTGCCGGTCGTCCCACTTGCCGAAGCGCGGATTGACGTCGATCCCCATCGACCGGGACGTCCGGGCCAGCGACCGGGCGAGCTTCTGCTGGCCCTGCGGCTTGCCGCGGTCCGCGCCGAGGTGCCGGGCGATGCCGTCGAGCAGCAGCTGGTTGCGGACCGTGCCGTCGACCTCGTCGGGGGCGATGCCCTGCTGCAGCCACATCGCCTGCAGCCGCTCGGCCCCGCCGGCCTGCTTCTCGGCCTTGCCGCGCCACGCCTGGACGTCCTTGCGGCTGACCGTCACCCCGGCGTCCTTCGCGCCGCGCGCCAGCACCTCGTCGAAGATCATGCCGTTGAGCGTGGCCAGGCTGAGCCGGCCGGTGTTCATGATCAGCTGGCCGCCCTGCGGGGACCTGGCCTGCGCGGCCCGTACGTCCCGGACCTTCGCCTGCAGCTGGGCGACGGTGATCCGCTTGCCGTCCACGATGGCGGCGGCACCGGGGTGCGCCTGGCCCCCGCAGGCGGTGAGCAGCGGTGTCGCGGCCAGCAGAGCGGCGGTGGCGGATACGGAGAGCGCTGTCCTACGGCGGAACACTTGGCCTCCCGGCAGATCGTGCGACGGAGTCTCGACCTTGAGTGATCGATGCTATGAAGTCGGCGTGGCCCAGGCCACTGCTTCGGCCAACGATCTGCGCCGTGGTCGGTTTCTGCGCCCCGCACCCGGCCCGCACGGTCCGCCCGGCCGCCCGGGCGGTCCTCGGCCCGCCCCGCACGGCGCACCGCACGAACGCCGGGCGTGGCGTGACTCAACGGGCGTCTGTGGCGTTGTCCCCATAGTCCGGCGGGCCCCAACCGGTGAGAAAGGTGGCTGGAGTGGACATCGCGGAACAGGTGCGGACCCTGTTGACGACGAAATTCGGGGTGGATCCCCTCTCCGTGAACCCGGAGGTCCCGTTGCGGAAGCTGGGGGTCGACTCGCTGGCGCTGGAGGAGCTGCGGCTGCTCATCGAGGACGGTCTCCAGGTGGATCTGGAGGACGTCGAGCTGACGCCCCGGGACAGTTACGGCCAGTTGCTGGCGGCCGTGCACGTGGCGGCCGCGTGAGCCGCCCGGGCCGGGAGCCCCGCCCGGTCCCGGGCGGGTACGCGACCGGCCCCGCGCAGCAGCCGTACGCGGCTGCCGTGACCGGTCTGGGCATGCTGACCGCCGCCGGCGCCGGGGCGGGCGCGAGTTGGCGGGAGATCACCCGCGCCACCACACCGTCCGGGGTGCGCCGGCCGGCCGAACTGCAGGACCTGCCCACGGACTTCATGTACCTGGTCGACGGCCTGGACATCGAGGAGGCCCTGGACGTGGCCTCCCGCCGCCTGATGGACCGTTTCTCCCAACTGGCGGTGCTGGCCGCCCGCGAGGCCGTGGCCGACGCCGGGCTGGACCCCGCCGAGTGGGACGGCGACCGGGTCGCGGTCCTCATCGGGACCGCCAACGGCGGGCTCCCCGCCTACGACGAGCAGCACACCGTCCTCCTGGAGCGCGGGCCGCGCCGGGTCTCCCCCGTGCTGGCCGCCCTCACCACCGGCAACAGCGCCGCGGCGAGCGTCTGCCGCGATCTGGCCGCCCGCGGTCCGAGCCTCGCGGTGAACACCACCTGTGCCTCCGGTACCGACGCCATCGGCCTGGCCCGTCAGCTGCTGCGGGCCGGCATGTGCGACATCGCCCTCGCCGGCGGCGCCGAATCGGCCTGCTCCCGGCTGCTGGTGGCGAGCATGTGCAAGATGAAGGGCCTCTCCACCCGGCGGGACGATCCGGCCGCGGCCTGCCGCCCGTTCGACGCCGACCGGAACGGCTTCGTCCTGGGCGAGGGCGCCGGGCTGCTCGTCCTGGAGCGGCCCGAGCACGCCCGGGCGCGGGGCGCCCGGATCAGGGCCGAGATCACCGGCTACGGCTCGTCCAACGACGCCTACGCCCCGGTCGCCCCGCATCCCGACGGTGCCGGCGCGGAACGCGCGCTGCGCGCCGCGCTGGCCGACGCCGGCGCGGACCCGGCCGACATCGGGCACGTCAACGCGCACGGCACCTCGACGGCCCTCAACGATCTGATCGAGGGCACCATGCTGCGCCGGGTGCTCGGCGAACACCCCCTGGTCACCTCGACCAAAGCCATGACCGGCCACACCCTCGGCGCGGCCGGCGCCATCGAGACCGCGTTCACCGTGCTGGCGGTGCAGCACCAACTGGTGCCGCCGACGGCGAACCTCGTATCGCCCGACCCCGACATCCCCGTCGAGGTGGTGGCCAAGGAAGCCCGGCCGGCGCGGCTGGACTGCGCGGTGAAGACCTCACTGGGGTTCGGCGGGCACAACGCCGCCCTGGTCGTCAGCCGCGGGTGAGCCCACCGCCGGTCCCGGCGTGGCACCCGCGCGAAGGAGACGCATGAGCAACGAAGCGGTCCACGCCCTGAGGGTGGACGGGCTGTCCTACTCCTACCGGCTGGTGCGGCAGCCGGCGCCCCGGACCGAACCGGTGCTGGTGCTGGGCGGCGCGCTGCAGGACAAATACGGCTGGCAGCACCTCGACGAGCCGGTGTCGCCGCTGGCGAGCCTGATCACCATCGACCTGCCGGGCTCCGGCAACGCCGATCCGCTCCGCCCCGACCAGGGCCTCGCGACCATGTGCCGGGCGGTCGAGCACGTCCTCGACGACCTCGGGGTGGCCCGGGTCAACCTCTTCGGGTACTCGTTCGGTTCGGCGATCGCCTTCGCCTTCGCGCAGCGCCGGCCGCACCGGATCGCGCGGCTGCTGCTGGGCGGCGTGCCGGCGCACATCACCCACGCCCAGCTGTCGTTGTGGCGTCAGGCCGCGGCCCGGATGGCGGCCGGTGAGCCGGAGGAGTTCGTCGACCTGGCGCTGAAACTGTGGCTGTGCCAGGACGAGAGCCGCTTCGTACGCCACCGCAAGCTGGTGCACCGCTACGTCAAGCGCCTGATCATGCATGCCGTCACGCACATCCCGCACGGCTTCACGGTCCTGGACCGCTCGGCCACCGAGGAGCTCAACCCGTCGGGCGGGCTGACCGGGGTGCCCGCGCTGGTCTTCTGCGGTGAGCACGACACGGTGTCCTCGCCCGAGAAGCAGCGGGAGTTCGCGGCCACCATCGAGGACAGCCACTTTCTGACCATTGCCGAGTCCGACCACTGGGTCGCCCTCGAACGCGCCCAGGCGGTGGTCGACCTGGTCGTCAGGTTCTTCACCGACCAGCCCCTGGACACCGCGGACTACCTGGTCACCTGCGAGCCGGCCGGACTCTGAAAACTCACGGGCGTCCGGCACCGAAGCCAGCGATCATGGCCCGCGCGAGGAATCGCGTGAGAAGTCGTCCGAGGAGTGATGTCCATGACCGCTGTCCCCGACGGGCCCGCCGGGGTGCCCGCCGATCCGACCGTCCTCCACCCGATGCCGGGGCAGCCCCGGGTCGTCCTGCTGAAGCCGCTGGTCACCTCGCCGCTGATCGAGGTCGGCGACTTCACGTACTACGACGACCCGGACGACCCGACCGCGTTCGAGACCCGCAACGTCCTCTACCACTACGGGCCGGAGCGGCTGGTCATCGGGAAGTTCTGCGCGCTGGGCGAGGGCGTGCGGTTCCTGATGAACGGCGCCAACCACCGCATGGACGGCCCGTCGACCTTCCCGTTCCCCATCATGGGCGGCTCCTGGAGCGAGCACTTCGACCTGATCACGGGGTTGCCGGGGCGCGGTGACACGGTGGTCGGCAACGACGTCTGGTTCGGCCACCGGTCGATGGTGATGGCCGGCGTCCGGATCGGCCACGGCGCGGTCATCGCGGCCGGCTCCGTGGTCGTCGACGACGTCCCCGACTACGCGATCGTCGGCGGCAATCCGGCCCGCGTCATCCGCCACCGCTACGACGCCGCGGACATCGCCCGCCTCCTGGACCTGGCCTGGTGGGACTGGCCGGTCGACCACCTCACCGCGCATCTGCGCACGGTCATGTCGGGCACCGTCGACGCGCTGGAGGCGGCGGCCCCGAAGCCGTAGCCCGCGCCGGGCGGGGCCGGTTGTCGGTGGGTCGGTTGTCGGTGGGCCGGTTGTCGGTGGGCCGGTTGTCAGTGGCGGCTGCCATGCTCGACGTATGGGAGTGCTCTACGGCTATTACGCCGCCGCCGACGACGAAGAGGCCGCCCGGGCCGTGCTCCGGGACGGCGACCGGCCGACCGAAGGTGACTACGACGAACTGGTCGTCAAGGGCGTCGATCCGGCGGACGACCTGCTGCTCGCCGAGTCCCTCATCACGGGCACCGCGGCGAAGGCGCTGCTGACCACGCCCCGCCGGTGCTCCCTGATACCCGTGCGCGGCGAGGGCGAGGTGGTCGCGGTCACCCTCACCGACGACTTCCGCGACGCCCTGGCCTCCTTCGACGCCGCACTGCTGCCCGACGTCGCCCAGGGCTGGGCCGCCGCCGGCGACTTCTTCACCCCGCCCGACCCGGATTCCCTGGCCCATTTCCTCACCGGCCTCGCCGCCTTGGCGAGGCGCGCCGTCAGCCGCGGGCAGCACCTCTACTGCTGGATATGCCCGTAGCGGACACCCGCACGGCGGACTCCGCCACGAGCGCTCTCGGCGGGCGCCGCTAGCCCTGCACCTGGCTCAGCCAGTACAGGGTGCGGCGGAGTTCGGTGGGGAAGGCGTGGTGGGGGCCGTGGAGGCGCTCGGCGTCGTAGAGGAGGCGGGAGAGGGTCTCCTGGGCGGCGCCGCGTTCGCCCTGGGCGAGGAGCAGGTGACCGATGGAGCGGCGGATCTCCAGGGGGCGGAGGGGGTCGTCGGCGTAGTGCTCGAAGTAGGGGAGCAGGGCGCGGAACTCCTCCAGGGCCTGGGCGACCTCACCGAGTTGTTCGAGGCACTGGGCGGCCTCGTAGTGGAACTGGAGGGCCTGGCGAGTGGCGCCGGCGCCGGATTCCTTGGCGTACTCCTCGGCCAGCAGCCGGAGTTCGGGCAGTGCGCGGCGGTACTGGCCGTCGTCCATGAGGGTCGCGGCGTACTGCTTGCGCAGGGTGCGGACGACCGGGGAGTGGGCGCCGTGCCGCTCGGCGGCGGCCGGGAGGATGTTGCCGAGGATGTCCACGGCGTGGGTGATCCGGCCCTGGTCGAGCAGGTTCTTGACCTCGTCGACGGCGGCGGCGACGTCCGGTCCGGTGGAGGGGGGAGACGAGGGGGGCGGGGGCACCAGGGGGGTGGCGGCGGAGGTCCAGGCGCCGGGCGGGCGGGAGGTGCCGGTCGCCGCTGGTGGCGGCGGGCCCGGTGCGTTCGGGGCGGAGTTCACGGCCCCACCGGACGTCAGCGCACCCGAGAGGGCGGAGACGCGGGGGTCGGCCGGGGCAGCGGGCGGGGGCGGTGTCGGGGCCTGGGGGGTGGAGAGGGCGGTGGGGGTCGGCTGGGGGGACGAGCGGAGGGGCCAGGGGGCCTGGGGGTGGCGGAAGGGACGGGTGGGGTCCATGGGGGCGAGCGGTGCGGGCGGGGTCGCCGGGGAGCCCACGGTGGCGGTGGGCAGGAGGGGGGCCAGGGCCTGGTAGACCTCCTGCGCGTCGGCGGGGCGGGCCTGCGGGTCCTTGCGGAGGAGGTGCAGCACGAGGGCTTCGAGGGCCTCGGGGACGTCGGGGCGGAGCTTCCGCACCGGCACGGGCTCCTCGTGGAGGTGGCGGTGGAGCACGCCGAGGGCCGTCGACCCGGCGAACGGGACCTCGCCGCTGAGGAGTTCGTGCAGCAGGACACCCAGCGCGTAGAGGTCGGTGTACGGGCCGACCGCGCCGCCCATGGCCTGCTCGGGGGCCATGTAGGCGGGGCTGCCGATGGGCGAGCCGGTGTGCGTGAGGCGGGTGGTGTCGGTGTCCAGCGCGGAGGCGATGCCGAGGTCGAGGACGACCAGGGAACCGTCCGGGCGGATCATGACGTTCCGCGGCTTGAGGTCGCGGTGGACGATCGGCACCGCGTGGACGGAGGCGAGCACGGCGCAGAGCTGGGCGGCGACCGAGACCGCCCAGGGCCAGGGGTAGGGATCGTGCTCGGCGAGGTGGTCGGAGAGGTCGGCGCCCTCGACGTACTGCATGACCAGGTAGAGGTCCTCGCCGTCGCTGCCGGCGTCGTGGACGGTGACCAGCCCGGGGTGGTCGACCTGTGCGGTGACCCGGCACTCGCGGACGAAGCGGCGCCGCATCTCCTCGCCGTCGGGGGTGCCGGCCACCCGGTCCGGGCGCAGCAGCTTGACGCCGACCCGGCGGTCCAGCCGGCGGTCGTAGCCGATCCAGACCTGGCCCATCCCGCCCTGGCCGAGCAGTGCGGAGAGTTCGTAACGGTCGCCGATGACCCGGCCGTTCACCGCCCTTCCTCCTTGCGGAGGTAGTCGCTGAGCTCGTCGAGTTCGGCCCGCACCCGGTCGATGCGCTGCGGCTGCGGACGCTCCTGGGGCGCGGGCGCGGGGAGGTACGGGGCGGGCGCGGGGTGGTGGCCGGGCGGCGGCGGGGGCAGCCGGGTCTCGGTGACGGCGTACGGGTTGGCCGGGCGGGGCCCCTGGTACGGCTGGGTCTCCCGGCTGTGGAAGACGCCCGGTGCGGGCGGCTGCGGCGGGCCGTAGGGCTGCGCGAGGGGCGGGGTGCCGGGGATGCCGGCGAGGGGCGGGGTGCCCGGCATGCCCGCGAGGCCCGGGTAGGCCGCCGGGACGTGGCCGGTGCCGGGGGCGGCGGTGCGCCGGGCACGGGTGTCGACGACGAGGTAGTAGGCCACGGCCGCGGCGATCTGCATCAGCAGCAGGCCCACGCCGACGTTGGTGCGCCAGTCCGTCTCGGCGTAGCTGGTGATCAGCACGCAGGCGCCGATGACCGCCACCAGGTCGCCGCCGAACAGCCACCAGCCCAGCTGCCCGCGCTGCACGATCGCGGCCCGCAACATCGGCACCCAGGCCAGCAGCCCCAGGCTGAGCACCGCGGTGGCCACGAACACCACCCGCAGCAGGATGACCGTGCCCTGCGCGGGGGGACGGTGCGGCGGGTGGGCCGGGACGGGGCCGTGCATCACTGCTCCTGACGGATCGGTTCGTGGCCGGTGGGGCCGTGCTGACACGGCGGCCTGGCACGCCGACGGTGGTGCGCCCATCACCGCACGTGCCTAGCGAGCGTATATACGACACCGGGCGCGTGTGCGGGGTTGTACGGAATGGACCGGGCGATGTGCCGGGCCCATTCTGCGACCTGGTGTGGGGCGCGGGCCGCCCCAGGTCCCGCCCTTCTGCCGGTCCGTCCGCTATACCCGATCCGTCCGTCGGTGGGAGGCGCTCGGTGCCGGAGGAACGACCGCGGCGCGCCCCCTCCGGCCCCCCCGTCAGTCCGGTGTGACCGACCCGTCCGTCAGTCCGTCGTAGAGGCCCTGCACCAGCTGTTCGCCGAGCCGGGTGGCCTGGCGCAGGGTGCTTTCGAAGGTGGCCAGGTCGCTGAACCGGCTGCCGTAGCGGCGCTGTTCGGCCAGTGGGAGCCGGGGCAGCTGGAGGCGGCGGACGTCGAGCCGGGTGGCGGTGGAGGCGTAGCTGCTGGCCTGGCGGTTGTTGGCGGTGCCGCGCAGGAAGCCGGCGAGGAACCACGGGTCCAGGGCGGCCGGGTCGGGGCGCAGCAGGGTGAGGTTGCGGCCGAGGGCGGCGCCGGCGGTGGCCGCGTCGACGACCCGGGCGATGGCGCCGCCGCCGAGGACCGGGACGACGACGTCGCCCTCGCGGAGCAGGACGGGTTCCTCGGCCGGCCCGGAGGCGGGCGCCTCGGGCAGGGCGCCGGAGGGGGCGCCGCCGGCGATGACGTCGTGGTCGGTGAGGACCGGGGGCGCGTCCGGCCCCTCGGCCGGTGCGGTGCCGGGGCCGCCGGTGCGCAGCACCAGGGCGCCGGAGCGGGCGAGTTCGCCGACGGTGGTCAGCGGCCAGCGGGCCGGTCCGGTGTCGGCGTCGGCGGGCCGGGGGGTGAGCTGGGTGGTCCGGGCGAGGGTTTCGGTCAGCCGGTCGTGCACCTCGGCGAGTGCGGCGGGGCCGCCGGGCGCGGCGGGCGGCGGGAGGTGCCGGGCCGGGGCCAGGTCGACGTCGTCGTCGAGGAGGTCGATGGCGGCCAGCGAGCGCCGGACGCCGGGCCGTTCCTCGATGCCGCCGTCGCGGTCGAAGGCCCGCCAGGCCTCCACGGCGGTGTCCCGGACGGTCTGCCAGTCGGGCCGGTCCCGGCCGGCGGCGGCGCCGGCGGCGAGGTCGGCGGTGTCGACGACGAGGAGCTGCGGGGTGGGCGGGGTGGTGCCGCCGGGCTTGCGCAGCACCCACAGGTGCAGCGGGACGCCGTTGGGCGGGGCGGCGCCGGCCGGCAGTGCGATGACCGCGCGCAGTGCGCCGCGGCGCAGCAGGTCGGCGCGGATCCGGCGGCCGGAGCGGCGGGACGCGGCGGCGGGCGGCATCAGCACGACGGCGGTGCCGCCCTCGCGCAGCCGGGCCAGGGCGTGCTGGACCCAGGCGAGTTCGGATTCGGTGCGGGCCGGGAAGCCGTACTCCCAGCGCGGGTCGTAGGCGAGTTCGTCGTGGCCCCAGTTGCGTTCGTTGAACGGCGGGTGGACGAGCACGGCGTCCGCGGTGAGGTCGGGGAAGGCGTCGGCGCGCAGGGTGTCCGCGGCGCGCACCCGGACCTCGGCGGCGGGGGTGCCGAGGGCGAGGCGGAGCGCGGTGAGCGCGGCGAGGTCGGGGTCCGACTCCTGGCCGTGGAGGGTGACGGTGGTGCCGTCGGTCCCGTCGGCGGTGCGCTCGCGGGCGGCGGCGAGCAGCGCGCCGGCGCCGCAGGCCGGGTCGAGGACGGTGGTCAACGGGCCTGCCACGGCGGCGAGTTCGGCCATCAGCGCGGCGGGCCCCGGCGGGGTGAGGGTGTACTGCCGGGGGTTGGCGTCCAGATGGCGGCCGAGCAGGAACGCGTACGCCTCGGGGGCGCCGTCCAGGGTCGCGAGCTCGCCGGTGGAGCGTACGAGTGCGGCGGAGGGGGCGAGCGCCTCGCGGGTGAGGCCGCGGACGGGGTGGCCGGGGCCGAGCCGGGCGGCGAGCACGGAGTCGAGCATCGCGGGCAGCACGCCGGTGAGCTCGGTGTCGTCGGCGGCGCCGCGCAACTGCTGCCAGGCGGCGGGCCGGTCGTGGGCGAGCAGCAGGACGGCGCCGGCCTGGCGGAGCGCTGCGGCGGCGCCCGCGGGGTGTCCGACGAGCTGCTGCCAGACCCGCTCACGCAGCGGGACCTCGGCGAGTTTGCCCTGGTCGCGCAGCCATTGCTCGATGTCGCGGAGGGCGAAGGCGGGGCTGGTCTCGGTGCCGCCGACGGGCTTGGGGAAGTCGGCGTGGCGGCGCCGCCAGTTGCTGACCGCGGCCCGGCCGACGCCGGCGAGCCGGGCGATGCCGGCGGCGGTCACCTCGGTCGGGCGGCTGTCCGCCCCCTGGTCCGCTGACGCGTTGTGCGGCACCTGGCTGACTCCCATTCCGTGAACCCCCGACCTCCTGTGACCCCCGACGCTGTGTCGGCCAGCATACCCATCCGCCAGGATTCTCCCCCTTCACAGCGTGAACCAATCCTCTTCTCACATTCATGTTGACTCGGTTCACAGGCTCTGCTGTTATTGACCCATCACCGCAACGGTCTTCGATCCACCAGCCCGGAAGGGGCTCCCACGCATGTCCCAGCAGATGCACTTCCAGCCCGCCCCGCAGGGGCCCGCCGCCCCGCAGCAGGCCCGTAACGGTCTCGGCGTCGCCGCCCTGATCCTCGGCATCATCGGCGCCCTCAGCGGCATCCCGATGATCCTGTTCTGGCTGGCCGGGCCCCTGGGCATCCTGGCCCTGATCTTCGGCCTGGTGGGCATGAGCCGGGCCAAGAAGGGCCAGGCCACCAACAAGGGCGTGGCGATCACCGGCACGATCCTCGGCGCGCTCTCGATCATCCTCGCGGTCGTTGGGGTCATCGTCACGCTGATGGCCGTCAACAAGGCCGTCGACGAGGTGCACAAGGAGTACGAGAAGCAGTCGGGCAGCAGCAGCAACATCAAGGACCTGGGCGCGGGTGAGGCCGCGAAGTACAACAACGGCCTTGAGGTGTCCGTCTCCAAGCCGACCCCCTACACCGTCGACAAGAACACCCTCATCGACGGCCACACCGAGGGCAACAAGGCCTGGAAGGTCACCGTCACCCTCAAGAACACCGCCTCCAAGCCCTACACCAACCCGCTGATGACCACCGACGCGGAGGCCGACGGCAAGAAGTCCGAGGAGGTCGCCGACGACAAGCACGGCATCCTGCACCACGACTTCGAGAAGACGCTCAGCCCCAACGAGTCCTCCAAGGTGGACATGGTCTTCGACGCCCCGCCGACCGCCAAGGAGCTCGAACTCAAGATCACGCCGGACCTGCTGCTCGACCCGGCGAACTGGAAGCTGGCGCTCTGACGCACCGGGGCCCCGCCCCCTCCTCGCCCTCCCGGCCCGGCACCGCGACCCGCGGTGCCGGGCCGGGCGCCGTCCGGCCGGCGGGAACGGACCGCGCCGGCGCGGCGTCTGACTCACTGCCCGACGGGCGCCTGGTCCCCGGGCCGGCCGCGTCAGGTACCTTTCCGGCAGTTGAGAGTGAGTGAGGACCCTGATGGACACGGCCGCCGCAACGGCCGGGGGTGCCCCCGGACGGGACCTGGGGCAGGACGGCCGCACCGTGCCGCCGCCCCGGACCGCCGCCGACCCGGCCGCGACCACCGCCCCCGGGCCGCCCGCCGGTCCCCTCCGGCACACCGCCCGCCGCCTGTGGGAGCGGGCGGCCCCGCTGCATGTGCCCCGCCTCGACCCGTACTGGGCCGCCCTCCTCTTCTTCCTCGCCTTCGCGCTGCTGGCCCTGCACCGCTTCCGGACCCTGTCCACGTCCTCCTGGGACCTGGGCATCTTCGAACAGGCGATACGCGGCTACGCCCACTTCCGGGCGCCGATCGTCGACCTCAAGGGCCCCGGCACCAACATCCTCGGCGACCACTTCAGCCCCGTACTGGTCCTGCTCGCCCCCTTCTACCGCGTCTTCCCGTCCTCACTGACCCTGCTGATAGCCCAGGCCGCGCTGTTCGCGGTGTCCGTCATACCGGTCACCCGCGCCGCGGCCCGCGCCCTCGGCCGCCTCCCCGGCCTCGCCCTCGGCATCGCGTACGGCACCTCCTGGGGCCTGCAGAAGGCCGTCGACTTCGACTTCCACGAGATCGCGTTCGCCCTGCCGCTGCTGGCCTTCGCCCTCGAAGCGGTGCTCCGCGGCCGCTGGACGGCGGCGGTGTGCTGGGCGGCGCCGCTGGTCCTGGTCAAGGAGGACCTGGGCGTCACCGCCGCCGCCATCGGGGCCCTCGCCCTGATACGCACCCGGAGGGCGAGCCCCCTCCCCATCGCCCTGGTCGGCTTCGGCCTCGGCGCCGCCGCCCTCACCCTCGGCGTCCTCATCCCGTCCTTCAACGGGTCCGGCTCGTACGACTACTGGGCCAAGTTCGGCGCCGACGGCGGCGGCGCGACGATCCCCCTCGACACGGCGCTGCGCACCACCCTGTGGGTGCTGCTCCCCACCACCGGCCTGCTCGCCCTGCGCTCCCCCCTCATCCTGGTCGCGCTGCCCACCCTGGGCTGGCGGTTCCTCTCCCACGAACCCCACTACTGGGGCATCGACTGGCACTACAACGCGGTCCTGATGCCGGTGGTCTTCCTCGCCCTGGCCGACGCGCTCCCCCGGGCCCGGGTCTCCGCCCGCCCCTGGCTGCGCTCCTACGCCCACCACCTGCCGGCCGCAGTCCTCGCCGCGGCCCTCGCGCTGACCGCCAACCTGCCGCTGGCGCGGCTCACGGAGTCCGCGACGTACCGCACCCCGCCGGACGTCGCCGCCGCGGCGCGGCTGCTCTCCCGGATCCCCGACGGCGCCACCGTCGAATCCGACATCCGCCCCCTGAGCCGGCTCACCGACCACACGCGCGTCTTCTGGCTCGGCAACACGGGGGGCTTGGCGCCCGGCTACATCGCGGTCCAGCTACGGGACGGGCACACGGTGCGCCAGGCGGTCGCGGATGCCGTTGCCCGGCATCCGCGGGCGCACTACGTCGTTCTCGGCGGGGCCGCGGATGTCCTTGTTCTCCGGAGGACTTCGGCCGGCTGACCCGTACGACGGCTCGCTGACCCGTACGTTGTCGGCTGGCCCGCCGTGGGGGTTGCTGTTCTTCCGCCTTCGGCGGACGTGGGGGGTTGGGCCGGGGGCCCTAAACCCCACCCCGCCGAAGGCGGGAAAGACAGCAACGCCCACGGCGGGAAAGCCGAAAACGTGGGAGGCAGTCAAAAACGTACGGCTACGACAACACCGTCGTCAGGAACTCGCCCACCCAGGCGAGAAGCTGACGCCCCACCACCGGCTTGCCGCCGATCTTGGCCGTCGTGGGCCGCGGAACCAGAATCTGGTGAGCGGCCGGCTTCAGGACCGTACGCGGGTACAACCGCTTCAGGCGGAGTTCCTGGGACTCGCGGAGTTCGACCGGGCCGAAGCGGATGTTGGCGCCCTGGAGGGTGATGTCCGAGACGCCGCAGGAACGGGCCAGCATGCGCAGGCCGGCGACGAGCAGGAGGTTCTCGACCGGCTCGGGCAGCTTGCCGTAGCGGTCGGTGAGCTCCTCGCGGACCGCGGCGATGTCCTCCTCGGAGTTCGCGGAGGCGATCGCGCGGTAGGCCTGGAGGCGGAGCCGCTCGCCGGGGGCGTAGTCGTGCGGGACGTGCGCGTCGACGGGGAGCTCGATCTTGACCTCCAGAGGCGGCTCCTCCTCGACCCCGCCCTCCAGGGAGGCCCGGTAGTCGGCGACGGCCTCGCCGACCATGCGGACGTAGAGGTCGAAGCCGACGCCGGCGATGTGGCCGGACTGTTCGCCGCCGAGGAGGTTGCCGGCGCCGCGGATCTCCAGGTCCTTCATGGCGACGTACATGCCGGCGCCCATCTCGGTGTGCTGGGCGATGGTGGCGAGGCGCTCGTGGGCGGTCTCGGTCAGCGGCTTCTCGGGCGGGTAGAGGAAGTACGCGTAGCCGCGTTCGCGGCCGCGGCCGACCCGGCCGCGGAGCTGGTGCAACTGCGACAGGCCGAAGTTGTCGCCGCGCTCCACGATCAGCGTGTTGGCGTTGGAGATGTCGATGCCGGACTCGACGATCGTGGTCGAGACCAGGACGTCGAACTTCTTCTCCCAGAAGTCGACGACGACCTGTTCGAGGGCCGACTCGGACATCTGGCCGTGCGCGGTGGCGATCCGGGCCTCGGGGACGATCTCGCGCAGGCGCGCGGCGGCGCGGTCGATGGACTCGACGCGGTTGTGGATGTAGAAGACCTGGCCCTCGCGGAGCAGTTCGCGGCGGATGGCGGCGCCGATCTGCTTCTGCTCGTAGGGGCCGACGAAGGTCAGGACCGGGTGCCGCTCCTCCGGCGGGGTGGTGATCGTGGACATCTCGCGGATGCCGGTGACCGCCATCTCCAGGGTGCGGGGGATCGGGGTCGCGGACATGGTCAGCACGTCGACGTTGGCGCGGAGCTTCTTCAGCTGCTCCTTGTGCTCGACGCCGAAGCGCTGCTCCTCGTCGACGATGACCAGGCCCAGGTCCTTGAACTTGGTCTCGGAGGAGAACAGGCGGTGGGTGCCGATGACGATGTCGACGGCGCCCTCCCGCAGGCCCTCCAGGGTCGCCTTGGCCTCGGTGTCGGTCTGGAAGCGGGACAGCGCCTTGACGCTGACCGGGAACTGGCCGTACCGCTCGGTGAAGGTGCCGTAGTGCTGCTGGACCAGCAGCGTGGTCGGGACCAGGACCGCGACCTGCTTGCCGTCCTGCACCGCCTTGAAGGCCGCTCTCACAGCAATTTCAGTTTTACCGTAGCCGACGTCGCCGCAGATCAGCCGGTCCATCGGAACCGACTTCTCCATGTCCTCCTTGACCTCGGCGATGGTGGTGAGCTGGTCGGGCGTCTCCACGTACGGGAAGGCGTCCTCCAGTTCGCGCTGCCAGGGGGTGTCCGGGCCGAAGGTGTGGCCGGGGGCCGCCATCCGGGCCGAGTACAGCTTGATCAGGTCGGCGGCGATCTCCTTGACGGCCTTCTTGGCGCGCGCCTTGGTCTTGGTCCAGTCGGCGCCGCCGAGCCGGTGCAGGGTCGGGGCCTCGCCGCCCACGTACTTGGTGACCTGCTCCAGCTGGTCGGTGGGGATGTACAGGCGGTCGCCGGGCTGGCCGCGCTTGGCGGGCGCGTACTCGACGAGGAGGTACTCGCGGGTCGCGCCCTGGACCGTGCGCTGCACCATCTCGATGTAGCGGCCCACGCCGTGCTGCTCGTGGACGATGTAGTCGCCCGCTTCGAGGGTGAGCGGGTCGATGGTCTTGCGGCGCCGGGCCGGCATCCGCTGGCCGTCCTTGCCGGCCGCCTTCTGGCCGGACAGGTCGGTCTCGGTCAGCACGGCCAGCTGGAGCTGCGGAGCGATGAAGCCGTTGTCCAGGGAGCCGCAGGCGACGTGGACGAGGGCGGGCGAGATCTCGGGGAGGTCGGCGTCGAGGCGGGCGGCGATGCCCTCGCCGCCGAGGACCTCGACCGTACGGGCCGCGGGGCCGTGCGCCTCGGTGACGTAGACGGTGCGCCAGCCGTCGGCGAGCCACTGCTTGGTGTCGGCCAGCGCCCGCTGGGTGTCACCGCGGTACGTCTCGGGGGCCTGCAGGCCCAGCTTGAGGGTGTCGCCGTCGTCCTCGGCGTCCGGGTCCTCCCCGGAGGCGAACGGCGTGACCGACCACCACATCATGTCCAGCTCACGGGCCCGGTCGCGGACGTCCGCGATGCCCCACAGGGACGCCGCGCCGACGTCGATGGGCGCGTCCCCGCCGCCCGCCGTCGCGGCCCAGCTCGCCTGCAGGAACTCCTGGCTGGTCGCCACCAGGTCGGCGGACCGGGTGCGCACCCGCTCCGGGTCGCAGACCACGGCCATGGAGCCCTTGGGCAGGACGTCGAGCAGCAGCTCCATCTCGTCGACGAGGACCGGTGCGAGCGACTCCATGCCTTCGACCGCGATGCCCTCGGCGATCTTGCCGAGGAGTTCGCCCAGCTCCGGGTGCTGCTCGGCGAGGGCGGCGGCGCGGTTGCGGACGTCGTCGGTGAGCAGCAGCTCACGGCAGGGCGGCGCCCACAGGCCGTGCTCGGCGATCTCCAGGGAGCGCTGGTCGGCGACCTTGAAGTAGCGGATCTCCTCGACGTCGTCGCCCCAGAACTCGATCCGGAGCGGGTGCTCCTCGGTGGGCGGGAAGACGTCCAGGATGCCGCCGCGGACCGCGAACTCGCCGCGCTTCTCGACCAGTTCGACGCGGGCGTAGGCGGCCGCCGCCAGGCCGTCGACGATCTCCTCCAGGTCGGCGGTCTGCCCCGTGCGCAGACTGACCGGCTCCAGGTCGCCCAGGCCCTTGACCTGCGGCTGGAGCACCGAGCGGATCGGCGCGACGACGACCGAGACGGGGCCCGCGGTGGGGTCGTCCGGGCTGGGGTGGGTGAGCCGGCGGAGCACCGCCAGGCGCCGGCCGACGGTGTCCGAGCGCGGGGAGAGCCGCTCGTGCGGCAGCGTCTCCCAGGAGGGGAACTCGACGACGGAGTTGTCCTCGCCGGCCGGCATCAGGCTGCGCAGCGCGGCGGCGAGGTCCTCGGCCTCCCGGCCGGTGGCGGTGACCGCCAGCACCGGGCGCTGTGCCTCGCGGGCGAGCGCGGCGATCACGAACGGGCGGGCGGCCGGCGGGCCCACGAGATCCACGTGCGGGCGGCGTCCGTCGGCCGCGGCCCGGACCGCTTCGGCGAGCGCCGGGTCCCGTACGACGGCGTCGAGCAGACCAGTCAGGCTCATGAAAGGCTTCCGTCCCAGCAAGCGAGGCGAACAACGCGAACAGCCCGCGACGTCACACGGGCGGGGGTTGCCCACGATACGCCCGACCGCCGACAAACCGCCGCCCGAGCAGACCGGGCCCGGGCGGGGGCGGGCCGCCCGGTCCCGTTCCGGATCCCGGTCCGGCATGGAAGGCTGGGGCGGGAACGGTGCCCGTTACACACAACGGTGGCAGGCAAGCGGAGGGGGACCCATGAGCCGCACGACCAGGGGCAGCGACAGCCCCACGGACCGGGGCACGGGCGGCCCGCGGACGCCGGCGCCGGAGCCCGGCAGCGCCCGCGGCGAGCGGCGCGGCCCGGTCGTCGCCGCCCTGATGCTCGGCATGGCACTGGCCGCGCTGGACTCCACGATCATCGCCACCGCCGTCCCCCAGATCGTCGGCGACCTCGGCGGCTTCGCGGTCTTCTCCTGGCTGTTCTCCGGCTACCTGCTGGCCGTCACCGTCACCCTGCCCGTCTACGGCAAGCTCTCCGACACCTTCGGCCGCAAGCCCATCCTGATCACCGGCATCGTGCTCTTCCTCGCCGGCTCACTGGCCTGCGCCGCCGCCTGGAACATGGCGTCGCTGATCGCCTTCCGGGTACTGCAGGGCCTGGGCGGCGGCGCCCTCCAGGGCACCGTGCAGACCATCGCCGCCGACCTCTACCCGATGAAGGAACGCCCCAAGATCCAGGCCAGGCTCTCCGGCGTCTGGGCCACCTCGGCGATCGCCGGGCCGGCGCTCGGCGGACTGCTCGCCGCCTACGCGGACTGGCGGTGGATCTTCCTGGTCAATGTGCCGGTGGGCGCGGTGGCGCTGTGGCTGGTCGGGCGGCACTTCACCGAGCCGCGGCGCGCCACCGGCCGTGGTGGCGACCGGGCCGGCCGGCCCCGGGTGGACTGGCCCGGCGCGCTGGCGATCTTCGCCTGCGGCGGGCTGCTGCTGACCGCCCTGGTCCAGGGCGGCGTCGCCTGGGCCTGGCTCTCCACCCCGTCCCTGTTGCTGTTCGCCGGCAGCGCGGGGTGCGGCGCGGCCACCGTCCTGATCGAACGGCGCGCCGCCGAGCCGATCATCCCCGGCTGGGTGTGGCGCCGCCGCACCATCTCCGCGGTCAACCTCGCCCTGGGCGCACTCGGCCTGCTGATGGTCGCCCCCACCGTCTTCCTGCCCACCTACGCCCAGTCGGTGCTGGGCCTGGGCCCGATCGCGGCCGGTTTCGTACTGTCCGTGATGACCCTGAGCTGGCCGGTGTCGGCGGCCCTGAGCAGCCACGTCTACAACCGCCTCGGCATCCGCAACTGCGCCCTGCTGGGCATCGGCGCGGCCGGGCTGATCCTGCTCGCCTTCCCGCTGCTGCCCTATCCCGGCGCGGCCTGGCAGCCCGCGCTGATCATGCTGGCGCTGGGCGCCGCCCTCGGCCTCTTCCAGCTGCCGCTGATCATCGGCGTGCAGTCCTCCGTCGGCTACGCCGAGCGCGGCACCGCCACCGCGTCCATACTCTTCTGCCGCCAGGTCGGCCAGTCCGTCGGCGCCGCCCTCTTCGGCGCCGTCGCCAACACCACCCTCAAGGACCGCCTGGCCCACGCCCCGGCCGACATCCGCCCCGGCCTGCCCGGCGACCTCGACGCGGTCTCGCACGCCCTGGAGCACGCCGGCACGCTGACCGCGCACGCCACCGATTACCTGCGCCGCGCGGTCGCCGCCACCGTCGGCCACGTCTACCTCGGCGCCGCCACGGCCGCCGCGCTCGCCGTGCTCGCCCTGCTCCTGCTCGCCCCGCGGCGCTTCCCGGTGCACGCGGACGCCCGTACGGCGGAGGCCGAGCCCGGCGGGACGTAGCCGGGCCGGAGCCTTCGCGGGGTCAGCCGCCCGCCCGGCGCGGCACCTGGGTCTCCACGGTGTCCTCCTCGTCGGCACCGGCGGGACCGGCGGCCGGGCCGTCGTCCTCCGGCGCCGGGGCCTTGCCGGTCAACGCCGCCAGGCTGTTGCGGACGTGCGCCATGTGCGAACGCAGCTCCTCGCGCTCCTCGTCGTGCTCCCGCAGCGCCCGCTCCGTGGCCCGCTCGATGCGTTCCGCCGCGACCCGGGCCTGCGCCAGCAGTTCGGCGGCCTGGTCCTCGGCGGCCTCCTGGTGGTGCCGGGCGGCCTCCTCGGCCTGGGCGTAGCGCCGCCGCTCGTCGGCGAGCAGCACCTCGCCCCGCTCGTCCAGCTCCACCACCAGCCGCTCCAGCGCCGCCTCCCGCTCGGCGATCTCCCGCCCGCCCGCGTCCCACTCCTCCGCGTGCCGCTTCTCCTGGTCGCTGAGCAGCTGGTCGGTGCGCCGCACCACGTTCGCCAGCGCCTCGGCGGCCTCCGCGCGCAGCTGCCCGGCCTCCCGGGACGCCGCCGTCACCAGCTTCGTGGCGTTGTCCCGGGCCACCTCCTCGGTGTGCCGGGCCCGTTCGTCGGCGTCGGTGCGCAGCGCGGACGCCGCCTTGTCCGCCGACTCCCGGACCCTCTTGGCGTGCGTTTCGGCCCCGTCCCGCTCCTCCTCGGCGAACTCCTCGGCCTCCGTGCGCAGCCGCGCCGCCTCGGACTCCGCCGTGGTCAGGATCAACCGGGCCTCGCTGCCGAGGGATTCGTACGTCTGCGGGGGCAGCTTCGCCAGATAGAGCCGCAGTTCGGCGAGTTCGGCCTCCATCTCGTTGCACAGGACGGTGAGCCGCGCGGCCCGCTCCCAGCAGGAGTCACGGTCGATGGAGAGCCCCTCGAAGCGGCGGTCCACATCCTCCGGCCGGTACCCACGGCCCCGTACGATCTCGAACCCGTGAGGCGAAACCGATGCACTCATCCCTCAAGCCCCTCTGTGCAGTTGCGCGCACTTCTCCTCGGACCGGCCGGCGGCGGCGCCCTCGCGACCCTCCGGCCGACCCACTGCACCAGGATGCGTTATTTATCGACAGAAGTCGGAATTGGATCATCGTGGCGCAACGCCCGGAACAACCGGCTCGCCCCGTTTTCGTCCCACAGCAGTACCGACCCGGCCCCGGCCACCATCACCCCCGGCTGCCGCACCGGCACCGTCGTCGCCACCCCGCCCCCGCCCGAGATCTGCTTCATCGCCCAGCCCATGTCCAGCAACTGCGCCATTCCGGCCTGCTGATCCACCCTCAGCGCCGCCACCGACACGTCCAGCACCCGCCGCAACCGGAACGGATCGAGCAGCACCCGCGAGTCGGTCATCCCGTCCGCCAGCGCACCGATCAGCCGGCGCTGCCGCTTCACCCGTCCGAGGTCCCCCTGTGGGTCGGCATACCGCGCCCGGACGTACGCCAGCGCCTCCGTGCCGTTCATCCGCCGGCAGCCCGCCGGGAAGTCCGCCCCCGACCTCTCGTCCCGCAACGGCCGCTCCAGACACAGCCGCACCCCGTCCGGCAACGCGTCCACCACCTGCACCAGCCCCAGGAAACTGACCTCCGCGTAACGGTCGATCCGCAACCCCGTCACCTGCTCCACCGTCCGGGTGAGCAGCCGCGGGCCACCGTCCGCATACGCCTCGTTGATCTTCCGGCTGCCGTACCCCGGCACCGGGACGTAACTGTCGCGCGGCAGGCTCACCAGGGTAGGGCCGTGGTCGCCGTAGTGCAGCACCATGATCGTGTCGGTGTTCCGCACCTGGTTGTTGCCGACGTGCAGCTCCTTGCGCTGCTCCGGGGTCAGCTCGGCCCGGCTGTCCGAACCGACCAGCAGCCAGTTCGTGCCCCGGCCCGCGGCCGGCCGCCCCGCGTAGTCACCCAGCGCATCGACGTGCTGCAACTGCTGCCCCGCCCGCACATACAGCCCCACCCCGCCCGCCACCACCAGCAGGACCAGCACCACCAGCGCCACCAGCAGCCACTTCAGCCAGGCCAGCCGGGACGGCCCGGAACCCGTCCCTCGGCGCCGCGGCGGGCGCCGCCCCGGCAGCGAACGGGCGATCCGCCGCCGGTGCCACCACGGCGGCCGCCGCGCCCGGTACAGCGTCGTCGACGGGCCGGGCCACGGCGACGACCACGACGGGGGTATCGGACGGCCCATACAGGCATGGTCAGGGCGCCCGGCCCGGCTCGCAGGTCGAGCGCCCCCGTCCTAGCCCGGAGAGCCCCTCACAGCAGGCCGTCCCACATCTGCTCCAGCAGCACCGACCACCAGGTCTCCGGCGAACCGAGCGCCGGCGGATCCAGCGCCACCAGCTGCGCCTGGAAGTCCACCGTCCAGCGGCCCGCCTGCTCCGGCGTGAGCCCGTACCGCAGCCGCCACATCCGGCCCAGCATCGCCAGACAGCGCACGAACTCCGGCAGCCCGGAATTCACGAACTGCGGCGCGGCCGGCTGACCGCCCGGACCGTCCCCCATGGCCTGAACGGCATGGGAGGTGCCCCCACCCATCGGCACCGCCACGATGTTCGCGGTCCCGTACTGGACGCACAGCTGACGCCCGAAGTCGTTGCCCATCACCAGGTACGACCCGGCGTCCGACGCCGGCTGCACCCCGCGCTCCGCCGCCAGCTCCGCCAGCGTCGGCACCGGACGGCCCGGCTGCGCCTGCGCCCAGAAGAACGGCCCGAAGTCCACCGGCAGCCCGGCCCACACCAGCATCTGCGCCACCACGTCCGGCACACCGTGCCGGGAGACCGCCCGCTGGTCGAACCGGAAGATCCCCTGCGGCCCGAAGGACTGCTCCAGCTCCTGCCCGATCACCTGCGGCGGAACCGGCGGCACCGGCTGCACCTGCGACGGATGCGGCAACGGCACCCGCACCGGCGCCGGCCGCGCCGGACCGTCCGCGACCTGGTGCAACTCGCCCTGGTGCTCGACAAGATGGCGCACGCCCTGCTGACGCGAGGCGTGGTCCCGGCCGTACGCGGCGGTGTGGCTGATCCGCACCTGCGGCCAGTTGTCCCGGATCATCCGCGCGCAGTAGCCGCCCGGCAGATCACAGCACTCCAGCTCGGTGTGCAGCTCCAGCACCTGCTGCGGCGGCACGTTCATCCCGCGCAGCTCGTGCAACAGCTGCCACTCCGGATGCGGCGTACCCGGCGCCGAACGGCGCACGATCTTCTGCTCCGAACCGTCCGGGGCGCGATAGCTCAGCACCGCCATGTAGCCCGGACCGACCGTCGGCTGACCACTGGGCGCCGGCGGATAGCCGTACGCACCGGGAGCCGCAGCGCCGGGGCCCGGCACACCGGGCTGCGGGCCGGGCGGGGCGGGCTGCCCCTGCGGCGGGCCCGGCACACCGGGCGGCGGCACACCGGGACCGGCGCCCGGCGGCACACCGGGCGCACCCGGACCACCGGGGCCACCCTGCAGCGCCGCGCCACTGGCCAGCATCGTCGCCGCGGCGTGCACCCCACCACCGGAGCCACCGCCCGTGGCGGGCACCGGCGGGGGCGGCGGCGGACCGCCCGGCGCACCCTGGCCGCCCTGACTGCCGTGCGCGCCCTGACTGCTGTGCGCGCCCTGGCCGGGCCGCCCCGGCGGGCCGGGCGGCTTCGGCGCCCCGGGTACGCCCGGCGGCGCGGGCGGCGGCGGCACACCCGGACCCGCACCCGCACCCCCCGGACCACCGGCAGCCACCAGATCCTGCAGCGACGCCCCGTCGGCGAGCATCGTCGCCGCGGCGTGCACCCCACCACCGGGACCGCCGGCACCCGGCGCACCCGTACCGCCGGAGCCACCCGCGTCACCACCGGGTCCACCGGCGCCGCCCGGCCCGTCCACCGCACTCAGATCGAGACCGTCCGCATCCAACTGCGACACCAGCTGCGTCGGCACATAACCACCGGCCGGCCCACCGGACGCACCCGCGGCCGGGGCTTTTGCGCTCTGCGGGGCGGACGGCGGCGTGGCGGGGCCGGGAGCGCCCGGCCCGGCGACACCGGGCGGCGGCGGGACGTCCGCGACCGGCGGCCCCGACGGCGGCGGCAGATCCGGCAACCCCACAGCGGCCGGCGGCGCGGACGGCATCGGCGGCAGCGGCGCCCCACCGGGACCGCCGGCCCCGTCGGACGGCAGATCCAGCGCGGGCGCGACCTGGGTACGCGGCAACTGGCTGCCGCCCTGCAGCAGTTCGGTCTTGGCGTCCGGCCGCGCCCGCGGCGCCACCGGCGCGTCCTCCTCGTCGTAACCGGCCAGCGGCGGCGCGAAGACCGTCGCGGGCAGGCCCACCGAACGGTCCCCGGCCCCCGCATCGGAATGCGTCGTGTCCGCCGCCGCCCAGGGGGTGTCGTCGGCAGCACCCGAAGCGGGCGCGGGGGCAGGCGCGGGTGCGGGCATCGCGGACTGCTGTGGCGCGGCGGCCTGTTGCGGCACCGACGGGGCAGCCGGACCGGAACCCGCACCGGGTCCCTCCTGCGCACTCCCCGCACTCCCCGCGCCACCGGCCGCCCCCGCACCGCCACTCCGGTCCGGGATGCCGATCGCGTCCGCCGCCTCCTGCAGCCACTCCGGCGGCGTCAGCAGGAACGACGTGGCCTCCAGATCGATCCGCTGCGGCGGCTCGGCAGCGCCGTACCCGCCGTCCACCGGCGTGCCGTACTCCTCCTCGTAACGACGGATCACCTCGCCCACCGGCAACCCCGGCCACAGCGTGGTCTCCCCGCTGTCCCGCGCGATCACCATCCGGGCCCGGCCGCCCTCCGCCGCCGCACCCCCCTCACGGTCCTCCGCCCAGGCCACGAAGCCCAGGTCGAACTCCCGCACCCGCACCTCACGGTGGAGCTCCGCCGGCACCTCGCCGTTCACCCACCGCTCGGCGCGCTCCTGCGCCTGCGCGAACGTCACCACCGCGATCAGCCCCCCACCACTACGGCCTGCGCGAAACCGCCGTCCACCATCAGGTTCGCCACCGTCTCCAGCTCCGGCGGATTACCCGCCAGCCGCTGCAGAAACTCGTCAAAATCCGCCCCGCACGGCAACAACAGCCGCTCCACCCGCTCCTGCACCGTCCAGCCGTCCCGGTCCCGCGCATCGTCGTACGGGCAGAACCACACCGAGCCCCGCCCCTCACCGCGCACCTTCACCGCGACCACACCACCCTGCGCGAACGCCACCCCCAGATAGTCCTTGGTGAAGTGGTCCCGCAGGCACTTGTTCACGTACACCAGGTCGTTGACCGCCGCGTCGTCCCGCACCGTGAAGAACGGCTGGTCCACCAGCAGCCCCAACTCCGCGTCCAGCGCCGCACCCACCGGCGCACACCCGCCCGCCGCCTTCACGAACGACCGGTACGCACCCGGCAACCGGTACCCCAGCGCCTCCTCGGCCTGGACCACCTGCTCCTCACCCACCGACAGATCACGGTGCGGCAACCCGAAATGCGCCGGCCGGGTCTCCTGCAACGGCCGCGTCCCGCGCTTGTCGTGCGCCACCGCTGCCGTCGCCAGCCCACCGTGATGCCGCAACAGCGCCTTCACCTCGACCGGGATCAGCTCCATCCGCCGCGTACCCGCCACGTGATGCCAGGTCCAGCCGTGCGGCGTCGCCACCGCGGGCACATCTATCCACAGCTCGTGCCCCTGCGCGTGCAGCGCCGCGTTCGCCGACACATAGTCCGTCAGCCTCAGCTCGTCGACCCCGAAACCCTCCGGCGGCTCGGCGATCTCCGCCGCGGCCCGGGCGTACGGCGCGAAATCCGGGAAGCCCCGCCCGTCCATCCGCACCCCCGCCGGATACCGCGCGGCACGCACCGGATCCGGAAAATGCACGACCTGTCCGGCATAGGCCGCATTCGGTGGCGCGGTATGTCCCGCCGCCTGGGGGCCGGGTGGAACCCCCAGCCCTGGCCGACCTGTCGTCATCGCGGTTGCCCCCTGGCTGAAGCTGGCTTTGGGGCACAGCCTATGCCGTACCGCAACACCCCCCGCCGCCCCCGCCCCGCACGTCAGCGGCACCCCCCGGCCCGGCGACGCACCGCCTCCCACCCGGCGGAACCCCCGCCTCCGCCCGCGCGCCCCCACCCGTCAGCCCCGCGACACACCGGCGTCACCCGCCGGCCCACCACCCCCGAACCCCGCACACCACCCCGCCCACCAGCCCCGTTGACCCCCGGCCGACACCCCGTCAGCCCCTCGTGATCACCGCGACAGGCCGTCCGACTACCGGAACACCCAGCACATTTGGCAGGCTGACCCCCGCAACCGGGGGGTTTGCAGGGAGGGAAAGCACCACGGATGAGCACCACCGCACGCCACAGCACCGGCACCGGCACCGGCACCGGCGACCCTCGCATCGGCTGGAGCGGCACCGCCGACACCCACCGCCCGCCCACGCTCCACCACCGCCGCGACGGCATCCTCCCCACCATCGGCGCCGCCCTGTCCGTACGCGGCCACACCCTCACCTGCACCGCCAGCAAGGCCGAACAGCCCCCGCCGCTCCACCCCCTCGTCCAGGACTTCCTCGACGCCCTCCCCACCGCACAACGCGAACGCTTCACCGGACGCTGCCCCGAAGCCGTCCTGCTCTCCCGCCACCTCACCGCCGTCGAGACCAACCGCGGCAAACGCGCCTCCCGCAAGCCCCTCACCAACGGCGAAGCCCGCCGCTCCCTGAAACACTCCAAGATCACCGCACGCCACATCCGCGAGGACGGCGACCCCCAGCACGGCAGCTACGCCCCACCCTGCCGCTCCTGCGACGCCCTCCTCGCCCACTTCGGCGTCATGCCGATCGGCGCGACGCCCACAGGGAGCTGACCGCCACCATGCCGCCCACCACCCCCGGCCCCCGCGACGCCACCCACGACCGCACCCCCGGCCCCGGCCGCACCGACTCCACCCGATTCCCCGCCGCCGTCGACGTCGCCCTCCAGGAAGCCGGCTGGCAACCCGGCCGCTGGGACATAAAGCAGGCCGAACACTGGGCCGACACCCTCCGCGCCCACACCTCCCCCGCCGGCCACCGCCACACCGTCTTCCCCGCCGCCGTCGAAGCCTGGGCCGAATTCGGCGGCCTGCGCATCACCGGCCCCGGACCCGGCCGCCACCTCGCCCCCACCCCCTTCGTCATCGACCCCCTGCACGGCCTCCACCTCGCCCGCACCCTCGGCGACCTCGGCCGCGCCCTCGCCACCGACGTCGCCCCCCTCGGCCGCGAGGAACTCACCACCCACGACGGCCTCCACCCCCAGGCCACCCTCGCCATCGACGCCGAAGGCCGCGTCTACAGCCTCGACCACACCGGCGACTGGTACCTCGGCGCAGACCTCGACACCGCACTGGGCACCCTGGTCCTCGGCACCCGACCGAGCCGACTCTCGCCCCACGGCACCGACTGACCCGAAGGCACGACCCGACAACACCCCCGCCGGCACAGCACCCCCGCCCCGCGGACCGTCGGACAAGAATCCGGCGGACCATCGGAAAGAACCCGGCGGACCGCCGGAAAGGAAACGACGGACCGTCGGAAGGAACCCGGCGGACCGTCGAAAAGGAAACGACGGACCGTCGGAAGGAAAACGCCGACCCGGGTCAGCCCACCACGCGCGGAGCCGGCCGCGGCGCCGGCAGAACCGCCGAAACCCGGAAACCACCACCGTCCGTCGGGCCCGAGACAAAGACCCCACCCAGGGCCGTCACCCGCTCCCGCATCCCCACCAGACCATTGCCCCCGCTCGGCAGCCCCGCATCCGCCGCCCCGCCGTCACACGGACCGTTCTCCACCTGCACCGCCAGCTCACCCTCACGATGCGCCAGACGCACCCGCGCCCGGGCACCCGGCGCATGCTTGTGGACGTTCGTCAACGCCTCCTGAACCACCCGGTACACCGCCCGCTCCACCCGCGCCCCATACCGCGGACGGACCGACTCCCCCTCACCACCGGCCACCGACAGCTCCACCACCATCCCGGCCGCCCGGGACTGCCCCACCAGATCCCCCAGATCATCCAGACCCGGCCCGTCCGGACCCCCCTCCCCCGACGACACCTCCACAACGGAACGCCCCCGATCCAGATCCCGGCCCTGATCCCCAGCCAGGCCCCGATCCCCCTCGGCAGCCTCCCGCGCCCGCACCCCCGACGCCACCGCCGCCAGCCGCTCCGGCACATCCGCCCCCGCAACACCCCGCGCCGCCGACCCCTCGGCCGTCCGCAGCACCCCCAGCATCTCCCGCAACTCCGTCAGCGCCTGCCGACCCATGTCCCCCACCAGAGCCGCGTTCTTCGACGCCTTCTCCGGATCCTTCAACGCCACCGCCTGCAGCGCCGCCGCATGCACCACCATCAAACTGACCCGGTGCGCGACCACGTCATGCATCTCCCGCGCGATCCGCGTCCGCTCCTCGTTACGGGCCCACTCCGCCCGCTCCTCGGCCCGGTCCGCCAACAGCGACAGCTCCCGCTCCAGACCGTCCGCACGCTCCCGCAGACTCTCCACCAACCGCCGCCGCGCACCGACGTACAAACCCCACAACACCGGCGGCGCCGTCAACACCACACCCAGCGCCAACGCCATCACCGGCACCAGCCACACCGGCGGATTGAAGTCCGGCTGCGACGCGATGTCCTGCCGCATGCTGAGGAACGTCGTCACCAACGTCCCCGTCACCGTCATACCGGCCAGCAACGCCGTGATCCGCCGCGGCACATCCGACGCGGCGAGCGTGTACAGCCCCACCACACTCAGCAGCCCGCCCATCTCCGCAGGCATCACCGCTATCGAAACCAGCACCACCACCACGGGCCACCGGCGACGCACCAGCAGCACCGGCCCCACCAGCACACCGAGCAGCGCACCCAGCAGCTCCGGCAGATGCGCCCCATGCGCAAAACTCACGCCCTCGAGCAGGCACTCCACCGTCGAAGCAGCCGCCAACGACGCGTCCAGAACGGCACTGCGCCGCCGCGCCCACCACCACGGCCCACCTATCGGCGCACCCCGCGCGCCCACACCTTCACTTGCCCCCGTCGCGGTCATACCGACCAGCCTACGGGGGCCTCCACCAGTTCCTCCGCCCACTTATGGACGCCCGTTCGCCCGGATACCAGCCTTACCCTCGGTTATCCCTCGAACTGTTGAATCGCCCACGTTTTCGATGCTCTGGCGTGTCGTGTCCCGCCACCCTGTTCCCATGCCGAACACCCAACGGACGCCGCACGACTACGAAGCGTTACGCCACCACGCCCTCACCCTCCGCCGCGCCGGCCTCAGCCGCCGCCAGATCCGCGACCGGCTGCACGTCCACAACAACGACATCCTCAACCGCCTCCTGGAGGGCGCGCCGGTCCCGGAATGGACCAAGCGTCCGAACGCGAAGGACGACCTGCGGGCCAAGGCGCGTGAGCTGCGCAAACAGGGCAGGACCTACGACCAGATCCAGGTCGAGCTGGGCTGCTCGAAGAGCTCGATCTCGCTCTGGGTGCGGGACCTGCCGAAGCCGGAGCGCAAGCGCACCCGCGAAGAGGCCTCGGCCATCGCCCGACGAGGCTGGGAGGCGACGCTCAGGCGGCGCGAGGAGGAGCGGCGGCGAACCAAGGACGAGGCACGACGGGAGATCGGGGAACTCTCCGACCGCGATCTACTCATCGCCGGGGTCGCCCTTTACTGGGCAGAAGGCAGCAAGGACAAGCCCTACGCCCGTCGGGAGCACGCCCTGTTCGTCAACAGCGACCCGGGTGTGATCCGCCTGTACCTGGCGTGGCTGCAGCTGCTCGGCGTGAAGCCGGAGCACATTGGCTACCGCGTGATGATCCACGCAACCGCCGACGTGTCGGCCGCCGAACGCTATTGGGCAGATCTCGTCGGCGTCGACGTCGCCACCTTCCAGAAGACGACCATCAAGAAGCACAACCCCAAGACGGTGCGGAAGAACACCGGAGACGACTATCACGGCTGCCTGGTCATCCGGGTGTTGCAAAGCGCAGAGCTATACCGTCGCATCGAGGGCTGGTGGTACGGCATAGTGTTGGGTGCCAAAGCGGTCGTTCCGAGCGAGGTTCGGCCGTCTTGACAGTACCCTCCCCCATGGTGTAAGGGCAGCACAACGTCTTTTGGTGTCGTCGGTCGAGGTTCGAATCCTCGTGGGGGAGCAAGCAAAGTTCGGGTCCTGATCGGCAAGATCAGGACCCGCCGTCGTTTCGCCCGCAATACGCCCCGGTATCCTTCGGGTGACCACCACCCGAAGTAGCCAAGAAGCCGAAGGGCATCCCCGTGAGCGCCAACCGCCCGGCAGCCGTCGTCGTTCTCGCAGCGGGTGAAGGTACCCGCATGAAGTCGGCGACCCCCAAGGTCCTGCACGCACTCTGCGGCCGCTCCCTCGTCGGCCATGTCGTCGCCGCCTCCCGTGAGCTGGACCCCGAGCACCTCGTCGTGGTCGTCGGCCATGCCCGTGAGCAGGTGCGGGCGCATCTCTCCGAGGTCGATCCGGGGGTGCGGACCGCCGTCCAGCACGAGCAGCGCGGCACCGGGCATGCGGTCCGTACGGCGCTGGAGGAGCTGGGCGACAGCGGTGTCGTGCTCGACGGCACGGTGATCGTGGTCTGCGGTGACACGCCACTGTTGACCGGGGAGACGCTGCGGCGGCTCGGTGAGACGCACGCGGCGGACGGGAATGCCGTGACGGTGCTGTCGGCGGAGGTGCCGGACGCGACGGGTTACGGGCGCATCGTGCGGGATGCGGCGTCGGGTGCGGTGACCGCGATTGTGGAGCACAAGGACGCCACGGACGCCCAGCGGGCGATCCGGGAGATCAACTCCGGCGTGTTCGCCTTCGATGCCCGGCTGCTGGTGGATGCGCTGGGGAAGGTGCGGACGGACAACAGTCAGGGTGAGGAGTACCTGACTGATGTGCTGGGGATCGTGCGTGCGGCGGGGCATCGGGTGGGGGCGGCGGTGGCCGCTGATCACCGGGAGATTCTGGGGATCAACAACCGTGTGCAGTTGGCGGAGGCGCGGCGGCTGCTGAATGAGCGGTTGCTGGAGCGGGCGATGCTGGCGGGTGTGACGGTGGTGGATCCGGCGTCGACGTTCGTGGATGTGTCGGTGTCGTTCGAGCAGGACGTGACGGTGCACCCGGGGACGCAGCTGTTGGGTGCGACGCATGTGGCGTCGGGTGCCGAGGTGGGTCCGCATTCCCGGCTGACGGATTCGTCGGTGGGTGAGGGTGCGGTGGTGTCGTTCACGGTTGCTGAGGGTGCGCGTATCGGTGTGGGTGCGAATGTGGGCCCGTATGCGTATCTGCGGCCGGGGACGGATCTTGGTCCGCGGTCAAAGGCCGGCGCGTATGTGGAGATGAAGAACGCGTCGGTGGGTGAGGGCACGAAGGTGCCGCATCTTTCGTATGTGGGGGATGCGACCATTGGTGAGTTCACCAATATCGGTGCGGCGAGTGTCTTCGTGAACTATGACGGTGAGGCGAAGCACCACACGACCGTTGGTTCGCATTGCAGGACGGGGTCGGACAACATGTTTGTGGCTCCGGTCACGATCGGGGACGGCGCTTATACGGCGGCGGGCTCGGTCATCACCAAGGATGTGCCCCCGGGTTCGTTGGCGGTCGCGCGTGGCCAGCAGCGGAATATCGAGGGTTGGGTCGCGCGTAAGCGGCCCGGAAGTGCCGCCGCGCAGGCTGCTGCGGCTGCTCGTCTGGAGTCGGAAGGCGAGCGGTGATCGTGCAACCGGGTGCGCCGTGCGGGGCGTACCGTGATGAGCGCACGCAAACTGTGATTCGAGGAGATTTGCTGTGACCGGGATCAAGACGACCGGCGAGAAGAAGCTGATGCTCTTCTCCGGCCGCGCCCACCCCGAGCTGGCGGAGGAGGTCGCGCATCAGCTGGGTGTCGGCCTGGTCCCGACGAAGGCTTTTGACTTCGCCAACGGTGAGATCTATGTCCGCTATCAGGAGTCTGCGCGTGGTGCTGATTGCTTTTTGATTCAGAGCCACACGGCTCCGATCAATAAGTGGATCATGGAGCAGCTGATCATGATTGATGCGTTGAAGCGGGCGTCGGCCCGTAGCATCACGGTGATCGTGCCGTTCTACGGTTATGCGCGTCAGGACAAGAAGCACCGTGGTCGTGAGCCGATTTCGGCGCGGCTGATCGCGGATTTGATGAAGACCGCGGGTGCGGACCGTGTGGTGACGGTGGATCTGCACACGGATCAGATCATGGGTTTCTTCGACGGTCCGGTGGATCATCTTTTTGCGCTGCCGGTGCTGGCGGATTACGTCGGCGCGAAGGTGGACCGGGACAAGCTGACGGTGGTGTCGCCGGATGCCGGCCGGGTGCGGGTGGCGGACCGTTGGTGTGACCGTCTGGGTGCGCCGTTGGCGATCGTGCACAAGCGGCGGGACAAGGACGTGGCGAATCAGGTCACGGTGCACGAGGTGGTCGGTGATGTGGAGGGCCGGGTGTGTGTCCTGGTCGACGACATGATCGACACCGGTGGCACGATTTGTGCGGCGGCGGATGCGTTGTTCGCGAATGGTGCGTCGGATGTAATCGTGACGGCGACGCATGGTGTGCTGTCGGGTCCGGCGGCGGATCGGCTGAAGAATTCGAAGGTGAGTGAGTTCGTGTTCACGAATACGCTGCCGACGCCTTCGGAGCTGGAGCTGGACAAGATCACGGTGTTGTCGATGGCGCCGACGATCGCCCGGGCGATCCGTGAGGTGTTCGAGGACGGTTCGGTGACGAGCCTGTTCGAGGAGCAGTGATCGTCGGGGTCCGTGGGGCGGGGTAGGGGCCCGCGTCCGCCGGGCGCTTGAGATCCATTTTGGGGCGGCCTTCCTGCCGGGTAGACTCGTGGAGTTGCTCGGCGAGGGAGGCCGCCTTTTTGGGTGGTTGTCCGTTATCGACGCGCTCTTCGTAGCAGGTCTGTCGTGGGCCGGGTGACGCCCACCGGATGTTTCTGAGATACGAGGAGTGCTGTCATGGCTGAGGTGAAGCTTTCCGCTGAGGTGCGGGACGACTTCGGTAAGGGTGCGGCCCGCCGTCTGCGTCGTGAGGCGAAGGTTCCGGGTGTTATCTACGGTCACGGTGCGGAGCCGCAGCACGTGGCGATCGACAGCCACGCGCTGATGATGGCGCTGAAGACGCCGAACGCGCTGCTGCGTCTGGAGTTCAACGGCAAGAGCGAGCTGGTCATCCCCAAGGATGTGCAGCGTGAGGCGATCCGCCGGTTCCTGGTGCACGTGGACTTCCTGGCCGTGAAGAAGGGCGAGAAGGTCACGGTCGAGCTGCCGATCCAGACCGAGGGTGAGCTGGCTCCGGGTGGCAACCTGCTGGAGCACGTGCTGAACACGCTGCCGGTCGAGGCCGAGGCGACGCACATCCCGGAGTCGGTGACGGTGTCGATCGCCGGTCTGGACGCGGGTACGTCGGTGCTGGCCAAGGACATCGCGCTCCCGTCGGGTGTGTCGCTGGCGGTGGAGGACGAGGCCGTCGTCCTGCAGGTCGTGTCGGCGCAGGCCGAGGCTCCGGCCGAGGAAGGTGCCGAGGGCGAGGCCGAGGGCGCCGAGGCCTGATTCGCTTCCGGGGCCGGTGTGCCCTGGTGATTCTTTTGGTGACCGTCGTCCCGTGCTGTTGGCGCGGGGCGGCGGTCGTGCCGTTGGAGGAGGGTGCAGATGGCGGATGCGGACAGCCCGTGGCTGGTGGTGGGTCTCGGTAATCCGGGTGCGGAGTACGCGGGTAATCGGCACAACGTCGGCTTCATGGTGGCGGATCTTTTGGCGGAGCGGTTGGGGGGCCGTTTCAAGTCGCACAAGGCGCGGGCTCAGGTGGTGGAGGGCCGGCTGGGTGCGCCGGGGTTGTCGAGCCGCCGGGTGGTGGTGGCGAAGCCGTTGTCGTTCATGAATCTGTCGGGTGGGCCGACGACCGCGTTGCGGGATTTCTTCAAGGTGCCGGTGGCGCATGTGGTGGCGGTTCATGATGAGTTGGACATTGATTTCGGTGCGCTGCGGCTGAAGCTGGGCGGTGGTGACAACGGTCACAACGGCCTGAAGTCGATCACGAAGTCGTTGGGTGCGGATTATCACCGGGTGCGGTTCGGGATCGGGCGTCCGCCGGGTCGTATGCCGGTGGCGGATTTTGTGCTGCGGGACTTTTCGTCGGCGGAGCGGCGGGAGTTGGACTATTTCGTGGATCGTGCGGCGGATGCGGTGGAGTCGTTGATCGTGGATGGTTTGGAGCGGGCGCAGAGCACGTACAACACGTGATCGGGTGCTTTAAGGGGACGGGTCGGGGCAGGGTCTGACGAATTGTTGTCGGAGGTTGACGGGTGCTGGTGGATGGCCAAGGATCGCGGCCATGCCCAAGAGCAGTACGCGCACCCGTTCGGTCAGACGCAGTCGTTGGCGACGGCTCGGTGAGAGTGCCTATGGGGTGGTGCTGGTCGCCCGGACGGGGTTGATGGGGCTGCTGGCGTTGCTGTTGCTGGTGGCGGGGGTGTGGACGTCGTGGAGTACGGCGAAGTACGCGATGCTGGTCAAGGGCCGGGAGCGCGGGGTGTTGACGGTGTCGGCGTGTGCGGGTGAGCGGTGTTCGGGTCCGTATGTGCCGGTGGCGGGGACGGGTCGGCCGCGGGCTCGGGTGTCGATCGCGCAGGCGGCGGCGCCGGAGAAGGGTGAGCGGGTCGATGTGGTGCTGAAGCCGGGGACGTCGCGTGCGGTGCGGGCGGGGGCGGCGGGGGTGCTGCATGCGTGGGTGCCGTTCGCGGGGGCGTTGTTGCTGGCGGCGCTGGTGGTGGCCGGGGGGATGCGGTTGCGGCGTACGGCGTGGGGGATGGGGTTGTTGGGGGCGGCGTTGTTGGGGGCGGCGTTCGCGGCGATGTAGCGCACGTGGTCATTGCATGGAAGTGATGCGGCGGAATTGATACGGCGGCGGCCGGCTCCTTCGGTGAAGGGGCCGGCCGCCGCCGTTTGTGTGGGGGTGTGTCGGGTCAGCCGGTGTTGCGGAGGCCGGCGGCGACGCCGTTGACGGTGAGGAGCAGGGCGCGGGCGAGGACCGGGTCGGGCTCTTCGCCGCGTTCGGCGGCGGTGCGCTGGCGGTGGAGGAGGGAGACCTGGAGGTAGGAGATCGGGTCGAGATAGGCGTCGCGGATGTGGAAGGTCTGCTTGAGGACGGGGCTGGCGTCGAGGAGTTCCTTTTCGCCGGTGATGCGCAGGACCTCGGCGACGGTGAGTTCGTGTTCGGCCTTGATGACGTCGAAGACGTGCTTCAGTTCGTCGGGGACGAGGGTGTCGACGTAGTGCTGGGCGATCCGCAGGTCGGTCTTGGCCAGCGTCATTTCGACGTTGGAGAGGAAGTTGCGGAAGAAGTGCCAGTGGTCGTGCATTTCGTCGAGGACGGTGTCGAGGCCGGCTTCGCGGGCGGCCTTGAGGCCGGTGCCGACGCCGTACCAACCGGGGACGATCTGCCGGGACTGGGTCCAGCCGAAGACCCACGGGATGGCGCGGAGGCCGTCGAGGCCGGCGCCGGAGTCGGGGCGGCGGGAGGGCCGGGAGCCGAGGTGGAGTTCGGCGAGCTGGTCGACGGGGGTGGAGGCGAAGAAGTACGCCGGGAGGTCGGGGTCCTCGACGAGGCGGCGGTAGGCGCCGTGGGCGGCTTCGGAGACGGTTTCCATGGCCGCGTCCCAGCGGGCGAGGGCCTCGTCGGACTGGCGGGGTGCGGTGTGCAGGGCGGAGGCCTGGAGGGTGGCGGCGACGGTCAGTTCGAGGTTTTCCCGGGCGAGGGACGGGATGAGGTACTTGTCGGAGATGACTTCGCCCTGTTCGGTGACCTTGATCTCGCCTTCGAGGGTGCCGTAGGGCTGGGCGAGGATCGCGTCGTGGGAGGGGCCGCCGCCGCGGCCGACGGTGCCGCCGCGGCCGTGGAAGAGGCGGAGGCGTACGCCGTGCCGGTGGGCGACGTCGCGGAGGAGTCGCTGGGCGCGGTGGATCTCCCACTGGGAGGTGGTGATGCCGCCGAACTTGGAGGAGTCGGAGTAGCCGAGCATGACTTCCTGGACGTCGCCGCGGAGGGCGACCAGGCGTCGGTAGGAGGGGTCGGCGAGCATTTCGTCGAGGAGCTGGTCGGCGATCTTGAGCTCGTCGGTGGTTTCGAGGAGCGGGACGATGCCGATCTTGGCCCAGCCGGCGTGCAGGTCGATGAGGCCGGCCTCGCGGGCGAGGACGGCGGCGGCGAAGACGTCGTCGGAGCCCTGGCACATGGAGATGATGTAGGACTCGGTGACCTCGGCGCCGAAGGTTTCCTTGGCCTTGAGGATGGTGCGGAAGACGCCGAGGGTCTTGGCGCCGGCTTCGTCGAGGGGGGCCGGGGTGGGGGCGAGCGGGCGCCGGGAGCGGAGTTCCTTGGCGAGGAGCTTGCGGCGGTAGTCGCGCGGCATGTCGGCGTAGCGCCAGGATTCCTCACCGAGGCGGTCGAAGAGCTGGCCGAGTGCGTGGTGGTGGGCGTCGGCGTGCTCGCGGATGTCGATGGTGGCGAGCTGGAGGCCGAAGGCGCCGATGGTGCGGATGGTGCGTTCGAGGTGGCCGTCGGCGACCAGGCCGCCGCGGTGTTCGCGCAGGGAGGTCTGGAGGAGGGTGAGGTCGTCGAGGAGCTCGGTGGTGCCGAGGTAGTCGCGGCCGGGGACGTGGGGGGTGTCGCCGGCGAGCCGCTCGCGGGTGTTGACGAGCTTCTGGCGGATGCAGGTGGCCTTGAGGCGGTAGGGCTCTTCGGCGTTGAGGCGCTTGTAGCGGGGGCTGATCTCGGGGAGGACGTCGAGGTCGCGCTGGAGGGATTCCAGCAGCTCGTCGGTGGCGCCGCAGTTGCGGATGGAGTTGGACAGGGCGCCGCGGAGCTCATCGACGTGTTCGAGGGCGTCGGTGATGCCGTGCTCGTGCTGGAGGATCAGCACGTCCCAGGTGACCTGGGGGGTGACGTTGGGGTTGCCGTCGCGGTCGCCGCCGATCCAGGTGCCGAAGGTGAGCGGGCGGGTGCCGGGGGGCAGCGGGGAGCCGGCGCGTTCGAGCTCGGCGGCGAGGTCTTCGAGGACGTCGCCGACGGCGCCGCGGGCGAGCTCGTCGAGGTAGTAGATGGCGTTGCGGGCCTCGTCGGTGGGCTCGGGGCGGGCGACGCGGAGTTCGTCGGTCTGCCAGATGAGGTCGATACTCTCGGCGAGGCGGAGGTCGGTGCGGCGGCGTTCGGTGGCGTCGGTCCGGTCGAGCAGCTCGGCGACCTTGCGGAGCTTGGTGAGGACGGAGCGGCGGGCGGCCTCGGTGGGGTGGGCGGTGAAGACGGGGCGTACGCCGAGGTTGCGGGCGGTGTTCCGCAGGTGCTCGGGGTCGGCGTCCTTGAGCATGTCGGCGGTGCGGGCGAGGATGCTGCCCTCGGCGGCGCGCTTGGCGCGCAGCTCGCGGCCGCGGTGGACCTGCTCGGTGACGTTGGCGAGGTGGAAGTACGTCGAGAAGGCGCGGACGAGCTTGGCGGCGGTGGCCAGGTCGGTGTCGCCGAGGAGGCGGGCCGCGGCCTCGCCGTCGGAGCGGGTCAGGGCGCGTACCTGCTCGACGAGGTCGAGGAGCTCGGGGCCTTCCTGCCGGACGAGGGTCTCGCCGAGGAGGTCGCCGAGGCGGCGGATGTCGGCGCGCAGGGCGACGCCGGCGGCCTCGGAGGGCTCGGTGGTCGCGGTCTCGACGGGGGTGTTGTCGGCACTGCTCACTGGTGCTCCTTGCGGCGATCAGGGGCGTCGCTCCGCGGCTCGCTGGGAGGGGTGGTGGGGCGCGACGCGTGGGCAAGTCTGATGCGGGCGGGTTGCGGACCGCGCTGTCCGACGTCCCCAGGATAGGACTGCCCACTGTCGGCGGATCACACCGTCCGATGGGTGGGCATCCGTGGCGGGAGGTGGTGGTGTGGGCCCTGTCACGGCCTTGCCCGTGGCGGTGTCGCTGCCATACTTACGAGACCGTAGGTTACGGTTCCGTAGGCCGTAGCCGTGCCCCCGAGCCCCCGACGAGGGACATCATGACCGCAGGTCCTGAAGCCGTAGAAGATCCTTTGCTTTCTTCCGATGCGTCCGGGCGGGCCGGTGCTCCGTTGCCGTCCGCGACGCTGGGTGGTGAGCAGCGCCGGTCGGTCGAACAGATCACGCTGCTGTTGTTCATCACCGTTCCGTTCGTGGCGCTGGTGGCGTCGGTTCCGCTGGCCTGGGGCTGGGGGGTGAGCTGGCTGGACCTGGCGCTGATGACGGCGATGTATTTCATCGGTTGCCACGGCATCACGATCGGTTTCCACCGTTATTTCACCCATGGTTCCTTCAAGGCGAAGCGTCCGCTGCGGATCGCGCTGGCGATCATGGGGTCGCTGGCGGTGGAGGGTCCGCTGGTCCGCTGGGTGGCGGATCACCGCAAGCACCACAAGTTCTCCGATGCGGAGGGGGATCCGCACTCTCCGTGGCGGTTCGGTGAGACGGTGCCGGCCCTGATGAAGGGCCTGTGGTGGGCGCACATCGGCTGGATGTTCGACGAGGAGCAGACGCCGCAGCACAAGTACGCGCCGGATCTGATCAAGGACGAGGCGATCCGGACGATCTCGCGGCAGTTCGTGCTGTGGACGACGGTGTCGCTGCTGATCCCGCCGGTGGTGGGCGGGCTGGTGACGTGGTCGTGGCAGGGTGCGGCCACCGCGTTCTTCTGGGGCTCGCTGGTCCGGGTGGCGTTGCTGCATCACGTCACGTGGTCGATCAACTCCATCTGCCACGCGGTGGGCAAGCGCCCGTTCAAGTCCCGCGACCGCTCGGGCAACGTGTGGTGGCTGGCGGTGCTGTCCTGCGGGGAGTCCTGGCACAACCTGCACCACGCGGATCCGACGTCCGCCCGGCACGGCGTGATGAAGGGGCAGGTGGATTCCAGTGCCCGGTTGATCCGCTGGTTCGAGAAGGCGGGCTGGGCGTATGACGTCCGCTGGCCGAACGCGTCGCGCATCGAGGCCCGGCGCAAGGAGACCGCCGCTGCGGGGTAGCCCGCGGCGGTGACGGGGGAAGGCATCATTGACGAGTGGCGATCGACGACAGCAGCAGTACGAGCAGCAGCAAGAGCAAGCCTCCCGCCGCCGCGGGCACGCGGCGGGCGCGCAGGGTCCGGATGACCGGCGCGGAGCGCCGTGAGCAGCTGCTGGACATCGGTCGCACGCTCTTCGCCGAGCGCGGCTTCGAGGGCACGTCGGTGGAGGAGATCGCCGCGAAGGCCGGGGTTTCCAAGCCGGTGGTCTACGAGCACTTCGGCGGCAAGGAGGGGCTGTACGCGGTGGTGGTGGACCGCGAGATGCGTCAGCTGCTGGACATGGTGACCGGCGCGCTGACCGCCGGCCATCCCCGCGAGCTCCTCGAACAGGCCGCGTTCGCGCTGCTCGACTACATCGAGACGTACACCGACGGTTTCCGCATCCTGGTCCGGGATTCGCCGGTCGCCCAGTCGACGGGCACGTTCGCGTCGCTGATCAGCGATATCGCCACCCAGGTCGAGGACATCCTCGGCCTGGAGTTCAAGAACCGCGGTTTCGACCAGAAACTGGCCCCGCTCTACGCCCAGGCGCTGGTCGGCATGGTCGCGCTGACCGGCCAGTGGTGGCTCGACGTCCGCAAGCCGAAGAAGGCCGAGGTCGCCGCCCACCTGGTCAACCTGGCCTGGCACGGCCTGGACGGCCTGGAGCAGAAGCCGCGGTTGATAGGGCACCGGAAGAATTGAGCCCGTTGCCTACGGGCTCGAGATCCGCCGCCTGCGCGTCGGCAACTACCGCGTGCTCTACGTGATCGACGACAGCGTGATCCGCGTCTTGGTCACGAACCCGGGCCGTACCCCGTAAACCGTGCCGGCCTCGAACCAGCGGGCTTGCCGTGCCTCCCCAGGCAGGCGGGCGAGCTGGTGTGTCCGAGGCCGGTGTGCACGGGCCGGGGTCAGGCCGCCGGTTTCCGGGCGATGGCGAAGATGCGGCGGAAGGGGAAGACGGTGCCGTGGGGGCCGGTGGGATAGGCCTTGCGGAGGGCGTCGCGGTATTCGGCGAGGAATGCCTCGCGGGCCGTCGGGTCGTCCTCCAGGGCGGTCAGGACGGGGCGCAGGGCGGTGCCCTTGACCCAGTCGAGGACCGGGTCGTCACCCTGCAGGAGCTGGACGTAGGTGGTTTCCCAGACGTCGGCCTCGCAGCCGAGGTCGGTGAGGCGTTCGAGGTAGGCGGCGGGTTCGAGGATGTGGATGAAGCGCCTGCCGTGGGCGGTGAGGCGTTCGCGCCACTGGGGGGCGTCGCACAGCTCGCCGAGGAGGGCGTGGCTGGGCGAGGTGAAGTTGCCGGGTACCTGGAAGGCGAGGGTGCCGCCGGGCGTGAGGGCGTCGATCCAGCGCGGCAGGGACTCGGGATGGTTGGGCACCCATTGCAGCGCCGCGTTGGAGACGATCAGGTCGAAGGGCTCGTCGGGGGTCCAGTCGGTGGCGTCGGCCGGGGCGAAGTCGAGGTGGCCGCCGCCCGGGGTGGGGCCGGCGTGGGTCTCGGCCTCCTTGAGCATCTCGGGGGAGTTGTCGTATCCGGTGATGTGCGCGTCGGGCCAGCGGACGGTGAGCTGGGCGGTGACGTTGCCTGGGCCGCAGCCGAGGTCGGCGATGCGGGCGGGGCGGTCCCGGCGGGGCAGTTCCGGTATCCGGGCGAGCAGGTCGAGGAAGGGACGGGTGCGGTGCCCGGAGTGGCGGAGGTACTGCTGCGGATCCCAGGTTGGTGCGTCGTGCATGTTCATAACCCTTTCGTCGTGCAGGGCTGGCACAAGGCTGGCGCGGTCGGGTGGGCAGGTCCGGTTCGGGCCGTGGCGGCCGGAAACCGAGCCTCCGCCGACGATGCCCCATAGTCCAGCCAAATATATCTCGACGTCAAGAGACTTCATGTCGACAGACCCTCTACACTGATCGTCATGGAGGACGAGGTCGACCGACTGGTCGCAGCATGGCGCCGGGAGCGCCCGGACCTCGACGTGGAACCGCTTGAGGTCCTCAGCCGCGTCTCCAGGCTGGCCAGACATCTCGACCGGGCCCGGCGCATCGCGTTCGCCGAGGTGGGCCTGGAACCCTGGGAGTTCGACGTCCTGACGGCGCTGCGCCGGGCCGGGGCGCCGTATCAGCTCTCCCCCGGAGCGCTGCTGACGCAGACGCTGGTCACCTCGGGGACGATGACCAACCGCATCGACCGGCTCGCCAAGAAGAACCTCGTCGAGCGGCTGCCCGACCCCAGTGACCGGCGGGGAGTGCTGGTCAGGCTGACTCCGGAGGGCCGCGACAAGGCCGACCAGTCACTGGCCGGTCTGCTGGTGCAGGAACGCGCCATCCTGGCCGAACTCTCCCGTCAGCAGCGTGGCGAACTGGCCGGGCTGCTACGGAAGCTGACCGGGCCGTTCGACAACATCCCCGGATAGCCGGCCGCCGACCCGGCCGTGAGCCCGCCCGGCCCCCGACGGCGGCCCGCCGCCCCGCCCGCGTCGACTTTTCGGGGCGGAGGAGGGGCGCGCACTCCCGGGGCAGCGGCGCGGGCGCTGTCGCCGGAGGTCGCAGGGGCGAAGGCACAGCCGCGGAAACACACCGTCAGCCCGCGCGCGACGCAGTGCCGCACACCGCAATTGGGGGCGCGTAAGCCAGCTTTATGCGCCCACTGATTCGACGCGCGCCCCCTCGCGACCCCGTCCCCTTGCCCGCGGCTCCCGTTGTGCACTTGGATCGCGCCATGAGCCAGCAGCGCACACCGCACCGGCCCCGCGGCCCGTACGGCCGGCGGTTCGAGGACCGTACGGTCGTGGTGTCCGGGGCCGCCGCCGGCATCGGGGCGGCCACCGCCGACCGGCTGGCCGCCGAGGGCGCGGGCGTGCTGCTGCTGGACCTCGACGACGACCGCGGCGAGCACCTCGCCCGACGGATCCGCGCGGCCGGCGGCCGGGCCTCGTTCGAGCACGGCGACGTGGCGGCCGAGGCGGACTGGCAGCGGGCCGTCGAGGCCGCGCGGCGGCGCTACGGCCCGGTGGACGGGCTGGTGAGCAACGCCTACCTGCCGTACGTCGCGCCGGCCGACCGCACCCCGCTCGCCGACTGGGAGCGGCAGCTCGCGGTGAACCTGACCGGCTCGTTCCTCGGCGTGCGGGCCGCCCTCACCGACCTGCGGGAGCGGCACGGCGCAGTGGTGCTGACCTCGTCCGTGCACGCCCTGGTGGGACTTCCGGGCCGGCCCGCCTACGCGGCGGCGAAGGCCGGGCTGACCGGGCTGGGTCGCCAGCTGGCCGTCGAATACGGCCCGGAGGTACGGGTCAACAGCGTGCTGCCGGGCCCCGTACTGACCGCGGCCTGGGACGGGATCGGCGAGGAGGAACGGCAGGCCGCCGCCGCGGAGACGGCCGCCCGGCGGCTGGGGCGGCCCGAGGAGATCGCCGCCGCGATCACCTTCCTGCTCTCCCCCGAGGCGTCCTTCATCACCGGCGCGAGCCTCGTCGTGGACGGCGGCTGGAGCGTGTACAAGAACTCGTCGTGACCGGGACGCGGGTCCCGGGCGCCCGCGGGCCGCGGACCGGCCCGCCCGAGCTTCGACCCCTGGGGGGACCGATGGGCATCCATTTCGGCGGCGACTACAACCCCGAGCAGTGGCCCGAGGAGGTGTGGGCCGAGGACCTGGAGCTGATGAAGGCGGCCCACGTCACCATGGTCACCGCCGGGATCTTCTCCTGGGCGAAGGTCGAACCCCGGCCCGGGCAATGGGACTTCGGATGGTTCGACCGGGTCATGGACGGGCTGGCCGGCGTCGGCATCGCCGTCTGTCTGGCGACGATGACCGCCTCGCCACCCCCCTGGCTGTCCCGCGCGCACCCCGAGATCCTGCCCGAGGGCCCGGACGGGCAGCGCCGCTGGCCCGGCGGCCGGCAGCACTACTGCCCCTCCAGCCCCGTCTACCGCACCCACGCCGTACGCCTCGCCGAGCAGCTCGCCACCCGTTACGCGGGCCATCCGGCGCTGGCCATGTGGCACGTCGGCAACGAGTACGGCTGCCACACCCCGCAGTGCTTCTGCGACGTGTCGGCCGCGGACTTCCGGCACTGGCTGCGCACCCGCTACGGCAGCATCGACGCGCTCAACGCGGCCTGGTCGACGGCCTTCTGGTCGCAGGGCTACGGCGACTTCGACGAGGTGCTGCCGCCGCGCACCGCCCCCACCTTCCCCAACCCCGCCCAGCAGCTGGACTACCTGCGCTTCGGCGACGAGGCGCTCCGCGCCTGCTACCTGGCCGAAAAAGCGGTCCTGAACCGGCTGACCCCCCACGTTCCGGTCACCACCAACCTGATGCCGCAGCACAAACCGGTGAACGCGTTCGCCTGGGCGCCCCATATGGACGCGATGGCGCTGGACTTCTACCAGGACCCGTACGCCGCCGACGACCACGTCCGGGCCGGTTACGTCTTCGACCTGATGCGGTCCGCGCGGTCCGGGCAGCCCTGGCTGCTGCTGGAGCAGGCGCCGAGCGCGGTCAACTGGCGGCCCCGCAACGGCCCGAAGCCGCCCGGTGCGATGCGGCTGTGGAGCTGGCAGGCCGTCGCGCAGGGCGCGGACGCGGTGCTGTTCTTCCAGTGGCGGCAGTCGCTGGGCGGCGCGGAGAAGTTCCACTCCGCGATGGTCCCGCACGGCGGCACCGGCACCCGGATCTTCCGCGAGATCACCGAACTCGGCCGGGAACTGGCGGCCGTCCCCGGCATCGAGGGCACCCGTTCCCGGGCCGAAGTGGCGCTGCTGGCGGACTGGCACAGCTGGTGGGCACTGGAGCTGGACTCCAAACCGTCCACCGCGCTGGACCACTCCCGTATCGCGCTGGACCACTACCGTCCGCTCTTCGAGGCCGGCGTGCCCTGCGACGTCCTCCCGCCCCAACGCGACCTGACCGGCTACCGCCTGGTGGTGGTGCCCAACCTCTACCTGCTGACCGAACAGGACGCGGAGCGGCTGGCCGACCACGTACGCGCCGGCGGCCACCTCCTGGTCTCCTTCTTCTCCGGCATCGTCGACGCCCACGACCGCGTCCACCCCGGCGGATACCCGGCCCCCCTCCGCGAGCTGCTGGGCCTGCACGTGGAGGAATTCTGGCCACTGGCCGAGGACCGCTCCGTAGGCGTCGGCGACGGCGCGTACACCGGCCGGGCAGACCTGTGGTCGGAAGCCGTCCACCTCGAAGGAGCCGAGGCACTGGCCCGGTTCACCGACGGCGACCTCACCGGGCGCCCCGCCGTCACCCGCCACACCTACGGCCGGGGCACCGCCTGGTACGTCGCGACCCGGCTCGCCCCCGCACTCCTGCGGACCCTGCTCGACGGCGTACGGGCGGAGGCAGGCGTGACCCCCGTCCTCCCGAACCTCCCGCCCGGCGTCCAGGCCACCGTCCGCGAGGGCACCGACGTGCGGTACGTCTTCCTCCTCAACCACGGCGCGGAGGCCGCGGAAGTCGTCCTTCCGCGGCCCCTCCGGGACGCGATGGCCGCCGACGGCCCGGCCGTCACACGGGTCACGCTCCCGCGGCGGGGCGTAGCGGTGCTGGCGGCGCCCCAGCCTCCCACGTAGTTGTCTGCGGCGCCGTGGTGGTTGCTCGCGGTTGCGCTTTGCGGCGCCCCGCACGTAGCCGGCTGTCCCGCCGCGGTGGTTGCTCGCCGTTGCGCGCTTTGCGGCGCCCCGCACGTACCTGTCTGTCCCGGCGCGGGGCGTCTCGTCGTTGCGCTTTGCGGCGCCCCGCACGTACCCGTCTGCTGCGCCGCGGGGCGTCTCGTCGTTGCGCTTTGCGGCGCCGCCGCACGTTGCTGTCTGCTGCGCCGCGGGTGTTGTTCGCCGTTGCGCCTGCGGCGGGCTG
>NZ_JBEZMM010000035.1:0-84738 GCF_040652715.1 Streptomyces sp. NPDC048196 | reverse complement strand
CACACGCAAGCTGACAAGTGGTCCAAGAACTACGCCGCAGCCCGCCAGTACTACCAACGCGAAGGCCACCTACAAGTACCCCGCAAACACATCGAGACCATCACCGTAGGCGACAGGACGGGCGACCGCGAGGCCAGCGGTGAGGGGGCGGAAGAACACCACCTACGGCTCGGAACATGGATCAACAACCAAAGATCCAGAGCCACAACACTGACACCACAACGAGTACAACAACTCACCGCCATCCACATGCGATGGACATAGAAGTCGCGGAGGCCGACAGCCGGGATGATGTGGCCGCGATGCCGTAACAAGGAATGTGAGGGCGGGCAGGTGAGAAGGGCCAGAAGGTTCCTTGTGAAGTCAGCCGACGACCGAGACGGAGTACAACCGCCTCTTGCGTGAACTCCGGACATCCGACCTCGCCACCTCGGCGCAATCCCACCGCCTCCCCCGTCATGGATTTCCCAGGGCACAGAGGATCACTGCACCGGGGCAGTCGGGCGGCCTAAAGAGTTGGTGCACGTCGGTCAAAGCGGTTTCTCCCGGCTCAGGTGTCCGCACTTCCCCACTCTCGGTCCGCACCGAGACCACGACGGGACGAAGGCAGAGCTCGGGCAGGCGTTAGCCGGTCTGCCTCCGTCAACAGGCACGAGCAGGTGCAGTCCAGCCGGCAGAACAAGCCGGTGAGCGACCTGGCAATGTGGCCAAGAGATGATGCGCAGCGCCCAGCAGATCATCGGGTGCCGCAGCGGCCGTAGTCCCAGGCCAGTGGAGACCGCCCGAGGCTCGGCGCCATCGGCACGCGAGGCCCCTCACTGGCGGCCAGTGCAACGTGGGCCGGAGCGTCTCCGGTGAGGCGACGCCCCGAAGCATCGGGCCACGGGCGCGCCAGTCGCACCCCGCCGCCGAACGACCACTCGCCGAACGTCTCATTCGTTGTGACCGAGTAGCCCGTCCAGGGTGAAGAGCGCGATCAACTCGTCGGCAGGCTGCTCTCCGCGGTGGCAACACCGGCACAGCAACGCTGGAGGGCGGCCTCCTCGCCTCTCTCCGTGTCTCTCTGTGTCACGCCATGCCCTGCCAGGCATCTGGGCCGAAGCTGCCCTTGATGTCAGAGGCGATCGTGGTCGCGTTCACAGTGGATTGCAGTTGGTAGACGATGGTCTTCTGCACTCCTCGCACCGAGAGGTGGACCGGATTCTCCCCCGGGTGCGCCCCCACGATCCGCTTGAGTTCCTTGAGCGCGGGCTCATTGATGCGGTGGTAGGGGAACTTGAGCAGGACGGGCGCTGCGCCGGTGCGCTCTGCCGAGGCAACGTCGAGCACCTGCATTTCCTGACCGAAGATGCTGATCGTGCCGTCACGGTCGTTGATGCGGCCTTGCACGGACACCACGCTGTCTTCGACCAGAGCGCCCATGACGAGCTGGTAGGCAGCGGGGAAGAACAGGACCTCCATTGTGCCGTCACGGTCGGCGAGGTTGACGATGGCCCATGCGCTGCCTTGTTTGGTCATCTTCTGCTGGACGCTGGTGATCAGACCCGACAGGCGCACGATGCCCTCGGTGCGGCCGGAGGCCAGTAGCTCAGGGATGGTGATGTCCCGGTTGGCCGAGAGGATGTGCTCGGTGCCATCCAGAGGGTGTGCCGAGACGTACATCCCGAGCATCTCGCGCTCGGTGGAGAGCAGTTGCTTGCGTGGCCATTCGCTGTCGTCGATGCTGAGGTCGATGCCGAAGCCGGCCGAGTCATCACCGCCTTTCCCGCCAAGTCCCGCGAACAGGTCGTCCTGCCCATACGCAGCAGCTTTCTTCAACGGCACCACCGCGTCGATGGCCGTTTCGTGGATCGCGGTCAGGCCCTTGCGGGTGTTGCCGAGCGAATCGAAGGCTCCGGCCTTGATGAGCGATTCGACCGCCCGCTTGTTGAGCGCCGGCAGATCGGCCTTGTCGAGGAAGTCGGCGAACGAACTGAATTTCCCCTTGGTCTTGCGGGCCGAGACGATTGCCTCGATGACGTTGTCGCCGACGTTGCGCACCGACCGGAGGCCAAAGCGCACGTCGTCGCCGACGGCTGCGAACTCTGCGACGGACTCGTTGGCGTCGGGCTGTAGGACGGTGACGCCGAGCTTGCGGGCGTCCGCCAGGTAGATGCCGGCCTTGTCCTTGTCGTCTCCGACGGACGTCAGGAGGGCGGCCATGTACTCGGCCGGGTAGTTCGCCTTCAGGTAGGCGGTCCAGTAGCTGACCAAGCCGTATCCGGCGGTGTGACTTTTGTTGAAGGCGTACCCGGAGAAGGGCAACATGACGTCCCAGATGGCCTTGATGGCCTCTTCCGAGTAGTCGTTTGCCTTCATGCCGCCGTGGAACTTCTCCCACTCCGCGGCCAGCACCTCGGGTTTCTTCTTGCCCATCGCGCGGCGCAGCATGTCGGCCCCGCCGAGTGTGTATCCGGCGAGGGTCCGGGCGATGGCCATGATCTGCTCTTGGAAGATGAGCAGGTGGTGGGTGGAGCCCAGGATCGGGTCGAGGACTTCCTTCAGCTCCGGGTGGATCGGGTCGGGCTCCTGCTTACCGTTCTGCCGCAACGCGTAGTTGGTGTGCGCGTTGGCGGCCATCGGGCCGGGCCGGTACAGCGCGAGGGCCGCTGCGATGTCCTCGAATCGCGACGGTTCCATGAGCTTCAGGAGGGCGCGCATGCCGCCGCCGTCGAGCTGGAAGACGCCGAAGGTGTCGCCGCGCCCGAGGAGTTCGAAGGTCGTCTTGTCGTCGAGGGGGATGACGACCGTTTCGGTGTCGCCGTCCATCGGATCGACGCAGGCGAGCTTGACCCCACGGTTCTCGCGGATGTTGTGGATGGCGTGGTCGATGACGCCCAGGTTCCGCAGGCCCAGGAAGTCCATCTTGACCAACCCCATGTTTTCGCAACTGGGGTAGTCAAAGCCGGTGATCTTGACGCCGTCCTTGGCCCGCATGTGCAGCGGGATGCGCTCGGTCAGCTTGGTCTTGGACAGGATGACCGCGGCTGCGTGCACACCAGTACCACGGGTGAGGCCCTCGACACCTTTGGCGGTGTCGATGACCTTCTGGACGTCCGGCTCGTTCTCGTACATCTGCCGGATCTCGCCGCACTCGCCGTACCGCGGGTGCTCGGGGTCAAAGATTCCATCCAGGGGGATCGACTTGCCCATGATGTCTTCGGGCAGGGCCTTCGTGATCCGCTCCCCGTGCTGGAACGGGTAGCCGAGAATGCGCGAGCTGTCCTTGATCGCGTTCTTGGCCTTGATCTTGCCGAACGTGTTCACCATGGCGGTGTACTCGTCGCCGTATTTCTCGGTGACGTAGCGCACCATCTTGTCGCGCTGGCGGTCGTCGAAGTCGAGGTCGACATCCGGCGGATTGATGCGCTCAGGGTTGAGGAACCGCTCGAAGAGCAAGCCGTGCTCCAGCGGGCACAGCTCCGTGATGCGGGTCGCGTACGCCACGATCGAGCCGGTGGCCGAGCCACGGCCCGGGCCGACCGGCACCCCGTTCTCACGTGCGTACTTGCAGATGTCCGCGACGACGAGGAAGTAGGAGGAGAAGCCCATCGGACCGATGACCGACATCTCGGTCTCGAACCGCTCCATGACCTCGGCCGGCATCGGTTCGCCGTAGCGTCTGGCGAGACCCTTCAGGCACTCCTTGCGCAGCCACGACTCCTGGGTCTCCCCCGCCGGCACGTCGGGGAATTGCGGCATCTCATCGACGTTGTCGAAGACCTCGTCGTACGACTCGACGCGCTCCGCGATCAGCAGCGTGTTGTCGCACGCCTCAGCCAACTCCGAGAACAGCCCGCGCATCTCGGCAGCGGTCTTGAGGTAGTAGTCGTTGCCCGAGAAACGGAACCGTTTCTCGTCGGCCTTGTTCTTGCCGACACCGATGCACAGCAGGTTGTCGTGCGCGTCGGCCTGGTCCGCGTGGATGTAATGCGCGTCATTGGTGGCCAAGAGCGGGATGTTGAGTTCATTGGCGAGTCGCATCAGGCCGTCCCGGACCTGCCGTTCGATGGACAGGCCGTGGTCCATCAGCTCCAGGAAGTAGTTCGCCCGGCCGAAAATGTCCTGGTAGGCGGAGGCGACCTCGCGCGCCTTGTCGTACTGGTTCAGGCGCAGCCGGGTCTGGATCGCCCCGGAGGGGCATCCGGTCGTCGCAATGATGCCCTCGGCGTGCTCGCTGATCAGCTCCATGTCCATCCGCGGCTTGCCGGCCGGGAACTGGCCGGTGTACGACGCCTCAGTGGACAGGTAGAAGAGATTGCGCAGGCCCTGGACGTTCTCGGCCCACATGGTCATGTGGGTGAAGCGGCCCCCACCGGAGACGTCCTTCGATCCCTCTCCGTCGTCGGACATGGCGCGCTGCCCGCCGGGGCCCCAAAACTCCTGCTTGCGGTTGCGGCGCGAGGAAGGCGCGACGTACGCCTCGATCCCGATGATCGGCTTGACGTTCTCGAAGCCCTTGGACACCTGGTGGAACTCGTACGCACCGAACATGTTGCCGTGGTCGGACATCGCGACTGCCGGCATGCCCTGACGGTCCACTTCAGCGAACATCGGCTTCAGCTTCTGGGCACCATCGAGCATCGAGTATTCGGTGTGATTGTGCAGGTGGACGAAACTGTCAACCATGAGGCGAGACGCTCCAGTTCGACTCGGCAGAGCGCCCCACCATAGTGGCCAAGAGCCACTCAAACGCCGGTTCCTGAGGCGTCAAACGCGGTCAAATTGTGGGCTCGCAGGTCTGACCTGCACAGGCCTGGAAGTATCTTCTGTGCCGCCTCGGCGCGGCGCGTCTACTGCGTGGCTGCTGCGGGCCGTGCCGTCCCGACGGCGACGCTCCGACAACATGGCTCAAAGGATCGCGAGGAACCCGGTGCCAAGGCGGCGCGGGCAACACCAACACGGTCTGACAGCTGGCTCGTCTGCACAGCCTCACCTATGCCGGATATCCACTGTCTGGCATGGAGTCCAGGAGGCTCATACGAGCCGGAATGAAGGGCGGCAGTGATGCTCTGTCGACTTGGAATCTCGGTGGCCTTTGGAATCACGAGAGGAAAGCTAGAAAGCCATCCTCACGGTGCTGACCAGTCCCCGGTGTTGACGATATTCCTGAGGTGCGTCCCGCGAACATGCACACCCATCCATTAGGAGCGAGGAACATCTGCGAATGGATTACGGCTAGTGTAGTCGCCTTTGAGTGTGTACCAGTGCTGATAGAAGGTGCTGGCTGCTGACAGCATGGATCTGCGGCTTGTGCTGGAGAGTGGCTTGTCCTCTCGGCCAGTCACGGTGGTCAAGTATGCGGCGAAATCGTGCGCATGCTTAGACTCCAACTGCATGGGGTGTATGCCGCGCCTACGCGCGAATGCAACAAACAGCCTAAAGGAACGGTTGTAAGAGCGTTGGGTGTTGGGGCTGGGGTAACGCGCAATCCAGTCAGCCGCTAAGTCCGGGAGGGAGTCGTCCGGACCGTAGATCCCGACCAGGTACTCGCGTAACAACTTGGCATAGTAGGGTATATTTTCCACTTTCACTTCTCACGGTTGACATACTCGGACCAGACCCTCTCGCCGCGGTCCGCAGCGTAGTCGAGGTGCATGATGACGCTGGGCACAGCAATCGCCGGCAAAAAGAGCTCGTACAGTCTGACGCTCTCCCTTTCGAAGGCCTGCAGATCGCCGTCAATAGCGCTCGTGAGGACGGCCAGTCCTGCCCACGCACCGACCAGTACGCGAGCGACGGCAGCAGGATCGACATGCGGAAGAAGCTCACCACTCGCTCGGGCTTCGGTGAGCTGACTGGTGGTAACCCCCGTCCAGGCAGGCCATGGTGTCCCGTATGTGTCGCGCGCCGTGTGGTGTACCGCCAGGTGCAGAGCAGCGCGCAACGCCGGCTCTCGAGGAAGCCGATAGGACAGCAGCATCCCGGTATCGATCCATGTCTGGAGCTTGGACTCCCGCTCCACCAGACCATCTTGAGTCAACGTGTTCTCAAGAATCGCCTGCGCTATTTTGACCTTTGCGGCTACTGGCCCGGTGGCTCCAAAGTGATGGTAGAGAGCCCCTTTCGTGACTCCTGCAGCTTCGATGATTTCTGCAATGGTCGCTTCACCGAAGCCGCGCTGATTGAACACCTTGCTGGCCCCTTCGAGAATCCGCTGTCGCGTCCTCACAGCTCGGGCCTGCGTTGATCGGGTCCGCTTCTCCAAGTACGTCCATCCTCTTCCGGAAGGGTCCGGCTGGTCTTGAGTGGTCCTGACCCGACCGTCGAGGAAGGTGCTGGTCAGATCACAGCGCCTGACGAACGAACCCACGTGCGTGCGTAAGGGTCCGTCAGCCAGCGCGACTGCAAATCTACACCGCTACTTGGTGACTGATAGGTGAGCTATCGGTAAGCTGCTTCAGCGGGGCGTGGTGGCACACGTCCCACTGAAGCACCATGCAGAATGGGTTTTCTCAGTGTGGTGTGAGACTCGGGCTAGAGTCTGGTGGCCGTTCCGTCTCGGGGCGGCCACACGCCGCTCTGCGGCTTTCCTGGTCGAGGCTTGCGGCCGGCCCATGACATAGCCGATCAGTCCCCCATCGAAACAGCACCTCCTTGAATCGGTGTCAGCCTGTCGGTCTGCGCTGCGGTGGCCTGCCTGGGTGTGACCGAAACAGCGAGCCGTCGTGGGCCGTCACCGCGCCCAGCAGCCCTGGCCGCACAAGCAGGTTTTTGTCGCCCCTCACGCCAATCCTCTGCACGTGACAGGCCCTGTGCCGCTCTTAAAAGTAGACCATAGCGACTGTTTAGCGCTACTCCTCTTCTCGCGACGCGAGAAGAGGAGTGAGTTACAGCCAAACGCGCACAGGGGCCAGTGGCTTCTACTCCTCGCCTAGAATCCCTAATTCCCCAGTTCAAAGCCAATAAGTGCACCTCGAAGCGCCCCTGCGACACGGACCTGAATCTGCCGTGGAAGGTGTTCCTGCGACGCAGGGCTTCTCCGCCACTACAGACGATATGGTCTGTTTCTTTGGGCAGCAGACGGTGCATCAAGGGGTAGGGGCAGCTCCTGATATGGCCGCCCTCGTCGGTTCGCCTGGGTGACGGCGTCTTCGCCGCTCGTCTAGGCGTCCCGGTGGAGGGGCACATCGCAGATGCCAGTCCACAGCAGAGTGACGCTGCGGCCGTAGCCGCTGCGCCGGTCTTGCGGACCAAGGAGGCCACCGGGTCTCGTAGATGTCACGAGCACGCCTCCCCCGCGGATGCGCTCGAATCGCGAAGTCATCCATCCACAGGAACCGGCTGGCCCTGGCACCCGTGTCATCAAGGGTCCCAGGGCTACACCGCAAAGTCGTTAGCACTCAGACCACAGCTGCTTAGCAATGAGTCAACTTCACCGATTCCATGCCGGCGTACAAGTGAAGGTGTCTCGGGCAGGACTTTCGTGGCTGAGCCTCCTGCACTGCGGCAGTAGGCACTCGGCAGCGCGAGCTGCGACTGTCTTCTACTGAACCGTCGTAGCCGGGAAAGCGTTAGTTAAGAACTGTGCACGGGCCCGGGGTGCGTGCAACCGGCGAATGCCGAATGGGGCCGGGCGGCTCCCGGTCGTCTGCCTTCTCGGCTGAAGTGGCGCTCAGTGGCCCGACGGAACCGGTTGCTCACCTTGCGCGTTGTCTCGGCAGGACTTTTTGGAGGGGGGAGAACTTGTCGAGTTTGAGCTTCCCGCCGGCGCGGGCGGTCGGACGCGGAGCGGCCTGGTACCGGGGGGACTGCCATGTCCACTCCGTCCACTCGGACGGGGAACTCCATCCCGAAGAGTTGGCCGTTCGGGCCCGCGCTGCCGGGCTCGACTTCATCGCGACGACAGAGCACAACTCAGCTGCAGCACCCGGCGCCTGGGGGCATCTGGCCGCCGATGACTTCTTGATCGTTCTCGGTGAGGAAGTGACCACGAAGACCGGACACTGGCTCGCGCTCGGCACCAACCCCGGCCAGGTCGTTGACTGGAACCACCAGGTCAGGGACGGACTGATCGATCAGTGCCTGGACCAGGTCCATCGAGTAGGGGGCCTGTGCGTGGCCGCACACCCGCATGCGCCCTATCCGTCGGGCGACTTCAGGTTCCCGTTCGGGGGCTTCGACGTGGTGGAGGTATGGAACGGGCTGTGGACTTCGGACCGGCCTTGGAACGCTGACAACGAGGCCGCCCTGGCGGAGTGGGGGCGGAGCCTCGCAGCCGACATCCAGACGGGTTCGTGGCGGCCGGCGATGGGCAACAGCGACACACACTTGGAGGGGCAGATCGGCATCCCTCACACCGTGGTCTTCGCCGAGGAGCTGAGTACGGAGGCGATCCTGGCCGGAATCGGTTCGGGCCGCAGCTGGATCGCCGAGTCGGCGGACGTGGGCTTGTCGTTCACCGCCAATGTCGAGGGTCGCGTTGCTGGGGTGGGAGAACGGCTCATAGCTCAGGGCGGGCGGGTCGAAGTGCGGGCAGCAGTACACGGTGTGCCGTGGGGGACCGTCAGATTCCATACCGATCGAGGGACGGTTCACCATGTGTCTCTGCCCGGTGACGGGCCAGGTGCGGTGCAGTGGGACACGACCGCGGAGGACTCGGCGTTCGTCCGTGTCGAGGTCCGCCATCCCAACGGGGACGTCGCCGCGCTCTCCAATCCGATCATCCTGACCTGACCGCTCGCTTCACCAGGCGGTGCGCAGGCGACGGCAGCGGTTGAGGCTGCGGGCCAGTTCGAGCCGGCCCTGATGGAGGTCGGCGCGTCGTTCGTAGCGGGGCGGGGAGCGGTTCAACTGGTGCGGCCAGGCGGAGACTCGCTCTACCGTCCCACGCACGTTGCCGAGCCCCGGGGCCGTGGGCCATGCCGCGTGGGCCGATCACCGGATGGATGCCCCACTTCCACGGCAGGCGGCGGTCGGTGCTCACAGTTCCACAGCCCTCGCCCGGCTCATCGTCAGCGGCCTCTGCCTACAGCTCCGAAGTCAGCGAGACGCTGCGCCACGTTCCTCAGCCCCGCCACTTCGCGAGTACTGCGGACTTACCGCGACTGGCTCCGGTAGTCCTTCGGCGAAAGGCCGTACGCGTTGCGGAAGGCGCGGCTGAAGTCCGCTGCTCGAGGGAAACCCCATCGAACGGCAATGGTTCGGATGGGGGTGGAGGCCAGCGCCGGATCCGTGAGGTCTCGGCGAGCGGCGTCCAGGCGTTGATGGCGGATCCAAGCGGCGACGGTTTCCTCTTCGTCCTGAAAGAGGCGATGCAGATAGCTGGTGGAGATGGCGTGCGTGCTGGCGACGACGGTAGGGGTAAGGCGTGGATCGTGCAGATTCTCCCGGATGAACTTCTTGATGCGCAGGATGAGGGTGCGGCGGTGGATGTCCGGGGGGAGGGCGTTGCTGGTTTCGAGGGTGTGGGCGAAGAGTGCTGCTACCAAGTCGCTCAGGACAGTTCCCAGCCGCGGTCCGTCGGCAGGCTGGTACTTGGTCGTGTCTGTGACCAGTTGGGTGAGGAACTGCGCCAGCAGCGCTCCGATCCCGTCCTGGGTTGGTATGTGGCGGGGTATCGCACTGGGCGCCATGACGCGGGGTAGCGGCAGCTGTGCCTTGGGGACCTCAATCCCGACGATCGTGACCGGATCCCCGGTGTGGACCTCCCAAGGTAGGGAGGAATCGTTGATGTGCAGGTCGGAGGGCTTGTAGATGGTTTGGTGGTCGTCCCAGGTGCAGCCCCCGGTTCCGCCCATGATGAATGAGAGGTGGTATTGCTCCGGATCGGACTGCCGGATCATTTTCGGTGTGCGGTGTATGACCAGCTGTTCGAAGGTGGCCGGCCACAAGGTCACCGCCCCAAGGTCCAGCACACGCTGGGAGGCCCGGAAGTCGTGGGCCTGGTCGCTAGTCACACGCACAGGAGCATGTGTCTGCCTAAGTCGTTCCGCCCAGTGGGCCAGCCGCTCCGCCGCCGGCACGTCGTCATTCCGGAAAACCGTCTCGTTCAGCACGCCTGCTCCCTGGTAGCGCGAGTCTGTGGGAGTTGTATCAGCAGGGCGACGCTAGACGGCCGATGAACGACGCAAGATGCCCCAGCGCACCGGGAAGGCGGCGCAGCAGGAGGATACGACGATCATGTCGCCACGGGGCAAGCAGCGTGGCCCACAGCGGACGAAATCCGGCCGCGGGGAGCTGACCGAGAACTCACAACGCTCGGGGCCCAGTGCTGCGGGCACTGGAGGGTGGGGTGCGGTCTGCCACGTGATGACGTGCGGCCCGCGGCTCCGCACCCTGCGATTCCGTCCTACAGAGCGTACGGCCCACCGAGCGTGGCATAACTACTGCCCCTTGCCGGCATGACAGGCATCAAGCGCGGCATCTCCGAATGCTGGGTGCCGTATCCGCTTGTGGAGAGCCGGCTTCCCATGACGTCGGCACTGGCCCCCATCGGTCTGTCGCGTACGAACGGCCTGTCGGTGCCGGGCAGAGGTTACCGTCGTTCCCGCCCTCGACGAACGCGGGCACCTCGACGGCTTTCGGAGACAGGCATGGCAAACGAATCACGGGTTGTTGACATACCCAGAGTCAAACTCGACCTGGCCGGCACGGACCATCACGCAGAAGGCAACCGCCTGAGGAGCGCCGGGCCGGTCTTACAGATTGAGTTACCCGACGGCATCGTCGGCTGGGCCATCACCCGTCAAGATCTCCTCGCTGAGCTGCTCGCCGATGCGGACAACGTGCTCAGCAAGGACCTGTCCCACTGGAGCGCCCAGCTCCCCGAGGGCTGGCCGCTGACCGGTATGGTCAAGGTGACCAACATGGTGACGGCCGACGGCCTCGACCATCGCCGATTGCGCCGGACGGTCACCAGCTTCCTCACACCGCAGCGGGTCAAGTCCATACAGCCGTGCATCGCTGCCCTCGTGCACGATCTTTTGGATGACCTGCCCCAGCACCTAGGGGCAGAGGGCACGGTAGACCTGAGCGCGTACCTCTTTTCCCCCTTGCCTCTGAGCGTGATCTGCGAGCTCGTCGGCGTGCCTGAGGCCTATTGTCAGCGGATACGCAAGCTGGTCGACAGCATCTTCAATCACACTGCCGACGCCCAGGAAGTCGTCACAACCCAGGAGAGCATCGTCGCCTTGATGGAAGGCCTCGTGAACTTCCGTCGAGCGCACCCCGGCGACGACCTGACCACTCACCTGATCAGCGAGCGGGACCGCGGGGTCATTACTGACACGGAGCTGTCGGACACGATGTGGCTAATGGTCTCCGCCGGTTACGAGACCACCCGAAGCCTTCTCGTCAACGGCACTCGTGCGCTGCTCACCCATCCCGACCAGCGTGCGATGGCCGTCGGCGGAGATGCTGCGGCCTGGGCAGCGGTGGTGGAGGAAACCCTGCGCTGGGACTCACCCGTGGCCAACTTCCTCGCGCGATACGCACTCAAGGACATCATCGTCGCGGGCGTCACTATTCCGGCTGGCGAGGCCATCATCGCTCCCTACAGCGCAGTCGGCCGTGACGCTGCATGTCACGGCGCTGATGCTGACCGATTCGACGTCAGTCGCACGACCAGACATATGTCATTCGGCGCGGGCCCTCACGCCTGCCTCGGGTCTCATCTCGCCCGCCTGCAAGCGACCACGGCGTTGCCGGCCCTCTTCGCTCGGTACCCGCACCTCGCCCTTGCGGTTGAGGAATCCGATCTCTCGCCGATCCCTTCCGCCATCTCTAACTCAGTGCTGCAGTTGCCTGTCAAGCTCGACGCCCGACGGCCGCAGCGGCAACCCTCGGGTGGCGCCGGCGCCTGAGCACACGACAGGTGCGGCGGACTCTCCAGAACATGCTGCGCGGCCCTTCCCCTCATCGCCGTGAACGACAGTCTGACGCACGTTCATGAGCCGTGGCCGAGATGATGCTCCTGCTCCTTCGCTGTCGGCACCGACAGCTACGCTTCAGACTCAATGGTCAGGCGTAGACCGTTTCTCATTGCTCCAGGTGGCTTATCGAGCAGTCGTGGTTCTGGCTCACTTTCCGTGAAGCGCTGACTGACCGTAATGTCCTGTGCTCACTACGCTGGCCGGTATGACCAGCAAGGAGAGGCCGCGTTGAGCCAGTACTACGACATGGGCGACCAGACGCTGTGGAACCCGTCCAACGGCGCCTCCCGCCTGTTCATGAGCCAGGTGAGCGTCTATCAAGCCGAGCTGGGTCTGCCGTCCGGAATCGGGCCCATGCAGGCTGACGAGTGCCAGATCGACCCCAGGGCGTTCAAAGCGTTCGTCGACGCCCTGCTCGCGTGGCATCGGAGAATGAGCCACGCCGTCATGGCCGCCCTATCCGAAGGGTTCGTTGCCACGGTGCTGGTCCTGGCGGGGAGAGCGGGCATCGAGGTGAACTGGCACCCGGCCGCCTTGGCCGAGAGCGGCGAACTCAAGGATGTTCAGGTCCCGCCGGCCCCGCATTCTTCTGAGGGCGCGTGGGCAGCCGCCCTGCGGCAGAAGTCACGCGAGCTGGCCCGCTTCATGGCGAGCTGAGGCTGGTCGGCCAACATCCGAGGAGGACTCGCCAGCCAGTACGAACGTGGGCAACGGCGATGGCACCGGCAGCCGCTCAGGTACCTCTCGAACGTGCCAGCCTCTTGAGAGGCAAGACTCAACCCATCCCTCGACGCCTTCGCGCGTGGAAGGCTTCCGGCTCGGGCAAGATTCGGTTTATCCTGGCTGCCGCGTGGTGGCACACGCTCTTGGCGCGCCCGAGGAACTGGGTTTTGGGTCCCGGTCCGGGTAGCGCAGTGAACTCGGGTAGTGAGTTGTGGTGGCCGTCCCTCCCACGAGGGGCGGCTTGTCCTGTTTTATCGAACGGCCTTACGGCCCGCTCGTGACGGCGTGATGCCTGCCGTCGTCCTGAGCGAGGCGGCGTGAGCCATGCGCCCAGGACGAAATGCCCACTCAGCCGCATGCGCGCGCGGGCGCGCTCCCGGCAGACACCCATGATCGCTGCCCAACTCGTGCTTATCCAGGGGGATTCTTTGAAGGTATTTCGAGCACTCCCAATTACCCGGGCTTCCGCTCGCACCAGGAGGAAACGTGGTGCCACTGATCCGGAGGCGCTGCGATACCTGCTGCAGGCGGGCCGCGCCGCCATCGAACCGTCGAGCATGGGGTTCGTCCGTGGAGATCCGCGCGGCCTTAGGTCACCGGGCCTGACCCAGGCCCACATGGATCAGCTGCTCAGCACAGATCCTGAGATCGCGCGCACCCCCGGCACCTACGGACGGCTCGAGCGCGGCAGCCTCGACAACCCCGCACCGGAGTACCTGCGAGCCGTGGCCCGCATCCTGCGCTTCACCTCGCGGGGGTGGGAGAGCCTCTACAGTTTCGCCCGCGGGGAAATGCCTCCGTTCCCCTTGTGGGACGACGCCGAGATCGAGTTTGAGCCGTTTCTCCCTTGCGCAACGGGCGAAGGCCTGTCGTTCGTATGCGACTTGGCGGGAAATATTCTGACGTTCAATGCGGCGTTCGCACAGATATTTCCGGGCCAGCGCGTGCCAATGAATTGGTACCACTATGTCCTGTTCGATGAGTACGCGCGCACCGTGCTCTGCCCCGACTGGTGGGAAACGTGGGCCCCCCGCACCATGACGGCATTACGCGGCGCCCGGGCCCGGCATCGTCATAACGATCTGTTGCAAGCCATGGCTCTGCGGTGCAGCCAGGACCCCGCCATGCGCTCGTTGTTCGCGACCGCCGCGCCGGCTCCGGACGTTGACGAGCGGGTACTGGTACACCATGCCCTCGGCCCCGGGATCGTTCAGCTCGGCGAGCCCCTCAGATCCCCCGGCGCGCACATCTCACAGCACAACTGGGCTTTCCGCGCGGCCGGCGGCCCCAGGGTGCGACTGACCGCGGTCGGGCAACGCGGAGAAGAGGAACTCGGCGAGTTCTTTCCAGCCCTGGGGGCCGAAGCAGACGCCATGGGGCTGATGGTGCTCGATGACTAGACGTCGCGCGTTCGCCGCCGCCCCGAACGCACATAGATACACGTCACGGCAGCACGCGTCATGTTGCCGCACACCGCGCACCCCACCGCGGGAAGGACCACCGTTGCTCTGTACGACCGACGACAGCCTCTCAACGCCGCCAGGAGGCGCCGTATGAGCGGCTTGCCCGACCCCAATGAGCTGGACGAGGCCCTCGAGGTCGCTGTCGGTCGACGCGCTCCGTTTACTCAGTTGGGCGACTGGCTCTTGCTCTCAGGCGCCAGCATGGGTGCACGCACCCTCTATTGGGCCCTGAGCGCGCACATCAGCGTCAGTCGCGACGACACCGAGGTGTGGCCGAGCCTCTACACCCTTGCGCGGATACTCGGCGTCAAGAAGCCGGACAATCTCACCCCGTACCTGCTGGAGCTGGAAGTACTGGGAGCGGTCGACGTGATCCGGAGTACCGGCGGCCTCCGCAGCCGAAACCGGTACATCGTCCACCAGACGCCACCACCCGGCTACCGCGGCGCCTTCTCACTCGGCGAGTGGCACAAAGCGAACAGGGCTCGAAGGCACGAGACCGCCGCAGAGCGGAAGTCTCGCGAGGCGGCCTTCGACTCCTGGCTGTGCGCAGTCCAGACAGCCCTCAAGGAGCACTGCACAGCAGTGGCCGCAGAGCGAGCTGCCGCTCGCAAGACGAGGATGCCTCTCCCTCCGGTTCGCCTGTTCATTGCACCCTCGTCGGCTGCACCCCGTACCCCCATCTCCGGGGGTACGGAAATAGCGCCGCGACCGAGAAAAAATGCAGGTCGCAACGTACCCCCGCTGCTGGGGGTACGTACCCCCAGCAGCGGGGGGCTCGTACCCCCATCGCTGGGGGTGGAACAAGACGAACTAGAACCACAACAACCTCCTCTCTCTCGTGAGCCTCAGCGTCCGGCAGCACCGTCAACGTCGGCGCAGCATGGGAAGCAAGGAGGAGAGACGGCATTCCCGTCGGCGAGCAAGGCCGTGTCTGGTTCCGACGCAGCTGCGGCGGCCGTAGTGAACGCCTACGCTGTGGCCGCCGAGCAGGTGGGCTCGCCGACGACCGAGAAGATCCTGCAAAGCCTTCATGCCGAGGCTAAGAAGCTGTTGGCGTCGCGAGCGGACGAGCCCTTCGTCGCACACCTCTCACGCCTGGCTTCTGAATTGCCCGGTCGGGGATGGCAACGACTCACCCCTCATCTTCTGCACAACCCGCTCCCTCAGCAGGGCCGCGGTGCCTCAGGGCCGAGCCGCGCCGAGCTGATCGCCGCTTGCACTGTTTGCGACGAGTACGGGCAGATCGAGATGGCAGACGGAGCAGTGGCCAACTGCCGCCACCGGAACGTCACACAGCCGGCCGCGTAGATCGCGAGACCGCTCGGTTCTGGGGAGGCGAGAAGAGGCCGTGCACAGCCAGGGACGTGGCTGCCGGCCCTCCAGGGTGGGAGTGCGAGGCGGAGCAGCGGCAGGCCATGACAGTTGCGGGGGGGTGTTTAGCTCCTGCCGGGTGCATGCCCGCCGCTGCAGCCAGGCGGCGACCGTCAGTGGCGGCCCTTTGCTCCGCACTGTGCTCGCCGCCATCGGTGTGCTCAGGGCGAGTGGCTTGAGCTAGGCGCGACTGCCCTCAGCGGGCCGCGACGCAGCGCCCTCGCTCGCACGCGTCTCCCGTCAGTCCTGGTCTCCCGTCAGGCCTCGTCTCCCCTCAGTCTTCGTCTGCATCGGAGCCGGCCAGGACAAGCTGGGTCAGGGGGGCGGGCCCGTCGGTGTCAACGGTGACCCGGTACAGGCCGACGTCGGGGACCTGGATGCGTGCGGTCAGAGCGTCGTCGTCATCGGCGTAGAGGCGTGCGCGCTTGGTGAAGTCGCCATCGACGCCGGCGATGGTGCAGGTGATGCCGGCGGGGTCGTCGGTTCCGGTGATCTGGATTTCCCAGGTGGCGTGGGGGGTGATGAAATCGGGAACGGTCAGCCCCAGGCCCGAGGCGGCCTGCTCAGGCCCCAGGTGCGCGTCTTCCTGCAGGAACGAGGTGACTGCTTCCATGGCGGCCTCGCCGGTGGCGAGGGCCCCATGTTGGAGCGAGAAGGGGATGATGTGGCGGGTGGGTGATGCGGCTTCCTTGTGGACGGTGCCGTCGCCGCCGACGGGGAAGCGCCGGGGGATCCCGTGGGGGTCGCGCATCAGCTCCCCGTCGGTGTGCTCGCGGAAGGTGTGCTCGAATCCGGTGACCACCCCGTCTTTGAGGGTCATGGACTCCAAGGTTCGCTGGCTGATGCCGACCACAGCACGGTGGTTGGGCAGAGTGTGGCCGCGCAGCTTGTCGTAGAAGGCCTGTGACTGCACGGCCAGGTCCTTGTCGCCGCCCAGGTCGGCCACGTCGGTGGGGGTCAGTCGCCGGACGTTGAGGCCTTCGTCCAGGCAGGGGAAGCGGGGAAGGAGGTCATGGACGCCCGGCATGGTGGAGGCCAGGGTCTTGAGCTTGCCGTGTGGCAGGGGCAGCGGGGCTCCTTGGCCGGTGTTGAGGATGGAGGCGGCCATCACCGCGCCGTGGAAGGGCGTGCCGAGGGTCATCACACCACGGGTGTCGGCTGCCAGGTCCCGGTCGGGGCCGAGGGCGAGGGCGGCGTGGGTGAGGAGCCCGCCCATGGAGTGGGCGATGAACACCAGGCGGCCTTCGCGTTCGTCGACGCGGTGCCTGCGTGCGGCGGTGTGGGCGGGGTGGCGACGCCATTGTTCGAGATGCCGGCGGGCCGCGGCGGCCAGCTCCAGTGCGTTGGCGGCCACGGGCAGTCGCCAGTCGTAGGCGAAGGGGAGAATCGCGTCTTTGTGGGCGACCGTCTTCCTGATCGTGGTCAGCAGCTCGTGGTAGGGCTCGATGCCGCGCAGGAAGGGGCTCCATGCCGGGGTGCGCAGCAGCCGTCGGGCTTTGACGCGGCCGGTCTTGCCGCCTCTTTCGTCGTCGGTCAGGTGCAGGGGCTCCAGCCCCTTGCGGGTCGTCCAGGCTTTGCCGAGCCAGCCCGGGTTGGCCAGCCCCCATAAGACGGTGTCGGTGGTGGTGTCGTACAGCTCGCTGCCCATGATGCCGGGAACGACGACGACCGCGTCCTGTGTGGTGTTGGGCGACAGGCCCGGCAAGCTGTACGGCAGCTCGCTGGAGCTGCGGCCTGCAGCGTTCGACTGCGGAGGCTGGTTCATGGCTGGAACAATAAAGAGATGCAGAACGGGGCGGGCGAGATTGAGCGAACTGGCAGCATTGCAGCGGAAGTTGAGGCACAGCGCACCCTGTTCACCGTGGCGGTGCGGGACTACCCGGACAGCGAAGAGGGCTTCGCCGAGGGCATCGACGACCAGCTGGCGATAGTGCGCGAGTGGTGGTCCGCCTACCGGCAGGTGTCCGCACCGGAGCTGCAGAGCCGCCACGACATCGAGCGGTTCCTCGAACGGGAGAACGTACGCGAGATCTCCGGCCAGGCGCTCGTGCTGTTCGTCACCGGACACGGCATGACCGGCACTTCACAGACTCACTTCCTGCAGTTGCCGCAGACCAACGAACGGCGAAAGCTGGCCACCGCCATCCGCACCTGTGACATCGTCACCGCGGCCCTCGACTCCCATGCCGAAAACGTCCTGGTCATCGTCAACACCTGCTACGCCAACGCGCTGCAGTCAGAACTGCCCGCGCTGTACAAGGAGATCCAAAGAAGCCGCCGCACCACATGCAAGCTCGATGTGCTGGCCACCTGTGACCATGATTCCCCCGTCCAGGTCCTGCGCTTTTCCACCGTGCTGCGCGGCGTGTGGAACCGTCTGCGCACCACTGCCGGCATCACCACTCCGCATTTGAGCGTGGCGACCTTGATGGCGGAGTTCGAGAACGAGCTGGGCACGGACGCGGCGAAGGCCAAGCACCGGCTGCACCGGGTGATCGACGGCAGTGGCCAGACGAGGACCACGCCCTGCCTTCCCAATCCCGGCTACCGCCTGGTGCGTGAGCTGGTCGGATCTTCGCTTCAGCAGCTCGCCACGCCCGCGGACGACTACTGGCTCGACCGCGCCAGCGGGCGGCCGCAGGAACATGATTCAGGGTGGTACTTCCGTGGCCGCAATCGTCTCAACCGTCAGCTCACTGCCTTCCTGCAGCCCTCGGAGCTGCGGGGGGTGATGCTGGTCACCGGTACGGCCGGCAGCGGCAAGTCAGCCGTCATAGCCCGTGCCGTGACCCTCAGCGACCCGCTGTTCCGTGAGAATGCCTTGTACAAGGACGCGCTCGAAGACGCCGAGCCGGACACCGTCCCGCCGGAGGGCTCGGTGACCACGGCTGTGCTGGCCCGCCATCGCATGGCCGAAGACGTCGTCGCGGACATACTCAGGGGCCTTGGGCTCGCCCCAAAAGCCCCGGACGTGGGCCAGGACGCTGTCGCGGTGTGGTCGGCGCAGCTCACCTGCCACCTTCGCAGTGCCCACAGCTCGGTGACGATCGTCGTCGACGGCCTGGACGAGGCGCTCGAACCCCACCGGATCATCGACGACGTCCTCGCCCCGCTCAGCCCGTTCTGCACCCCCGCGCTGGCGGCTCCCGCCGTCCTGCCGGGCCAGCGCAAGGGCCATCAAGCGGCAGCGCTGCGCCTGCTCGTCGGCGTACGCAGCAGCCGGCCCGTCACCCAAGCCGCCACTCCCCCCGCCGACAACGGTGAACACGGTCTGCTGGACACCCTGCGTGGCGTCTTCCCGGCAGCAGTCGTGGAACGGACCGATGACCCCGCTAGCGAAGACGACATTGTCGACTACCTGCATGCGCTGATCTGCGCCGACGGCCGGCACCGTGACACCGCCCTGTCAGCGGCGCGGGCTGTCGCCCCCTTGGTCTGGCCCTCGTTCCTCGATGCCCGACTGGCCGGCGAACAACTGCGCACCACGGACGATCCCGCCGCCGCGGTCAGCGAACCGCAGTGGCAACGCACGCTGCAGGCGGGCACCACCGGCCTGCTGCAGCGCGATTTGATGCTGGTGGAGGCAGACGGGCTTCCTCCCGACGTTGCCCTGGCGCTGCTGCGTGCCAGCGCCTATGCGCTCGGCACCGGAGTTCCCTGGTCGACCATCTGGCCCACCATGGCCGGCCCGTTCCTCGGGCGCCCCTTGGACAGCCCCGACCTGATGATCGAAAAGCTCCTCGACAGCAGACTCAACGGCTACCTCGCGCACGATCATGAAGATGACCGACGCGTCTACCGTCCCGCCCACGAGGCACTCGCCGAAACGCTCCGCGACCTGAACGTCGAGCTGCTGCACCACGAGGAACCGGCATGAGCGGCCGGCACCCGGGCGCCCACCACGGTGACATCCACCGCCAGATCGCCGGCGCACTGGCCGCGCTCGTCACCGATGACGCCACCATCCCGCCCCACCCCTACCTCAGCCGGCATCTTGCCCAGCACGCCGCGTACGGCAACGTCCTCAATGACGCTCATGTCCCCCCTGCCCTTTTGCCCTGGGAGAGCAGCGCCGCCGTACGGCGCCTCTTACACCATCAGGACACCCCTCAGGCCGAACAGTCCTGGCTCACGGCGTGGGCAGCCCTCGAACCGTTCCTCAACAGCACCGACCCCACCTCCCGCCTGGCCAGCCTGCACCTCGCCCACCACGCCGCGGCCTTCCGCCGCATCCCGCCCTCGCAGCTGCCCACGACCAGCCGCCTTGCCGGCTCACGTGTCAGCCCGCTGTGGAGCGACTGCGCCCCGCCCGACAGCATCTGGTCCATCACCGACCACCGCATCGAAGCTCTCGCCCACGTCACCACCCCCGCCGGCCGCCACGTGCTCGTCAGCGGCGACGAGCACGGAACCGTTCGTTTCTGGCGCCCCGACGGCACCCCCGCCGCAACCGCCGTACACACCGACGGCGGCGCGGTCCAGCACCTGCTCCCCCTGCAGGACGGCCTGCTCGCCGCCGGCAGCACCGATGGCACGGTCCGTATCGTCGACACCGCCCGCGGCCGTCTCATCAGCCAGGTCCACCACCGTCCCCGCACCTGGGTCAGCTCCCTGATCCTCTACACGCCCGCGGGCCATCCGCCGGTGCTGCTCGCCGCACACAGCGACGGCCACCTCGCTGCCCTGAACACCGCCACCTACCGCCCGATCGACCTGCCTCTGCCCGTGCTGCCGCCCGCGCCCGCTCTCCTCACCGGGGTAGCACCGCCGGACGCCGACGGCACGCTCCTGGTCATCGCCCAGGACCACACCGTCAGCCAGTGGGACGGCCGTTCCCTGACCACCCGCACACACCACAACGGTCAGCTGCGCGCCATCATCGCCCTGCCCGCCACCGGCCACTACGCGACAGGGGACGAGTCCGGAGCCCTCGCCATCTGGGACCTGTCAGCGCCCGACTCGCCCGCAGCGCAATCCCCCACACTCCACGCCGGAGCCATCACTGCGCTGGCCACCTGCACTGCCGACGGCCACCCTGCCATCGCCTCCGCAGGAACCGACGGCACCGTGCGCCTGTGGCACGCGAACACCGCACTCCCCATCGGCGACGCTCTCCAGGGCCACGCCCTGCCCGTCACCGCCCTGACCGGCTTCACCCCTCACGGACGCGCCCGTCTCATCACCAGCAGTGCCGACAACACCGTCCGCAGCTGGCCCCTGACCGGCCACACCGCCCGCCCGGCGCGCCCGGCATGGCGCCGTATCAATGCCGCAGCCATGCCCGCTACCCACACCCACAAGCCGCTGCTCGCCGTGGCCACCGAAGACGGCTTGAAGGTGTGGAACATCCACACCGGCCACAGCCGTACCGTCCCTGTGGGCGAGATGCCCACCGCCCTTCACTGGACGTGCATCGACGGCACGCTGGTCCTCGCCGCTGCCCACAGCGACGCAAGCATCACCTTGCACCCCCTCCTGCCGGACGCCGCCACGGCCGGCCCGCTGCCCACGCTCACCGGCCACGCCCTGCCCGTCACCGCCCTGACCACCCTTACCGACCAGACGACGACCCTGCTGGCGACCGGAAGCGCGGACGGCACCGTCCGGCTGTGGAACCTGCTCACACACCGACAGCTGGCCGTCTTCCGTGACCACAGGCTCAGCGTGCGCACACTCGCCGTCCTCGACACCGCCGACGGCCCCCTGCTCGCCTCCGGCGGGACCGACGGCAACCTGAGACTGTGGGATCCGGTCACCCGCGCCCAGCACGGCGCAACCGTCCGATGTGGCCAGCACACCATCAACGCCGTCGCCGCCGGCCCCCACCATCAGGGCATCGAGCCCCTGATCGCGACGGCCGGCCAGGACGGCACCGTCCGCCTGTGGAACCTCACCTCCACAGGCCTCACCGCCAACCCCGTCCGCCTCGCCCCAGAGGACGGCCCTCTCACCGCCCTCACCTGCCTCCATGGCCCCGCCCAGCGCACCTTCCTGGCCGCGGCAGGCCGCAGCAGCATCCACCTGTGGGATGCCGCCACCGGCACGCCCCTTTTGCGACTGGTCACCGGGCAGCCCACCACGAGCCTCTCCGCCCATCTCCCCTCCCCGGACACCACGCCCTCCTCACCCTGTCTGATGGCGGTAGGTGACGCAGGCGTCCGGGTGTTCCGGCTCGATCTGGACCAGACCTGACCTCAGCCGTGCGCCGCACGCACGCCACGGCGCTCCCGGTGTGCGCCCCCTGTGTTCCAGTCAAAACCGGCACATGCCAGAGGCTCCTTTCGGAAAAATGATCCTGCACGGGCAACGGCGCACACCCGCGCACGTACCTGCGGGCCCGGCGACGGCCGCCCACCTCTGCAAGCACGTCCCTCAGCGAGGACCCATGAACGCAGCCTTACCAGCCACACCCTCCCTTGCCGCCTTAGGGACTTCCGCTCCCCCGATATCGGCAGCCGCTCCTCCGCCACGCCGCCCCGCCCCTTCGCCGGTGCCCACGACACCGAGGAGGCGCCGCCGATGACCGCGACCGACGAGCCGCCGGTCACATTGATCGCCGCCCCACCGCGCGGAGTGTGGCGTCTGGGCCGAGCCGTGGACCCACTCCAGCGCAACAGGCTCGAACCCGAAACCAGCCTTGGCTCCTCTGCCGGCCGCTTCAGCCTGCCCAGCTACGGGATGCTCTACTGCTGCAGCGAGCCCACCGGCTGCTACGCCGAGGGCCTGGCCGCCTTCCGGGTAGACCCCGGCATCCGGGAACTCCTGGACACCGACGGCACCGCCAAACCCGCGCTCATGAAACCCGGCCACCTCGCCTCAAGCTGGCGCGAGGACCGCATCCTGGTCCGGCTGCTCCCCCACAAGGAAGCCCGCTTCCTCGACGTCGACTGCGAAGCGACCCGGGCCCTGCTGGCCAAGGAACTGCACAGCGAACTCGCCGCCTGGGGCATCAGCGGTCCCCTGACGAATGACCATATCCACGGTGCCGACCGGCGGGTGGCCCGCCAGATCGCGGCCTGGACGGTGGCCCAGCGGAACGCCGCCGGCCACATGCTGGCACAAGGCATCGCCTACCACTCCGGCTACGGTGGCCGCCGATGCTGGGCGATCCTCGGCGACGCCGACCTTGAGGAAGCCGAGCGCCGGCCGATCCTTGCCGAGTCGGTGGAGCTGCAGGAGGTCGCGAAGGAGTACGGACTCACCGTCTGGTGAGCCGTACTGCGACGCGTGCTGCGACGCGTGGGCGTGCGAAGAGTCGCCCGAAGGGGCGCACTCGCCGTGTCGTGCCGCACTTCGCTCCCACCACTTTCTCCCACAGCTCGCACGACAAAGCCCAGCTCAGGCGCCTACTGCCCGGTAGCTGGTGGACTTTGAGGGTGTTTTAAAGGGGGAAAGTGGTGGAGTACGCAGCGTGTAAACGGGTAGCCTTTTCTCAACACCAAACAGGAGACCTCATGTTGGACCACCGAATGATCCACTTACCTCCCGGCCACACACCTCCACTGCCCCAAACAGCGTGCCTCACCGCGCGAACTCACCACCCTCCCCATCTCCTCCAGGCTGCCACCACGCGAACTGCCGTAGCGACCCGACGCACGGCCACGCCCATCCGGCGCCACACCGCCCACCGCGGCTGATACCTGACCTGACGCGCACACGCAGTCAGCCAGGCCTGTGCAGCGCCCACAGCCTTCATCCGGCGCCCCGCGCCCATCCTCCGCTCACGCACCTCCCGAGGGACGCCAGCGACGAGGAAACGAGGAGACCATGCAAACCCAGCGAGAGATCACCGCTGAAGCAGCTGCCAACCGCGACACCGCGCGCCAGACCACCGCCGAGATCGCACGGTTCCTGCAGGACACCTTCAGCCAGCGCCTCACCGCCCACATCGCCGGCATCGAAGACCCCAAGCAGGTCGGCAAGTGGAGCACCGCGCAAATCACCCCGCGCATCGACTCAGAACTGCGTCTGCGCGCCGCGTATCAGGTCTTCCAGACCATCGAGCACGCCGAAAACTGCCACACCGCGCGCGCGTGGATGATCGGCATGAACCCACAGCTCGACGACGACTCGCCCCTCCAGGCGATCTCAGCCGACCGGTTCAAGGACGTCATGGCAGCCGCACGCTCGTACATCAAGGGCGACCTTTAGCCCCGTCTGCTTCGTTGTGGGCCCGGCGTTTGGCTGGGTCCACTGCACTGGCAGTGCCGTAGACCGGCATTGGCAGAGTGCGGAGCTGCAGAGAGCGGATGAATCGACCAGGCTCCCGCTGCGGCGATATGCAGCACGCTGGCCGTACAAAGGCTTCCGTGGCAAAGGTTGCCCGTGTGGGGGGGACCACTGGTGGGGGGCGCCGGGCGCGACGGATATGCGTACAGGCAGCCGAACTTCAGAGTAATCGGGCCGGCTCCCATAGATGCGGCCGTCCCAACGGCGGCGGTTACCACACCGGCCGAACGTGGGCCTGAATGGAGCGCGGGCTCATCCTGCGCGGTCAGATCGTGGACGGGGCACTCCAGCATGTGGAGTCTCCGCCAACTAGCCGGACCCGAGCGGCACGCCAGCGTGCCGCTCGATGCCTCACCCACCCAGGCTCACCGGAGCCCCACATTGGGGACGCCGTACCGCTGTCGTACCGGAGCCCGGTGAGCGGCAGGCCGCGCCGACTCAGTCCGCCGCCAGCGCCTCCTCGGCGGCCTCCAACTCCTCCTCCGGGTCCAGCATCCGGGCCATCACATCCAAATCATTCGCCCGGTACCGAGGCATGACGTCGTCCCACCAACGCTCGGCGGCCAGACTCAGCAGTTCCCTGGCCTCGGCATGGCGTCCGAGCCGGTTCAAAACCAGGCCGTAGTAGCCCGCTGTCTCCGTTCCGAACGCTTCCTCCCGGCCCTCTTCCCAGGCCTTGCGCAGGTACGGTTCGGCTTCCTCGTACCCGCCGCGCTGGGTGATGGCCTTGCCCGCCAGCATCGCGCGCAGTGGACTTTTGTCGGCGGCTGCGCGGATAAACCACCGCTCGGCCTCCTGGTAGTCCTTGTGGTAGTCGGAGAGCCAGGCCATGCCGCTGCAGGAGTCGTGGTCCCCGGCCTCTGCGGCGATCCGATTCCAATGGTCGCGCTGCTCGGGCTTCCCCAGTTCCTCATACAGCGATGCGAGATCGGCCGCTGCCGCAGTGTCGCCCGCGATCGCTGCCGCTTCGTATCGGTGGAGCATCCAGCGCGCCGCCGCCCCGCCCCACTCGTAGAGCATCTTCCCGTACGCGTACGACGCCTGCAGGTCCCCCGCGCCGGCCCGCTCACGCAGTTCCGGCAGCCGGCGCAGATCCTGCTCGTGCGGTACCTCGTCCTCCTCGCGGAGCTGAGCGATCGTGGCAAGCAGCTCGGCGACGTTCTCGTCCTCGGGGTCGAGTTCGCTCAGCCAGCGCTCCGCCTCGTCGAGCCGACGCTGACGCATGCACAGGTCGGAGAGCATCCGCCGCCCGCCCCTGTGCCCTGCCTCGGCTGCCAGGGTGTACCAGTGCTCGGCCTCGGCCGGGTCGCCGCGCTCTTCGTTGAACAGCCCCAGGATGAAGGCCGCGCCGTTGTAGCCCGCCGTATGGGAGCGCAGAAGGAGTTCGCGGACCTCGGGCCAGTGGTCGTCGGCGTGCCGCCGCTCAAGAAGGACCGCGTGTTCGACGAGAGCCGCCGGGCTGAGCTCTCCGGCTCTGCGGCAGTACTCCTCGGCCTCCGCCGTCAGCCCGGGGTACTCCTTGAACTCACGGGCCATGTCCCGCAGCGGTGCCACCGCCTCCCACGCAGCCTCGCCGTCCTCGGCTGCCTCCGCCGCGTCGAGGTCTTCGGCGATCTGGTCGAAGGTCTTGCGTATGTGCTCGAAGCGCTGCACCCATTCAAAGACCGCGATGTCCCCGATGTCCACGCCCTTCATCAGGAACTCGGCAGCCTCGGCCGGCTTTCCCTCAGCTGCCAGAAGCTTGCCCAGCTCGATCTTGCAGTCCAGACGCCCCATCTCCCAGCCCGTCCGGAACCATTCGGTGGCTTCCGGGTCGCCGTTCTCCTGGAGCAGTACGGCCAGACCGTACGCGCACCCGGAGTGTCGATCGGCAGCGAGCCGGTAGAGCCGCTCGGCCTCCCGGCGGTCACCACGGATCTTGCGGTAGCGGGCGAGGGTGTATGCGGAGAAGGCATCGCCCGCCTCGACCGCCCGCTCCCAGTAGGGGATCCCCTCGTCGACCCTGCGACCGAGTACGAAGAAGTCGGTGTGCCGACGGGCCTCCTTCTCGTCACCTGCCAGGGCGGCGGCGACGAGGGCCTCCCCACGGGCCTCGATGGTCTGCAGCTCGTTCTGTTGTGCCATGCCCCGGATCGTTTCATCCTGCGGGAGCACGGCCAACGATGGCCCATCGGTACGGACTTCATATGCTCCGCGTCGCGGTGCGCCAGGCAGGCAATGCCGGACCGCTTAGGAGCAGCGCCAGGCACAGGCCCGTACCGGTCCGTTTCCGTAAGTCCTGGCTCCAGTCGCTGCACACCGCTTGCAGTAAGGAACGGTCCGGGTAATCTTCCGCGGGGTCAGGCACAGGTGATGGTGGTGCTCTGGGGTACCCCAAGAGCACCACCCAGTTCAACTGGCCTCACAGGTCAGCGCCCGCTCTACCGGCCGTCACCTTTATGGTCTTCGCCACGCGGGGTCGGTGCACCGGTTACGGGCGAGAATGTCAGTCGTCTACTACTGCTCAGCCGCAGGCGACACCTTGGCGCAACCCCAGCGGGACGTGCCCCGCCTCAGCTCGGAGCAGTGAACCGGGACCAGTCACTTCGTGACGTAGGCGCCCCAGATCCAACCTCGCGTGTCGCGGGACGGGCCCCCGTAGCCGTACCACCAGCGGTGACTGCCGCCGGGCTTGCTGCACATGATGGAGAAGCTCTTCCACCCGTAGTTGACGACCTTGGAGGAGCCGCTGGGCTCGGCGTGTATGGGGGCGTTCAGGTCAGTGACGAAGGCCGTACGGTTCCGGTCATCCCGTGTGCAGGCTTGGGAGCCGTCCGCCAAGGCGGTCGGGGCAGTGGCAGCGAGAGAGCAGACTGCCACGGCTGCCGTGGTGGCGACCATGGCAGCCGACTTCAGGAGCTTGTTCATTTTCCTCTTTCTCGAAAGATTCCCGTGCCTGGCAGTGATGTCATACCTGGTGCAACGGAAGTGCCGACACAGAAGCCCGAAACTCCGTCACTCGGCGGTTGTTGCGATTCGCCGGCACTGACACCCGGTCGGAGACCGAGCGGGTTGAACCGCCTGTCAGGCAGCGGGCGTTCGGTGAACGTAGCATGTCGGTAGAAGTCTCGGCACACCGAAAGTGGCCCTGTGGACATCTCCTTGATATCGGAGGAGCAGTCGGCATTTTCTCAGACGCCGCCCCGATCCATTGGACGGCCACCACCATTTCGCGAGCCGCCGCTCTTCTGATGCTCCGCGGCCAAGGCCCGGCTCATAGGGCCTGGTCGAGGGCGAGGGTCGTATGGCGGTACATGCACGGGGCGCGCCCGTCGGGCACGCCGGCTGTCGATCAGCGCCCTGGACGAATCGAGCCGACCTGTGGACCGCAGTTCAGCCGGCGTACTTTGTGCAGCCGCTGCCAGACACTTGCGTTGTTCCAGTCTGCCAGCATCGCCGGCACGGACCAGCCCCACCCGTACGATCACATCGTCGACTCCGCCGGGATAGAGCGCGTCTGTCCCAGACACGTAGGACGAGAGCCGCGAACAAAAGACGGTAACGGTTCGTTGGCATCCTTGCTCAACAGACGTACTGCCGATCTTCCTGCCTCTGGGCCGGCGTAGGCTGATGCGAACCCACGAACGACACCAAAGTGGTGGTGCGGAGGTCAGCCCAGGTCGGGCCAGCTCAGGAAGTACTCCAGAGTGGCGCGGTCACCCTCGCTTCGCAGACTGTCGAGGGGGAGGCGGCCGTGCAGGGTGAGGAAAAGGTTGGTCGCCGATCCGTGCAGGTCGGCGGTCGTCTTGTGTCGGCCGTCGGTGACGTGTGAGGTCGACGCCGTCAGGTCAACCAGCCACGACTGGCCTTCGGCGGCGTGCAGGCCGATCCGAGTCGGCTCGTGCGGCCAGGGGCCGGCGGTGCCGTGGCTGACGCCGATGAACTCGGTGATGCCGTCGAGTGCAACAGCCGCAGGGACAGGCTTGGGAGTTCCGGTGGCCAGCTGGGCGTCGAAGGCGTGGACAGCGGCCTCCCGGACCTGATGGCGAGCCACGGCGCTACTCGTCGTGGGCACGTTGATGTCGCGCCACCAGGTCCAGCAGCCCTCTTCGGGCCCTGCGGCTCGCAGGGCGGCTATCAGCTCCTGCGTAGCTGCTGCCGAACGGGGCAGGAGGTCGGCTGACGGTAAGTCATCGACCAGTGCCACTGTCGGGGGCTTCTCACTGGGGCCGGCCCCGACCGCCGCCGCCCAGAACCGGTGCACCTCGGTAAGGTGCTCGACGAGGTCACGGAGGGACCAGTCGGGGCAGCTGGGGACGCAGACATCCAGATCGGGAGAGCCCGCGACACTGCTGCGCAGGGCGGCGGAGCGGTCCTGGATCAGGGCCAGTAGGTCTTCGAAGGCAGGTGCCTGGGTCATCCCAGCTTCCTATCACCAGGCACCGACATTGCGGCCATCCGGTTTCCACCGACCCGTTGGCACTCCAGTTGCAGACCCCGTTCTTGCTGGTCGGGGCGGGTCCGAGAGCGGATGCGGCCATCGGTGATCATAGGTATGTGAAGACAGAGGATCAGACAGGGGCCGCAGGCCACAGGACAGAGCCTGCTCGTTCGCAGGAGACGTTCGAGACCCTGATGGCCGTATCGCAGGACGGTTCGTCCGGGTAGAACCACGGCGCCGGGCACGGGCATTCATGCCCGGGCTGTTGTCGGAGCTGTCGCGCAAGAACTGCTGGACGCTCGTCGAACATGCCGGGGACACGCCCCCGTACGGCCTGCAGCACCTGCTGTCGCGCGCCGAATGGGACGCCGACACCGTTCGCGACGACACCCGCAGCTTCGTCGTCGAGCAACTGTGCAACGCCACGGCGGGTATGCAGCGCCAGTAGACCGGCATTGCCGGGCGGGCGACCCGCACCTGCGAACCATGCTGGAGAAACGGCAAGTCGGCTACGTGCTCGCCGTTGCCCGCGATCAGCAGATCACCACCTACGCGGGCAACTTCCGCGCCCACGTCCTGGTCAAGAAGCTCCCCGCACGAGCCAGGCAAGACTCTTCGCCAGCTCTGGCGCCGGCGCCGGAGCCAAGGGCCACCGCTTCTACGACTGGGCCCTGGCGGACATCGTCGACAACCGGCCCGGCCACCACCAGTTGCTCATCCGCCGCAACCGGCGAACCAGCGGGCTCACCTTGTACCGCCGCTGCTCGGCCATCCAGGCAGCGCTGTCCACCCTGGTGCAGGGACGGGACCCAGATGGACGATCGAGGAGACCTTCCAGTCCGGAAAAGGCCTGGCCGGACTGGACGAACACCAGGTCAGAGGCTGGACGTCCTGGCACCGCCGGGTCATCCTCGCGATACTCGCCCATGCCTTTCTCGCCCTCGCCCGTTGCCGACCAAGATTCCCGCCGTCCCGGGCCGGACAACCTGATACCACTCACCTGCAACGAGATCCATCATGCTCGGCGGTGCCATGCCCCCGGATACGACAAGGCCAGGGACGTGATCGGCCCGCTGGACGACGCCGGCGCCACCTGGTGGGACGAGCGACAAGTCGGCACCGGCCCCGACCTGAACCGTCTGTGCCCGGTGTTGCGCCGCGTCGCGGCAGGACCACCGGTGCGCCGACCCTTCGAAGGGCTGCCCTGCAAGGGCCAACGGCGGCTGACTCCGTACCGAACCCGGTACCTACGACCTCAGGGATCGGACCAAAGCAGTCGCCTCCTTCATCCTGAGGCTCGGCCGTGCTGCCCGGAGCGCTTGGATTGCCCTGATCTCCTTTGCCTTCGGATCGATCCCGGCAACGGCAAGCGTCTTTTGTGCCCACTCCTCCGTGGCAGGAGACCGGTCGGAGACGAACCCGTCCACAATGTCGAATGCCCTTCGCAAACCTGGACGTTCCAACTCGTCAGCGTCGTTGAGTGCGTCTTGAATGGCGCCTTTGACCGGCTCAAGATCAGGGAGGGACGGACGGTTCGGCAGTGGCAAGTAGATCACCGAAGGAACCCTTTCGTTCGATCTGACCCCCCAGCACGATACGCGACCTTTGCATCGTTCCCGCTCGATCGCGGCACCCACATGGCGCATATTCACCTACGTTGATGGGGGTGACTTTTGGTATGCACCTGCGATCCTTAGGGCGAAGGTGGTGGAAGACCCATCTCCGACTCATTATGATCGAGAAGACCGATTCCGACTCATTGCGATCGAGGAGGGGGGAATCCGACTCATCGCGATCGAGCGGAGGGGTTCTGACCAGGTTCACTCGCATGCAGGGGCCCAGCGCCCAGGGGGAACATGTTTAACGGGAAACCACTTCTTGACGGTATCGATGCGGCGTCAACAGAAAGACGCCAAGGCGGCATCCACATACGCCGATTGAGCGGCTCGAGAGAAGTGCGCGAACAGATCGAAGACCTGGCTTTCGCCACCCATCACGAAGTACTCGCTGCCCTCCGGCTGGACCGGCTGACGCCGGCCCGCTTGGAGCTACACGAGTACCTGACGCTCCGTTGGATCCGGCGTGGCGTGGCGATACGCTATCTGTTTGATTCCGCCGCGCTGGATGATGCTTCCACTTTCGCGTACCTCCGTCAGATCAGCGTGGCGGGAGCAGAGGTCCGGATCGCGGCTAGCCTCAAGAGCAACCTGCTGATCTGTGACAACCGTTCAGCCCTCCTCTACACAAAACCCGAAGACCCGGAGGGCGGCGCCATGGTAACGAAGGAGTCCGATCTGGTGGCCGTGGTGCGGGGGCTCTTTTCGCAGACATGGGAACAATCCACGGAACTCGGGCAGCTCACGAAAGACCGTCTCTGTCTGGCACCCGCTGACCAGGAACTCCTGATCCTCATCCTCAAGCCGGGAAAGGACCTCGCCCGCGCACGTGAATTGGGCGTTTCGCTTCGGACGTTCCACCGGCGCGTGGCCGACCTCTACGAACGTCTCGGCGTGACGAGCCGCACCGAAGCCGCCCTCGTCGCACGTGAGTACATCAGCGCTTGACGGTGGCTCCGGGCGGGCCTGCGCAGAACCAGCCAATACGCAGGCCCGACCTGCTTCATCAGTAGGCCGTTTTGGCCATACGCTTCTGCTCGCGTTCCGAAAGCCGGCTGCCGGATTCGCGGCTGGTCATCCGGCGCAGCAACCGGGGGGCCAGCAGAAAGCCCAGAGTCACCCAGACGGCAAGGACGCCGAGGGTGGGCAAGTGCTGCCAATCGCCCGTCGGTTCCAAGATTTTTGCACTGTCGGGAAGCAATGCCGAGCGTACGCCCTGGGCAATCCAGCGCAGTGGGAACACCGAGGCGAAGTCCTGCAGCCAGGACGGCAGGTTCCGCAGTGGTGAGAAGGCGCCGGAGATGAACATCAGGCTCATGACGGGCAGCATGTAGAGAGCCAGCGCCTCCCGCGCCGCCGGAAGCACCGAACCGATGGCTGCGCCCATCGGCACCACGGCTGCGATGCCCAGGAGAACCACCCAGCACAAGGTGCTCCACTGCCCCAGACTGCTCGGAAGATCGACGCCCAGAAGCGCCGCGCCGCCCACGAGAAGGAGTACAACCGAAGCAAGCAGATTGACCAGGACGAAGAGTGTCTTGCCCACCAGGTAGGACGTCATCGCACCGGGGATGCCTCGCAGTCGCAACAGCGTCCCGTCCTCGCGATCACCGAAGAGGAACTGCGGCACCGTCATCAGGCCGAACATGACGATGGTCGAGGCGATGCCGCCGGCCAGGGACAGCTGGGTCATCTCGCCCTTGTGCCCCCCGGCCCGCCAGTAGCTGATACCGAGAAAGATCACTGGAGTCGACAGGTACGCGTAGAGGTCCTTGCGGGTGCGCATGACCTGGCGCAGCTCGATAAAGCCTCGGTGCAGTCCGAGGCGTAATGGGTTCACGATGCCTCCGTACGAGCGGCGGTGAGGTCGGTGTCGGTCTCCTCGGGCAGATCGGCACCGACCATACCGAGGTAGGTATTCTCAAGGGTTGGGCGGCGCACTTCGATCCCGGGTATCGGGCCGTTGAACTGCTGGTGCAACTCCCAGAGTGTCTGCGACGGATCTGCGGTGAGCAGCCTTTGCGCCACTCCCTCCTTGTCCGTCCACCGGACCTCGGAGCGGGCGCTGGCCGCCGCCGCGAGTTCGTCGAGCGTGCCGACTGCAGTGAGGCGGCCGGTCTGCAGGATGCCGATGCGGTCCGCGAGTTGCTGGGCCTCGGTCATGTCGTGCGTGGTGAGCACGATGGTCATGCCGCGTTCGTCGCGTAATTCTGTGAGCAGTGCGTGGAAGTCACGGCGCGCCGCGGGGTCGAAGCCCGTCGTCGGCTCGTCCAGGAACACCAGGTCGGGGCGGCCGATGATGCCCATGGCGACGTCAAGCCGTCGGCGCTGGCCGCCGGAGAGCGTGCTCAGCGTCTGATACGCCTGGGCTGTGAGGCCCACCCGCTCCATCAGCTCCGCGGGGTCAAAGGGATCGGCGTAGTGCCGGGCGAAGTGATCGAGCATGTCCCCGATCCGCCAGCGGCCGTGGTCCCGACTGGACTGGAGCACGATGCCGATCCGCGCCCGCCAGGAGGGTTCGTCCCGCTCCGGATCCACCCCCAGCACCTCGACGGTGCCTGCGGAACGGCGTCGGTAGCCCTCGAGGATCTCGATCGTGGTGCTCTTGCCGGCTCCATTCGGGCCGAGTAGCGCGAACAGTTCACCACGGCGGACCTCAAGGTCCAGACCGTCCAGGACGTCGTGCTGTCCGTACCGCATCCGCAGCCCGGTGGTGCATATTGCGAGGTCGTATGTCCTGCCGCCGGCCATGGAAACGGCGTCTGCAGTCACCGTCATATCCCCTCCACCAGCCTGTCGTCGGTTCTCTTGCTCAGCCCGTTGAACACAGGCGCCCCCCATTGCGCTTGCGGGTGTTGTGTAACGGCGCGGCTATCCGCGCCCGGCCGTGCTCTGCGCACCGGCCGACTTGCCTGCCACGCTAGTACTTGCCTACCAGGAATGTAAATGCCACTATTTCAAGTGACCTTGTGGGACTGGACTTTGGAGGCCTACCGATGGATGACACACCCGCGACGAGCGCTGCCAAGGCCGCAACGGCGCTGCGCATTGCTGAGGCTGCCCGGGCGGCAGCGGTCGAGAGGCCCCGCCCCCTGCCTGCGTGGTATCCGGCCGCCAATGGCTTGTTGTTTGCCGCCGGGTTCACACTGATCGGTCTCCAGTGGGTCGTGGCCACCGCCCCGTGGCAGCTGACGGCGGGATGCCAGCTTGCGGGCGCCGTTCTGCTGGTCGTCCAGTGCTTCCTTGCCCAGCGGGTCGAACGCCGCCCCGGCATCATCCAGACCGTCCCTCGCTTCATCAGCGGGCGCGGTCTCGCGACGGCGTACCTGGCTTCACTGGCTCTGGCCGCCGCGCTGTTCCTCGTCTCCGGGCCAGCCGGCCTGTTCATCACTCTGGGTGTGAGCTGTGGTCTGGTGAACTGGCTGCTGTTGCATCGGGAGCGCGTCATGGCGGGTGCCAAATGAGCATCGATCCACGCCGCCCTCCGGCACTCGACGAGCTGATTCATCACCCCACCCGGCTCGCGGTGATGGCGTTCCTCTCCGGCTGTGCGGAGGCCGAGTTCCGCGCGGTCCGCGAGGGGTGCTCGGTGTCCGAATCCGGTCTGAGCAAAGTGGTCGCCCGTCTGGAGGCAGCTTCCTACATCAAGGTGCGCAAGGGCGCCATCGGGAGGCGGCCCAGGACCTGGCTCCGCCTGAGCAATGAGGGCAGGCAAGCTCTCACCGATCACCTCGCCGCGCTTCAGGCGATCGCAGCCGAGGCGGCAGCTCTTGGAGCAACCGTGGACTCCTCGGTCGGCGACTAGAAGAAGGCGCCCTGGCCGCCCGGAGCGGCCGAGGCACATCCCGCACGTCATGTGCTTCCCCCGGGGCGCCAACGCGACCACACGGCGTGCAGTGCCTCCAGGGTCGTTGGATCGCCCATCACGACTCCGCCACGCAACTCGTGGCGAAGGAGCCGCGCGGCCGTCTGGGACACCTGTCCAGCAGTTACAGCGAGCAGCCTCTCCGGAAAGGTGGTGAGCGCTTCGGGCGCCCATCCAAGTACGCCGAACCGGGCAAGGGCGTCGGCAAGTGCTGCCGGAGAGTCGAAGACCGATGTCATCTGCGCGGCGCAGAAATCCGCCGCCTGCGCGAGTTCGGCTGTGCAGGGAGGTTCGTGTGCCAAGCGATGCGCCTCCCGGCACACGACATCCAACAGCTGCGCCGCATCGACAGCTGCCGTCCTCGCTCGCACCCATGCTCGCCGCTGGCCCACGAAGCGGTCCCGCCCGACGAGAAGTTCCGCAACAGGTGCGCCCAGATCGCCGAGCGCCGTGGCAAGCCGCGATCCGTAGTAGCCGCCGAAAAGAGCGGTGGTGAGGTATCGCGTGGCTTCGCCCTCGGCGTCGGATGCTTCCGGGGAACAGAGGAGGAACCCAGCCTCCGCTGATCCCTTTTGCTCCACATGCCTCAATTCCGCGCCTGCCCAAGGAACTCCTCCGCGGGCGGACGCCGAGCCGGTCTCGGCAGTACCAGGCAGCAGCTGCTTCACAAGGCTCAGCGCCGCTTCCGCGGACAGGGCACCCACGACGGCAAGACAACCGCCCTGAGTACTGGGACGGATCCCCTCGTACCGTCCGTCCTGCTTGCAGACCCCGTTCCACAGAGCCAGTTCCATCAGCCGCCAGGGCTCCGCAGCGGGTTCCGCTGTGACATTCTCTCCCTCAGCCACCGTTCCGGTATCAGCCGCAGCGACGGCCGCCACCACTGCCGCGACCGGTGCCAGCCCCACCTCCAGTTCATGGTGGGGAACATGGGCAAGGGCTTCGAGCCACTGTCCGTCTCCGCTCATCCGCACGGCAAAGGAGGCGCCGGAAACGGTCAGGGCCTCTTGGACGCCGCGCACCATGCTGTCGCGCAGGAGGCGCCCGACGGCGTGCGGTGCGGTCAGGCCGAGTGACCCGAGGGGAAGCCGCAGCCGTGCCTCGACCACTTGCCCCCTGGGGTCCTCGATGGCCGAGACACGCAGCCCGTTGGGCAGCACCTCGTCCCTGGCAGCGCGGAGCTCCGCATGCCGGTGCTTACCCATGGGTGGTACGGGCAGCGGCCCTTGGTGCCCACGGGCCGGCCGTTCGTTCGCAGGGTGCGGATGAGGTGCCTGCCGCTGAACCGGTCTATCGGCCGCGACGGAGGGCGCAGGCCGTCTCCGCACTGGGGCGGGCTCGATCACCAGCAGACCGTGCGGCGCCGTCGCGAGAGCCTCTGCGGCATGGGCCACGTCGGCGGCGCACACGACCGCCAGCTGGTCCGGTATCTCGTCAAGCAACTCCGGGCGCCCGTAGAGGTATTCAAGCCGTCCCAGCATGCGGCTGCGGGCCAGCAGATCGCTGTGGTTTCTCAGGTGCTCAACGCGCAGGCGGCGGCTTACTGCTTCCACACCCTCGGCGGTGACGTCCCCACTGGCCCATCGCGCGAGGGATGACCGCACGGCCGCCAGGAACTCCTCGGGGGCAGCTCCGCCGGGCAGCAACCCGGCGACGATGAGGGCGTCCGGACTCACGGCATCGAAGGGACCGAAGAATCCGCAGCTGCCACTCGCCTTCCAGGTATGCCCCGCATCGTCCGTCGCACCGCTTCTGCTCAGCTTCCCAGCGAGGACAACGGTGGCCAGATATCTGCTCAGGTCCTTTTCAGGCCCCGGGAGTTGATACCCGAGGGCGACTGCCGTGCTGGTGATCGCCGGTTCGCTGCAGGTGAGGACGGAGCCAGGGACGCCGAACGGTTCGTCCAGCTCCGGGCGCGGTGGGCATCGGCGCGGTGGTATGCGGCCGAAGTGCCGCTTGGCCAGAAGAATTGCTTCCTGGGGGTCGAATCCGCCTGCCAGGGTGAGGACGGCATTACCGGGGGCGTAGTGCTCCTCGAAGAAGTCAGCGCAGTCCTGAAGCGTGACTTTCTTCAGCTGGGCGATGTCGCCGTAGCCATCGTGGGCGTTGCGGTGGAGGCTGTAGAGGGCCTGCGGGAGCAGTGGCCACGGAAAGCCGCCGAGGGGGCGGTCGAGGGTGCGCTCCCGGATCTCGGCCTCGACACCCTTCAGTTGCTCCGCAAGGACACGCTCGGTGAACCGTGGCGCGCGCATGCGGTCCGCTTCGCTGAAGAGCGCCGGCTCCAGGCCGGCGGACGGCACCACCTGGAAGTAATCCGTGTAGTCCTGGTGCGTGGTCCCGTTGGCTTCACTGCCCAGTCGGCGGATGTGCTCGTAGAACCGGCCATCGGGCAGGCTCGCACTGCCCCGGAACATCAGATGCTCGAAGAGGTGGGCCAGCCCTTCCTCGCCCGGTCGCTCGGAACGGAAGCCCACCCCGTAGGTGACGCAGACGGCGACGCGGGGCACCTCTGGCACGGGGTCCAGCAGGATGCGCAGTCCGTTTGGCAGCACCGCGCGTACCAGTCCCTGGTCACTCGGGTCGCCAGCCATCGTTTTCCGTCGCGCTGTCACAGGTTCGAGCCTCGTCGTCACAGATCGATGAGAAAGGACAGGAATCCGGCGTAGCGCGGGACGTCCTGCGGCCGCCACGCCACGTAGGTGCTGAAGTCGTGCAGGTGAAGCGCGGTACGCAAAGCAGCCGCACGGTTCCAGCGGTTGCCGAGATCACGCCCGTAGCCGGAATAGAGGGCTGAGAGTAGGACCTGCCACTGCTTGTGATCGCCTCCCTGTTGCCAGGCGAGTTCCACCAGCTCCCCAGCCACCCAACCCACGTCCACGTACCACGGGGTCATACACACGTCCTCGCCGGTCAGCAGCTCCACGCCGGCCGCACCCATGACCGTCGCTCCCAGGGAGGGGCTGCCGTGGGAGAGCACGTGCCTGGAGTCTGCGACGACTTCGGAGCACCACTTGCCGAGAACGCCCCATCGGACCTCGCCGAGGGCCTTCCGCAGCAGTTCGCGTGCCGGGCCGAACCCTGCTCCGTTCGACAGCCAGTGGGCGAGGCGGTCCAGGCCGGCCGGCCGGCGGGACGGCATGTCGGAGGGGGGTGTCAGCCTGTGCAGGCGGGCGAGAAGGGCTCCGACACGCAGTAGGGACGTCTCCGCCTCGGTTGTGGGCCCGTTGTTCAGAAGGCGGGCGGCCAGTGACTCGTTGCCCGTCACCTGGTAGTGACGGGTGCTGCCGGCGTGCCGTGCCGGGGCCAGCCGGTCCGGACCGCCATCGCCCAGGCTCGTGAGCAGCGTCGTCAGGGACGGCGGCACTACGGCGAAGGTCTGCGGTGCCTGCGGTCCGGGCTCCCGGCTCCACAGCCAGCCGCCCTCATGGCATGGTCGGATCGCGGTGCGCAACAGCCCCGTGCCGTACGCGCGATCATCGCTCCGGTCGCCGGTCTTCGCGGACGTCATCCCGCGGCCTTCTCATAGGGGCCAGCGGCCAGCCCGCAGCGCAGACGCTCCAACTCCCTTATGGCATGGGGAAAGAGCGCTGGCGCCCATGCGTCCGGTCGTCCGGTGGTCTTGCTGACTCCTGGACGCGGCGGCAGCAGTGCAGTGTTGGGGCGGGCCGAGAGGGCGGCCACGTGCGCCGTGCACGCGGGGCTCTGCCAGCCACCTGGCGGCAGGGCCGGTGCCACGACCACGGGTGCGGGGGTGCACTGGGCGGCCAGCAGGGCGGGGCTGTCGGCGAGGCCGAGTGCAAGCCTTGCGAGAAAGTGGAATGACGCTGGGTAGACCAGGATCCCTTCCGCCCATTCCGCCCATTCGACATGAGGGGCGCAGCTGTTGTCATCGGACCAGGCGTCGACGAGTGCCTCGCCCGATCGGTGGGCCGACATGCCCTGCCGGGTGACGAACCGCTGTGCGCTGTGGGTCAGCACCACTTTGATCTCGGTCGCGGGGTACACCTCGCCGAGCCAGTTGAGCCAGAAGGGCATGGTCGCGGCGGAATAGGACCCGGTGACCACCAGAAGAAGCCGGGACAGGCCCAGCGGCGACAGGGCCTCCGCACCAGTGGTCACGGGGCGACCTCCCTGACGATCTCGTCGAGTTCGTTCAGCGCTGCCTGGGGACCGTACGCGGCGTAGACCCCGGTCAGGTTGACAACGACCTCGTCTACTCCGGAGGCCCAGAAGTGCCGTATACGCTCGGCGAGTTCCTCCACCGGCCCGTAGAGGAAGGCTCCGCCGTCCACCAGCCCCTTGGCGCCGGCGGCGAGATCGGTGGGAACCGTCTCGATACCGGCCCTGCGCAGCATGTCGCGGTAGTGCGGCATGTTCAGGTGGCCCGTGTTGCTGGCGCGCGCGAGCAGCACCGGGTCCCGATCCGGACGGCTCACCGCCATCGGCACGATGGACACCACACGCGGAGTCTTGCGCCCCTTGCGCTCCGCGCCCTCGCGCAGAGCCGGCGCCACCACGTCCCGCACATAGTCCGCGGGCGTCAGCCAGGTGATCGCGACATCGGCCAGCTCGCCGGCCAGGCGTGCCATACGGGGGCGGAGCACACCGAGCCCCACCTCCACCGGAGGGGTCGGCAGGGGATGCAACCCGGTGCGTATCCGGAAGTACGCGCCTTCCTGCTCGACACCGTCGCTTTCGAGCAGGCCCCGTACCGCGGATATGTACTCGGCAACAGCAGTCAGCTGGCTGGTATAGGGAGCACCCATCAGGCTCGTCTGGAACACTTCTGCTGCGGGCCCGAACCCCGCGACTACTGGATGCCCCGTCGCGGCAGCGAGCGACCTGGCCTGCACGGCGGCTTCATAGGGGTGACGCAGAGGCATCAACGTCACGCCCGTCCCCACTGGCACCCGGAATCCCGCGCCTGCCGCGAAAGCGAATGCCTGATGAGACTCGACCAGCGTCGACTGCCCCTGCCACAGGCGGTGTGCCTGGCTCCACTGCAGGTACGCCGCATACGGAACGATATGCTCTGGTCGGTGCGGTACGAAGGGGACGAGTACGGAAATCACAGCCACGGGAGTCCTCCAAGGTATTTCTGGCGTCGGCTGCGTGGCTTGACGTAAGAGGTTTCCGGGAAGTCCTGAGAACACCCAGACCGCCGCAGCGGGTGCCGTCTCGACCGGCACCCGCTGCGGCTCATCACGATCTGGCCCGCAACGGTCTGTTCAGCAGCCGTGGTCGAATGTGGCCGTGACAGCCTGCGAGACCGAGAAGCCCGAGGCCGCACTCTCGATGGTGTAGACGACGCTGGCGATGCAGGCCGGCGTGGTGGCCGGAGCGTCGGTCATGGCGTCGGCGGCCAGGCCGTCGGCGCCCACGTACGCGCCGTAGCTGGACACGAGCTCCATGGCGATCGTGTTATGGGTCATGATCAAACCTGCTTTCTTGAGGCCGGAGCAACCGGCGTGGATGGAATGAGTCTCTTGCCCGTCAGCGCAGTTCAGGCTGTCGGCAGTCCTCTTTCGGGGGCTGTGTCAGCAGCCCTTGTCGAAGGTGGAGGTGATGGCGCTCGCGGCGGCGGAAGCCGCGCTGGCGCACGCAGCCGAGCTTTCGAGGGAGATAACGGAGACACACACGAAGGTGGTTGCCGGCGCGTCGGAGGACGCGGCCGCGTTCAGCTCCGACACATCGGCGTATGCGCCGTAACCGGCGACGAGCTCCATGGTGGCGGCGTTGCGGTTCACTGTTGCCCCTTTCTGATGGTTACGTGTGTTTTTGCATCCCGTACCCGTTTGGGCCGGAAGCAGGGAGCGTGTGCACCCGCTCCCTGCAACCGCTCCAATCCGGTTCAGCCGCGCCAAGGGCGCGATCGATATATCCGTTTCAGACGATGCCCGCCGGTGAGTCGGCATTTGACGCCATGTCATCCAGGGCGATTCGGGCCTCGGTGAATCGTTCGGTGATCTTCTCGTGCAGCGGGCCCGCACCCTTTCCGTGGTCGATCAGGGCCTTGGCGAGAACGCCCGCCCGGTGCTGGCCGAAACTCAGCCCGCGCATGCCCGCGCGCTGGTCGCTGGGCTCCCAGGCCGCCGCGATGCCCTTCGCCAGCGGGCGGGCGAACAGCGAGACGCCCTCTCCCAGGCCCGGCAGGCCACCGAGGGATTCCGCCAGGGCTCCTGCGAGATCCCACGATCCGTCCCTCAGATACACCACCAGCGCATCCCTGCGGGGGTAGAGCAGCTTGGTGGACAACACCTTCGCGCGGTAGTGGGCCTGCCTGTCCTCCAGGAGCTGGAGCGCAGTTCGCCACACCTCCACGGCCAGGTCCGGGTCGGCGAGATGGACATACACCCGCAGCACCGGGCCACGGCGCAGCGTCGGCAGAGATCCATCCACGAGGAAGAAACCCGGTGAGAGCGCGGGCCGGGCGGCTGCAGCCGAGACCATCACGTGCTGCCCCTCGGTCAGCGTTCCGGGAGTCAGCACCTTGTCTCGCGCCGTCCACACCCGCACGCCTTCACGTTGGACGAGAACCACCCTGCGCTCCGCCTCAGGAGCGACGCAGACGACTCCGGGTGCCTGTGCCACCCGGTGCGGAACAGCATCCGCCAACTGCCTCTCGAACTCCGGCGACCGGATGTGGAAGGGAAGCGATCCGGGCTCGGCATCCATTCCCGCGTGGAGTACGTCGTACAGCGCGGCCGAGAGCAGACGCTGCAGTTCACGCGGACTGTCCGCCTCGATCTCTCGGTGCCCCACGGTGGCAGCCGAGAGGTCCTCGGTGATCGTGACCTGGTCCAGCACCTGGTGGAACTGGTCGGGCAGGGACAGGGTGTCCGGGGCCGTCATACGGTTTCCTCCAATCCAAGAGTGGTGGCGAACTTTGCAGGGGCGAGAAGGGCCGCGCGGCCCACCCCAGCGGCCGCCCGCTCGATCCCGGAGAGGCGGGCACTCCGTACCGCGCTCGCCATGAGTCTGTCCAGCGCGTGCCAGCCGGCGAAGGCCGTCGCACGTTCCCGTAGGCCGGCATCGACCTCTGGGCGCATGCTGCGATAGCCCCGCCAGAAGTTCTCGATGCGCGGACGGAGCCGCTCAAGCTTCTCGACACCGCGGCTGACGATCAGATCGTGGGTCAACTCGAAGTCCACGAAGGTCGAGGCGCCCTCTGCATCGCCACGTGTGGTGACAATGTCCAGGACCGACCGGTAGAGCCATTCACCGGCGAACCCGCCGACATCGCGGGCCGCGTCCGCCAAGCGGAATTCTTCCCAGTCGGCGATATACAGCACGTCGTCCTTGATCAGGAATTGATCTACCCTCAGGTCACAATGTGACGGCACCTTTTCTGCGCCACGCTCGGCCTCAAGGAGATTCTCCACGCCTTCGCTCAGCTCAGAGTCATTCTGCATCAAGCTCCACGCTGAAATCTGCCCGAAGCTGAGGTTTCCGAAAAGACTCTCCGGAATCCCGCGAAGGAGATGCGGGGCAGGCAGGGAAGGCGGCTTGGTCTCCAGTTCTGCAGTGCCGGGAGCAGTGGCGTGCAGGCTGCCGATAGCCTGCCCGGCCGCAAAGGAAAGGACGTTGTCAAATGTCTGATCGATCATGAGCTCCGCACCGTTCTGCGCGTCCTCGATGCATTCGAAGACAGCCAGTCCGGCACCAGAGTCGCTGCCCAGCAGGACCGGGCGATGCAAGTAGCGCAGCCGACCGCCGCTGGCGAACCCCTCGAACGCGAGCAGTCTGGCCATGCGTCCGCGGACGTCGTCCTCGGGCCCCCTGAGCCGCTTGACGAAGACCTTGCGGCCGTTAGACGTCGTCCCGGTCCATGCCTCGTTGCGTCCGGGCGCAGAGGCGAGCGTCGTCCTGTCGAATGCCCCGAATCCAAGGTCTTCCAGCAGTGAATCCACTTCCGGAACCGCGTCGAGGTCCGACGGAGCGTACCCTAACTTCGCCATTCCTTACCCCCGAGAAATTCGTGTTCCTGCAGGTGAAATCAGGTGAGAGTTAGGGGAGCTGATACAGCGGCGTCATCCGCAGCATTCGCTGAATCTTCCCCGGCCACGTCCCCCCGCGCATCGTCGTGCCGGGGGCAACACTGTCATCCTCTTGCGTCACTGCGCCACATTCCGCGCTGGCACGTCACTGCCAATGCGTGGCGCCGCAACGCCAGCCGCGCACCGCCGATTCCCGTTTCGCAGGCGAGGTCAGCGAATTAACGTTGCACTCACCGTGGGGAACCCACGCAGGGGGCGAAGTTCCGTCTGGGCACAATCCTCCTCCGTTGCGGATTCAATCCGTTTCGTCCGATTATGAGGGCATTCGTATGCTCATCCGACTTGCATGGTCCCATTTACGGCCCTATGTCCGACCGATGGCACTTCTTGTACTGCTACAGCTGGCACAGACGGTCGCAACGCTCTGCCTGCCGGCTTTGAACGCGGACGTCATCGACAAAGGAGTCGTCAAGGGAGACGTGACCTATGTACTGCGTGTCGGCGCTGTCATGACCGCAGTGACCCTGCTGCAGGTCGCCTGCCTCCTCGGCGCCACCTTCCTGGGTGCACGAATCTCCGCAGCTGTCGGCCGTGACCTCCGTGCCGCCGTCTTCGGGCGTGTCCAGTCCTTCGCCGGCGTCGAGTTGCACCGCTTCGGGGCAGCCTCGCTGCTCACCCGGACCACCAATGACGTCCAACAGGTCCAGACGCTGGTGCTCATGGCGCTCACGCTCATGGTGTCTGCGCCGGTCATGTGCGTCGGCGGCATCGCCATGGCGCTCCGGCAGGACCCGCCCCTGTCCGCTCTTCTTCTGCTGGTCGTCCCAGTGCTCGGCGTTGTCGTCGTACTGATCCTCCGCCTCATGCAGCCGCTGTTCCGTGGACTGCAGAATCACATCGATCAGGTCAACCAGGTGCTACGGGAACAGATCACCGGCATACGCGTCATCCGTGCCTTCGTCCGCGACCGGTACGAGCGCGAGCGATTCACCCGTACAAACACTGGTCTGCGCGACATCTCCCTGAGCGCCGGACGGCTCATGTCGCTCATGTCTCCCGCTGTCATGCTGGTGATCAACAGTGCCGGTATCGCCGTCGTGTGGTACGGGGGCCATCGGATTGACCAGGGGCACCTGCAGATTGGCGCGCTGACGGCGTTCCTGAGCTACCTTGCCCAGATCCTGATGTCTGTGATGATGGCCACCGTCATGTTCATGATCATGCCGCGGGCCGCGGTGTGCGCCGAGCGCATCGACGAGGTTTTGTCGACGGACTCCAGCGTCGTATCCCCCCTCGCACCGGTCACGGAGTTGCACGGGCGCGGTCGTCTGGAGCTCGCCGGCGTGGAATTCCGCTACTCGGGTGCCCAAGAACCTGTCCTCAAGGGCATCTCCCTCGTCGTGCGGCCCGGCGAGGTGACGGCCGTTGTCGGTTCCACCGGAAGCGGCAAGTCAACGCTGCTCGGACTGGCTGGGGGCCTCTTCGACGCCACGTCCGGGACCGTCCGCATCAATGGCGTGGACATACGCCAACTCGACAGCTCCGCGCGCTCCGCAGCCGTGTCCATCGTGCTCCAGAAGCCATACCTCTTCTCCGGGACCGTCGCCTCAAATTTGCGCTATGGCCGACCTGATGCCACCGACCAGGAGTTGTGGCACGCCCTTGAGATCGCGCAGGCGCGCGACTTCGTCGAGGCGATGGAAGAAGGGCTTGAGACATCCATCGCGCAGGGCGGTTCCAACGTCTCCGGCGGCCAGCGCCAGCGACTGGCCATTGCCCGGGCTCTGGTGCGTAATCCGGAGATCTACCTCTTCGATGACTCCTTCTCCGCCCTCGACTACACCACCGACGCCCACCTGCGGGCTGCCCTCGCCCGCGAGATCGGTGACGCGACCGTGCTCATCGTCGCCCAACGCGTTTCGACCATCCGCAATGCCGACCGCATCGTCGTCCTCAACGAGGGGCGCATCGTCGGCGACGGGCCCCACTCCGCACTCATGGAGTCCAACGAGACCTATCGGGAGATCGTGCTCTCCCAGCTCACCGAGAGGGAAGCCGCATGACTCCGGCACAGAGTACGGCGAGCAACGCACTCGGAACCTTCAGACGGCTGATCTCCGCGATACGTTCCGAACGCCTGCTGCTGTTGGCCTCATTGGCACTCGGCATCGGCAGCGTGGCCCTCTCCGTCGTCGGGCCGAAGATCCTCGGTCACGCGACAGACCTGATCTTCGCGGGGGTGGTGGGACGGCAGCTGCCTGCTGGTATCAGCAAAGGACAGGCAGCGGAATCCCTGCGCGAGCACGGGCAGTACGCCCTTGCCGACATGATCGGATCGCTGGACGTCGCACCGGGTCACGGAGTCGATTTCGACGCGCTCGGACGGATTCTGCTGTGGGCACTGGCGATCTACGTCGTGGCATCGGTACTCGGCTACCTCCAGGCACGTACCGTCACGACGGCGGTGCAGCGGGCGGCATTCCGGCTGCGCGAGGAGGTGGAGGAGAAGCTCGGGCGGCTGCCGCTGGGCTACTTCGACAAGCAGCCGCGAGGTGAAGTGCTCTCCCGCGCAACGAACGACATCGACAACCTCACCACGGCGCTGCAGCAGACCCTCAGCCAGATCATGGTCTCGCTGCTGACGCTTGTGGGAGTGCTGGCGATGATGTTCTGGATCTCTTGGCTGCTGGCTCTCGTCGCACTGGTCACCGTGCCACTGTCTGTGGTGGTCACCACCAAGATCGGCAAGCGGGCGCAGCCCCACTTCGTCGCGCAGTGGAAGTCAACCGGCAAGCTCAACGCGCACATCGAGGAGATGTACACCGGCCACGCGCTGGTGAAGGTCTTCGGCCGGCAGCAGGCGTCTGCGGAGACCTTCCGCAAAGAAAACGAGGAGCTCTTCCGGGCCACTTACAAGGCCCAGTTCGTCTCCGGCCTCATCCAGTCCGCCATGATGTTCATCGGCAATCTCAACTACGTGCTGGTCGCGCTCGTGGGTGGTCTGCGGGTCGCGAGCGGTTCGCTGTCGATCGGTGAAGTCCAAGCCTTCGTGCAGTACTCGCGGCAGTTCAGCCAGCCGCTGACGCAGGTGGCGTCGATGGCCAACCTCGTGCAGTCCGGCGCGGCCTCCGCCGAGCGTGTTTTTGAACTCCTCGACGCCGAGGAACAGAGGCCGGATGCTGCCGCCGCAGTACGGCCAGAGCACGTCCACGGCAAGATCGTTTTCGAGGACGTCTCCTTCCGCTACGAAGCAGACAAGCCGCTCATCGAAAACCTCTCGCTCACCGTGTGCCCCGGTCAAACCGTCGCCATCGTCGGCCCGACGGGCGCGGGCAAGACCACCCTGGTCAACCTGCTGATGCGCTTCTACGAGGTCAACAGTGGCCGGATCACGCTCGACGGCGTGGATACCGCCGCGATGTCCCGCGAGGAGCTGCGCTCCCACATCGGCATGGTCCTTCAAGACACCTGGCTCTTCGGCGGCACCATCGCCGACAACATCGCCTATGGCCCTCAGGACACCTGCATGGACAAAATCGTCGAGGCGGCCAAGGCGACGCACGTCGACCGCTTCGTGCACACCCTCCCCGAGGGCTACGGCACGGTCATAGACGATGAGGGCTCGAACGTCTCCACCGGAGAGAAGCAGCTGATCACTATCGCCCGAGCCTTCCTGGCCGATCCCGAGATCCTCGTCCTGGACGAGGCGACCAGCTCGGTGGACCCCCGCACCGAGGTCCTCATTCAGCGAGCCATGGCCCAGCTGCGCTCGGGACGCACGAGCTTCGTGATCGCCCACCGGCTCTCGACGATCCGCGATGCGGACGTGATCCTCGTCATGGAATCCGGCCTCATCGTCGAACAAGGCACACACGACGCGCTTCTCGCAGCCGGAGGCGCATACGCCAGGCTCTACGAAGCACAGTTCGCACAGCCACCAGGTCGAGTCGTGGTCTGAGGAAATGATGGGGCCTCATGCGCGGTTCGCCATCGATCCGAACAGGCCGAGCCGGCCTGAGCGATCGCTGGCCGGCATAGAGGGAAGACCGTTCAGGGAGCCGTCGCGACGTGACCCTGGTGCTGCGCCAGTGGGACTTCCATGACTGGTGACCGACTCCCGGACCCGCGGCGGCCGGTTCGATCGGTTGTCTTCACCGGGCGTTGCGACCCGCCAGGACGGATTTTCCACCTACAACGGCCTGAGCCGGCTCGGAACCCACGCTGTCGTTACGCCGTGGTGCGGGTGGTCGAGCCATTCGGGAAAGCTCGGCGCAGAGCGGCGTTGAACCGGTCAGGTGCTCCTGATGCGGCATATGGCGGCACCAGCCATGTCGGTGACCTCGGCGCCAGGTGTGAGGGCGGCGGAGGCCCGGAGCAGCCCCAAGAGCCGCGATGGCGTCCCGCCGGCTGATCCGCTTCAGCCGCCGACCACCGCCCACGGTGCACTCCCCCGTGAGGCACGGCGACCGGGCGCGGCTCGCCTGCGTGTCCATTTGCAGCGTCCACTCGGGCGGGGTGCGTGGGCGCGCCGCACCCACACGGGATGGTGGCGGGTGCGCGGTGAGGCTGATGGGGGGCTGGGCCGGGCTTCCATCCCGGCCCGGCCCTGCAGTCGAGAGCGGCTGGCCCAGTGGGTGGCTGTGATGTGGCTGACCTGGAAGCGTTCTGCGGCTCGGCGCAAGGGCCAGCCGTCGTCAACGTCGCAACGTGTCAGCCGAGCCTGCCGGTCGGGGAAGCGGGGCGTTAAGGTGGGGCACGCGTGCCTCCTGCAGTCGGCGGTAGATGTCGCAATCCCCACCGAGCCAGAAGGCCCATACTTCATTCAAGCGCCCTCAAGGCGTGTCGCGCGTGACCAACGTGTCGGGAGAGCGCCTCCAGGCCCTCCGATCCTCAGTGTCGGACTCGCCCGTGCCAGTAGGGGTGCAGCGGTCTACTCCCGGCGGACGGTCGGGGTGTGCCGTGAACTGGACTGCGAGCCAGCACCGGTATCAGCCGCCCTGCCCTTCGAGTTCGCTGGCATCATTCAGTTCACTCGCTGATCTCATCAGCCTTAGTACGCCCGGCCACCACAGCTGCCGGGCAGTCCCAAACGGACATTGGTCCTGGCCGTCCGGGCGTTGGGTCGGACGGCCAGGAGCACTTCGCACTGCTCTCAGCAGAGCACCTGGATGGGAGACTGAGCCAAGGTCGTGTGTGCGCGGAGCCGGTCCACGCTCCGTGCCATCGCCATGTCGCGGGGGATGACGCTGAACCCGGCCTGCGGCATCTCGCTCCCGTCCCAGTCTGTCAGTTCAGGCGACGGAACAACTCCGTGCAGACGATCCAGCACACCACGACAGCAGCGAGAGCCACATATGTCCGACGGGACTGTCTCCGCCACCCCCGAAACACGATGAAGAGCCCTGCGTAGGTACCCAGCAGGTTCAGCACTGGAAGCCACAGCAGGGTCGGATTTCGTACCGCTGCGATCCAGAGGAAGGCCCACGGAGCCAGCAGGCCCATGATGGCCAGCGCATACTCATAGAAGCGCTGCTTCCAAGCCGGCAGCCCCTGTCGAGGAATCGGATCCCCCATATCGGGGAGCTCTGGCTGAGTCATGCCATGTTCCTTTGCTGCTGCACGGCCTACTAGACGGCCTGGTTGTCGTAACCCGAGCCGGGCACCGGGAAGTTGTTGACGGTGTTGAAGGCCACCCCAAGGGTGCCTTGAATGGCGCCGGTTGCGGCGCTGGCGATCTTCATTGCTTGGCCGAGTCTCTCCGTGGCTTCCCCCCATCGTTCCATCACCCGCACTATCTGCAGAGCCGACATGGCGTAAAAGGGTGCGGCCGCAGCGGCGCCGACGCCGGTGGCCAGTGCCGCGTCGCCGGCGATGAAGTTGAGCAGTGCCTTGAGCCCTAGGTCAAGAACATCCACGATCATGCCCTTGTAAAACTCCCCGAAGGCGTATACCGCCCCGGAAATCTCAAAATAATTGTCCTTGAGCGAGTTAAATGTCTCTTCGAGTGAGAGGAGCTTATCGCCGAGTTCATCGAAGTATGCGTATGCCGCGTCTGCAGAGTTCCCTTGCCATGACGCGTCCAGTTCGATGTTGCCCGCTTTGATGTTCCGGGAAATCGCCGCTGAAAGGTCAGCCAAGGAGCCCCAGACGTCCGAACAGTTGAGGAAGGATTCCCAGTCCCCGGCCGACCAGTTCACGAAGTCCCCGAGCGGATCCCATCCGGTCATCGCCTTGATGAATTCAAGGGTCGTGGCGGAAGGGCTGGCGAAGTCGAGCAGCGTGCCGAACCCCTTCTCGAAGGGATGCGCCTCGAACTCTCCCGCCCAGTCGGCCACATACCCGTCATCGCCACCGGGCGCCTTCAGGTGCGATGTGGCGTCTTCTTTGTCCGCGAAGTTCGACGAAGGACCCTTCGCACCCTTGGCGTCCCCGCTTCGATGAGGCTTGCTCCGCGGATACGTGGCATCGACATTGCGAGCCTGCTCTTCATCAGTAGTCCGGTAGTACTTGGCTGATTTATTGAGTTCGTTTGACGAAGCGTCGAGAATACGCTTGAAGCCGTTCAGGCACTTCTTCGCCCCGTCCAGATGCTCCTGATGCGATCCGTAGACGGTTTGCCAGAGATCCCCGAACGAGTCCTCGATATTGGCATTTTTCTGCATGAAGTCAATGCCACTATCGATGTCGTCACCCGCGCGCGATACCAGTTTTGCGCAGCCATCCAGGTCTGCGGGCTCCACGGCGAAACTCATAATGTCCCGATCCCCCTCGGGGTATTCGTACGGTGATTGAACTCGTCGCCCTCAGGGGGCGACTTGATGTATCTTCTGGACTTGCAAGGACCAGGTCAGGCACTTAATACAATGACCAGCCGCCACCGCTGTGACGTCCGGCAGAATGGGAGTTTTGGCCCTGCACCGCACGGCGCTCCTCAGCAATCTCGCGACGCTCGTTCTCGAGGGCTCGTTCACCCTCGGCGGCGCGAGCATGGCGCTCAGCCTCGGACATCCCGTTCCATTCCTGTTGAAACGGTTCTGACTTCTCGATGAGCGCGTCGGTGTACCCCGCTGTCTGTGCAGCTTGGCGTAGACCGATGCGCCCGGTCAGGACGTCCTGAGCCATCTCCTTGAGGGTGTCTCCGGCCCCACCGCGGGCAATCATCTCCAGTGACTTGCGCAATGCGCGCGCCTCCCCCGGATCCCGGGCGACATCCATGAACTCCGCGTCGTCAACACGTTTCTGATGCTCACTGGACACGACTCTCCCCCTCATGCAAATACGATTTTCGCCAACCGTACAGCATGCGGCGGGGGGTAGAGTGGCGCTTATCGGCCCCACGAAGTAAATATGGTGAATTGCAGCATGTTCTTTGAGATGTCGCGCATATCAGAAAATTCCACCCTCAAAGGTGCTGTGCGGGCAACTTGAGGGCGGTCTCCCAGTTCGGTGGATACAAAGCTCCAAACAGGTCGCAGGAGATGCCCCGTTGCTCACCTCACCAACAGAAGCCCTTGCATGACCGACCCCTGCCAGCCGTGGCCGCACTGCGGCCGTTGCGTTCGGCTGCTCGTGGTGCGTCGACACGATCTGTCCGATGAAGCTGGGTGGTGATCGAGCCGCTGCTGGCTACACCACGGATGACCGCCCGGTGCGAGATCCACGCTAGGTGCATTGACCTCCAGCGGTCAGCCCTCAGATCGTTAGGAGGAAACCGCATTGATCACGATTCCTTCGTTGACGACCGTCAGCGCGCCGGCGTGCTCACTCGGCGGATGCGACAGTGCCAGGTTACGAGGTCCAAAGGGCCTGGTGAGGGTCGGAAGCAGTGTCTCGTCGATGCCCGTCCCTGGCCGCCCGACGGCTCGTCGCCATGCCTCCTTGTACTCGGGCCCGATGGCTTGCCCGGATAGGCAGCCACGGTTTCAGAGCGCTCTGGTCGATGTACTCCAACTCGGTATCCGCGCACGCCTTGTTGTACGCGATGACCTCCGCCAGGCTGCGTGGAGGGGCTTGAGGTCAGTCAGCGCGAGGCCGCCACGTCAGTGCACGTCGTGCGGCTGTGTAACCGCCTGCCACAGTCGCGGCTGCGGCGAGGAGAGCCGTTGCGGTCAGGACGGACGTGATGAGGTTCCATGACAGGGTTGCTCCGCTTTCTCCTCCGGTGACGGGCTGGACCAGGACGACATGAACGAAGGTGCCGATGGCGCCGGCGCCCAGAAGCGGGGCTCCCAGGCACCAGAAGGCTGTGGTGTGGAATACCTGGCCGCGTCCGGTGAGGACGGTGAGCGGGGCGAGAGTTGGGGAGAACTGCAGGAATTCCGAGAGCGCGGCGAGTGCCATGGCAGTGAGGAGGACGAGTGTGCCGATGGTGCCGAGGAAGGGAATCCAGCGGGACTGGTAGCCGACGGCGAAAGACTTGGCTCCGTCTTCAGCTACCGGCTCGGTGAGGGCTTTCACACTCAGGTGGAGGTGGGCGGCGCGTTTGACGGCCGGGATATCCATGGGCTTGTCGATGTCGGTGAAGACTACGGCCTGCAGACCTCCGGCGGAGTTGACGGCGCTGACCGGGCCGGTGCGGACAGCCGCGGGGGTTTCGCCGAAGGTCTGGTAGCCGGAGACCCGTAGGCGCTTGTCGAGTTCCCCGTACGGCACGTTGGCCTCTCGGCCGGGGGCGGGGCAGGGCAGGTGCAGGGCACGGAGGCTGCTGCAGGGCGCTTGGAGGACACGGCTGGCGCTGGAACCGTCGGACTGCGTGTGCCCTGTCCCGATGGCGATCGCGTGTGCCCCCTTGGGAAGTGCGGCAGCGAAGGCATCGGTGAGGCGCGGTGCGGACGTTTGCACGAGTGCCATGGTCCGGCCTTGCGCGGAGTTCAGCTGCTCCTCGTCCCCGGAGCGGGCGAACAGGAGGCTGGTGATGATTTGAGTCTGTCCGATGACACCGATGGCGATGATCATCGCGGCGACCAGTCGCACCACCATTCCAGGCCGGGCCGCGGTGGTACGGGCGGCGATCAGGCGTGCGGGGGCACCGCTGTGGTGAGGCGACTTCGAGGCGCGGCGGCTGATACGTGACGCGGCCCAGCCGATCACCCAGGGAAGCGTCACCCACACACCGACGACCGCGAACAGATAAGCCGCCGCGGAGCGTTGTGCGCCGAAGGACTTCGAGGTCAAAGCCAGGACGAGGAAAGCAGGACAGGATCCCAGGGCCAGGAGGCGTAGCAGACCGCTTCCTGCCGTGCGGGGCCTGGTGGACGCTCCCCTGCCTGCTGCGGCGGGCCGCAGCAAGAGAACCAGCCCGAGCATCATCACCACGGAAGCAGCGATCGCACCCGCCAGAGTCGCGCCGACGTGTCGCAGATCCGGCGCGTACAGCGTGTAGTCGATCCACGGCAGCTGCACATCTACCAGCAGGAAGGGAGTGGTGAGCAGGGCGGCGACAACTGCCCCGATGCAGACCGGCCGGATCGCGGCCCCGATGTCCATCCAGGCGCGTGCCGCCCGCCCGGCACCGAGTGTGTGCAGCAGAGCATCGCGACGGTCCCGTCCCGCAGCGCCCATTCTGGCCGCTGCGGCCGCGAGCCCCAGCGCAGGAAGCCCGAGCAGTACACCGATGACGGCCAGCATCGACGACTGGGGGCCGATGACGCGCAGGTCACCGAAGGCAGGACCGGCGCCTCCGTACCCGGTGATCTTCTCCATGCGGGCCGTGCCCAGCATCGTCGTGGTAGGGCGAACGTAAGCCAGGCGTTCGCCCGGTGAAGCGAGCCCCTCGTCCGAGATGGTGCCGACGCTGGTCCCGTACCGGTGGGCGAAGTCCTCAGTGGTGGGGCCCTCGGCCAGGGCCGGCGACAAGAACACTTCGCCCGGGCCTGGCCAGCGCGCCACCCCGGGCGGCAAGGGCGCATCCGCGGTCAGCGGGGCGATGACGACCACAGTGAACTGGCGCCCCTGGTAACTGTCCCAGTATCGGCTCCACAGAGCTGAGCCCTGCTGCCCGTGACCGGCAAGGACGGGCACTCGCGCCGCCCCTCGCTGCTCACGGCCCTGCCACGTCGCGGCTGTGGCAGACAGGGAGCAGAGCGTCACGGCCACGATCGCTGTAGCGGCCAGCAGCGCCCAGAAGCGGGCCCTGCCGCCCTCGGCGGTCCGTCCGGCCGCCCGGCCGATACGCAGCATGTGGCGAATGCGACCGCGTTTCATCGGGCACCTGCCAGAGCGCCTTGTTCCAGGTACAGGACCCGGTCGGCCCGGCCTGCCACGGCCGGGTCATGGGTGACGACGAGCAGTCCGCACCCGCGCACGGCCGGTAGGGCGAAGAGCGTCTCGGCCACATGATCGCGCGACGTTTCGTCCAGTGCCCCGGTGGGCTCGTCCGCAAGAAGCAGAGCTGGGCTGCCGATCAACGCACGGGCCACGGCGACCCGTTGACGCTCACCGCCGGAAAGCTCACTGGTCGCGGTCTCGGTGACAGGCACGCCGAGTTCGTCCAGCAGCTTCCGGCTGTCGTCATACGCGCGGTCACGGTCCGCACCGTCCAGTAGGGCGGCCAACGCAAGGTTCTCCACCGGAGAGAGCTCAGGCAGCAATTCCCCGAATTGGAAGACCATCCCCATGTGCTTTCTGCGGTGCTCCGCCAGGCGCCGTCCCCGCAAACCGACGACATCATGACCAGCGACCAATACTGATCCCGCATCAGGTCGCACGAGGCCGAGGAAGATCGAGAGAAGCGTGCTTTTTCCTGATCCGGAAGGGCCCATGACGGCAACGGACTCGCCGCCGCCCACGGTAAGTTCGAGTCCGTCGAGCAGACGTCGTCCCCCGACCTCGTACCCCAGTCCATTGACTTCGAGGGGCAACGCATCCGACACGCCATCGGCCTTTCAGGAGAAGAGAATCCGCAGTGCGCCGCCCGGGGCGCAGAACGTCCCGGGCAGCGCGATGTCACAGCGGGCCGTTGTGGATCAGTGGTCGTCGCTCCACCAGTTGGAGCAGTCGTCGGGCCACTTGTCGATTTCGGTGCAGACGCGCATGTCCCACACCTTTCCACCCTGGTTGCTGTACACCTTGGTGCCCTGGCCGCTGTGGTTCCACAGCGTGTACAACTCCGTACTCGGGCTGTTGCGGTTGTACTCGGCCTTTACGGAGTTGCCGTCTCCCTTGGTGTCCTGCAGGCCGACTTGAGACCCGCCCGCCGTACGCCACGCATGCGCACCGGACGTGTACCGGTCCATGTCCCGAAGGCGGTGGTGGAACCTGCGGCTACGGCGACCCCCGCGATCACCACAGCTGCCCGTGACACTAACTTGCCGGCTCTCTTCATGAGACGTCCTCCCGTTGTCGTGCAGGCCCCCACTGGCAGAGATCGTGGGAGGGGGATGAACGCTGAACGTACTCCCGACCGACATTCACATCGGCCGCCCCCGGCACGTCAACAGGCAGAGAGAAACCAACCGCTACACGCGGACTCTATGGCACAGAGCATCGCATTACTGCCGTTCTCACCTCGTCCTGGAAACGGCACGACCGTGGTGGTTCACGCGACGGTCCATGACGAAGGGCTGGAGGTCGTCTCACTGACCGCGGTGGTTCAACGTGGCGGTGGCAGGATCGGCAGCGCACTCTTGACCGCTGCCATAGAGGCAGGCTGAGAGCGACGCCTCATGCGACCAGCAATCGGCCACGTGTTGCGAAGGTAGACGGGTGCCGATCGGCAGCACGGGCTCTCTGGCTGGGGCCAGATCCTCAGCTGCAGCGCTCTCAGAAGTCGAGCTCCGCATAGTCGATGTCCGTGAACTCGACCAGAAGGCCGTCGGCGCGGCGGCCGCTGTCCTTGAAGTAGATTTCCTGCAGGCCCTCGGCGGCGATGTTCTGCAGCTGCTGCTCGGTGGCGCCGGCGGCCTGGGCGTCGAAGAGACGAGCTGCGTACTGCGGGGGCAGGTGCTGCGTGATCAGCCGGATCCGCCCGTCATCGGTTGTTCCCGGGGCGGCGGTGAAGCCGAACCGCGCCCGCGTCTCGATCGTGATTCCGGTGCGCTGGGCAGCGCGCTGCTGGGCCCGCTGACGCACCCTGGGCTGCCAGCGCTTGCGGACCTCGCGCTCCATGCGGGCGGCCAGCTCACGGCGGGGCCGGCGGATCTGGTCTTTGACGTACCGCTCCACCGTGCGCTGGGAGACGCCCAGCAGCTGTGCCACGGCCTTGGTGGAGCCCTTGTGCTGCTTGACCAGGAACCTCATCTGTGCACCGGCCGACTTCGGGATCGGGCGGGTGGCGGTCTTCGCGGCGGCCTGTTCGAGGCTGTCGCCGATGATGCCCATGTCCCTCTCCTACTCTCCGTTGAGGGCGGCGTCGATGCCCTTGATGTGCCGGGCAGGGTTGTGGCCTTCGTCGAGCATTTGCACCGCCCACAGCAACTCTTGGGTGCCTTCGTGCTTGACCATGCCGGGCGAGACGCCGAGCCGGAAGGTACCGGGGGCCGGCTTGCCGTCGGCGGTGTGCGGCAGGAAGTCCAGCGGGCTGGGTCCGTCGGCGAGGTAGACCGCGCAGTCGGACAGCAGCGCGATCGGGATCAGAGCGTCCTGGTCGAGCATCAGGTGCCCGGAGGGTGCCGGGGACTGCTGGGTGGTGCAGGCGGTCTTGAGGACCTTGCGGTGCATGTTGACACGGGCGGCGGAGATGACGGCGGCGCGGATGTCGGGACGCCAGGTCGGCCGCTCCAGCGCCGGCCACCGCTCACCGAACTTGTAGCCGACGCCTTGGGGTCGTTCGCGCAGCTTGCCGATGCCGCCCTTGACTGTCGACTTGATCGCGGACAGCACTGCGGCCAGGGCCGGATCCGTGGCCTTGTGCTGCTCCATGGCCGCTAGGAAGTCTTCCTCCGACAGGTCGGAGGTGACGCCGAGGTCGGCCATCGTCGCCTTGTACGCCTCACTGATGCGCTTGTACCAGGGATCCAGATAGGGGCCGGACTCGGTACGGATCCAGGCTTCCACCGGCCGGGCCTGGGCGGGCAGGCGGTAGGTGTCGATGAGCTCCTGGGCGTAGGCGACGGTCGGGGTCGCGTACCAGGCCGGGCCCTCGGGCCGGGTGCCGTGCGGGGTGAACGGGTTGGGCAGACGTGGGTCGAGCTCGATGCCGGACAGGTCCACCAGCCAGGACCCGGGCGTCTTCTTGTCGAACGCCGGCGCCTTCACGTGCACCGGGCCGGAGAGGCCGACGACGAGGCGGTTGGCGGCGGCGAGGAAGGCTGTGTTGACGTCGATGCCGACCGCGAAGGTGCGCCGGCACTCGGCGTCGGTGAGCAGCTGCGGGTCGCGGATCCACTCGTACGCCTCCTCGTCCAACACCTCGGCGGGGGTGCGTTGGTGGCCTCGGGGGTAGAGGGCGGCGGCGACCGGGTGCTCGTCCGGTGCTTCCACGGGGGCGGGGTCGACGGGCTCGGTCAGCGAGCCGGGCATCGGACCGGAGACCCAGCCGCCGGAGTCGGCGTCCTTGACTGCGCGGGTGGGCGGGCGCAGCGCGGTCATCGCCTCCAGGCCGGAGACCGCCGTGGAGCCGCGCGGGGTGATGACCCGGGAGGCGTAGGTGCCCAGCACGCGCGCGATGTCCGCGGGTTCCAGCCGGTCGGTGCTCCCCCACGTGCGCGCATCGAGGGCGCCCCAGGGCAGGACCGCCAGTTGCACGCACTGCCGGCGGCTGCCTTCGACGGGACGGTAGATACGGGCCCACGGGCCGAATCCCCGCCGGGTGAGCTGCCACTTCGCGCGAGCGAGCTGCTTGACGACCTTGTGGCCGTCCGGCAGCCGCAGCCCCCTGCGGTCCTCCAGCTCCAGCGGCAGGCCGAGCCGCTCTGCGGCCGCCGCGGTCAGCACGATCAGCGGGTCGGCATCCTTGCCCGAGGGGTGCAGTCGAGGCGCGCCCAACTGGGCTTCCGACAGTGTCCAGTCGACCAGGGCCGGCACGGTCTTGGCTGGGCAGTCCAGCACCAGGCCGCCGACGCAGTACAGGGTCCCGTCGCCGTCCAGCACGCCGAGCGGGCCGTTGGCGAAGCGGTCGTCGGGGGCGGTCGCTGAAGGGCGGGGTTGAGTCGTTGCCTTCTTGGCGTTCTTGGCCGCCGGACGGCGTGGCGTCGGTGGAGTGGCGGTTGATGACGGGCGGACTGGCGCGGCCGCAGCGGTGGGAGGCGCGGGCTCGGGTGCTGGTTCCGGCGCGGGTCCTGGTTCCGGCGCAGCCAGCTCGGAGGCAGCCGAGATCAGAGCCTCGCCGGTCAAGGTCACGGGGGCTTCCGGCGCTGAGGTGGGGGGCATCTGCGAAAGCGGGGCGGGAAAGCGCTCAGCGAGGCCCTCCAGGAGCCGGGCGTAGGCGGCGCGCTTCGGCGGCCGCGGCTCGGTTTTCCCCAGTTCCCAGTTGCTCACCGCCTCCCGGCGGGCGTTCAGGGCGGTGGCGATTTGCGCCTGGCTCAGCCCGGCGGCCTCGCGGAGCCTCTTGCGCTCAGCAGGTGGCGGCAGATCATCCTGCGCGACCTGCTGCAGCAGCGCATCGACCGCATTGAACAGCTGGTTCTCCATGGACAACGGGGCACCTCCACAGGCCACGGTATCTCAATCGCGCAACGAAGTACCCCTCAGCCCGCACGCAGATCACGCACAGAACGCGCATGGGTGGTGTTCGCCGATGAGGATCGACGTCCGCCGTGTGCTGTTCGGACCGAGGCGTAGGCCGATGGCTGTCAGGAGGACCGGCGAGCAGCGAATGCGATGTGGTGCCGGTGGTTCTGCCCGAAGACGAGAACCGGCCTCGGTCGCCGCCCGCGGGAGCTGTACCGGCTCTCGCGCGGTAGCCGACCTCCGGGCGCGGCCCGACCGCGGCCGCGAAGAGCGCGAGCGCGAACGACACCCCGCAGCGGCCCGCCGACGGCCGCCGCGGATCGTCCCACGGCCTAACCCTGGCGTGTACTGCGGTGACACCTCTCGCACACGTCGCACACGTCGCGAGAGGTATCACTCGTGTGCTCGAAGTTCCGGTGCCCTTGCGGTACCGCCGCTACAGCCCTGTTCTCGTATCAACTGGTTCGCCGCTCGTCACGGCACCTCTCCACGCCACGTGTCCACGGCGTTGTATCCGGCCTTCTCGGTGAGCTTGCAAAGCGGCTTGCGCAGGTGTTTGTAGAGAGACTCGCGCCAGTTTTCTGGAGAACTGCCGAGGGCTCTGACGCGATTCTCGTACTCGCAACGGGCCTTGCCCTGGGCAGGGCTCACCGGGACGCCCTGCGCTCCGACGAGTGTCTGGCAGCGGGTGAGAAGAACTTCCGCGCCCACATCAGGTACTCGAACGGGATGTAGCCCTAGATGAGTAGGTCCGAAGTCTTTGTCAGTGGTCGTAGGCGATCAGTGATCGGGTGACCGGTGCGTTGTTGGTGCGGTTGTGCCAGATGGCGGTGGTCAGGGCGAGAATGCGCTGTCCGACGCGGGCCAGGACGTCGGCTGGGGTCCTGGCCCCTTGCCGTTCGAGGTCGAGTGGGCCTTTGAGCGTGTCGTTGCCCGATTCGATCAGTTGCCGGATTGGCTTGAGCAGGTGTTCGCCGGGTCGGAGCTTGCGGTGGCGGTAGCTGGGCCGCAGCAGGGACAGGCCGTGGTCGGCCATGAAGGCGTCGAGGTGTTGGGACGCGTAGCCCTTGTCGCCGATGATCGTCTGTCGGGGATGGCTGGTCAGCAGGTCGGCGTCATAGAGGAGCATGGCGGTGAGGACTTCGCGTTCGTCGGTCTTGGGGTTGGCCAGTGCCCAGGCGATCGGCAGACCGCCGGGTGTGCAGATCAGGTGCAGCCGCAGGCCCCGGAAGAACCGTGAGTGCGAGGGGCAGTAGGAGTAGGCGGCCCAGCCGGCCAGGTCGGAGCGTTTGGTGGTGGGGCGGGAGCGGGCGCGCTCCACCGGGGTGGAGTCCACGATCCACACGTCGTCGTGCCACAAGTCCGTGTCTCGGGTCAGTGTGCGGATGAACCGGCTGACCAGCGTGTTCGCAGCCCGCAGGCGCTTGTTGTAGCCGGACTGGCCAGGCAGGTAGGGGAACTCGGCGGCCAGATGGCGGCGGCCACACCGCAGCCACCTGGCTTCAGAGACGAACCCCAAAACGGCTTGCATCACTGCCACCGTCAACAGTTCCGCATCCGTCAGCCGCGGAGGCCGCCCCGGCCGCCGCGTTCCTGCCAGAGCGTCATCGATCTTCACGTACAGTGCTGTCGCGAGGGTTTCGAGATCTGTCGTCACAAACGGATCAACGAGACCCTCGCTTCATGCACCCGAAGACTTCGGACTTACTCATCCAGACGAGTCTTTCCGAATGGCTGCGGGCATGGGGAGAGGGTGTTCACGATCTGTTTGTGACGACAGACATGAACACCCTCGTGACCGCACTGTACGTAAAGATCGATGACGAGTGGGCGGCCGTCCGGCCAGCTGCCCGGACGGCCGCCCAGGCTCAGTCACTCCGAACTGCTCTGCCTGGCGGTCATGCAGGCGATACTCGGCTTTCACAGCGAGGCCCGATGGCTGCGGCATGTCCCTCGGCACTACCGCGGCATGTTCCCCTACGTACCGCTACGTACCGCAGGACGCCGGCTACAACAAGCGCCTGCGCGCCGCGTTACCGCAGATCAAGCGGCTCATCCGCACCCTGGCCAAGGACACCGACTTCTGGCACGACACGGCATGGATCGGCGACTCCGGTACTTATGGGGACTGCGACTCTTCCTCGTCTGCACCCCCCTCCGGGGTGCCATCCTGTGGGCACTGGCCTCCCCGAAGCTCGATGAGCGTGAAGTCCTGGCAGCAATGCTGGAGGTCGACGCCCCGCTCGTGAGTGCACGGCCCGGCCAGCTGCTGATCACGGACAAGGGCTTCGCCTCCAAGCCGTTCGAACGGTCACTGTCAGATCAGGGCATCACCCTGCTACGACCGTCGACGAAACGCGAAGCCACCCAGCTCGGCGAGCCGATGCTCAAGAAGGTCCGTCAGCTGATCGAGTCCGTCAACGACACCCTTAAAGGCCAGCTCGACCTGGGACGACATGGCGGACGCACCATCGAAGGCGTCGCCGTGCGCGTCGCCCAACGCATCCTGGCACTGGCCGCCGCAATCTGGCACAACTTCCACACCGGCCAAGCGGTCAGTCGCTCACTGACCGCCTACGACCACTGAACCATTCGGAAAAACTCGTCTAGTGGTCAGACGGTCGTTGATCATCGCATGGGGCAGGGTAAGTGGAGTTGGATTGTTCCGGACGGGTTGTGGGAGATCGCGAAGCCGTTGCCCCCCGTCGAAGGTGCGACAACAGGGCGGCGGGACGCGGGACATCCCTGATGAGACGCTGTTCACAGTGATCATCCACGTGCTGGGCAGCGGTTGCGCCTGGCGCGCGTTGCCGCCCTGCCTCGGGGTCTCCAAGTCGACCGCTCATCGTCGGTTTCTGATCTGGTCTCGGGCCGGCATGTGGGGCCGGCTTCACGGCGAACGTTTGGGGCGGCGTCGTTGGGTGATCGAGCGCACCATCTCCTGGCTGTCTGGCTACCGCAGACTCAGCCCCCGCTACGAACGCGTTCCCTGCCACTACTGCCTTTTTCGGAATTGCCGCGCCATTTTGTTGCTACAAGCGCCTGCTCCGCCTCACCACATAGGACACGGTCTAAGAAGCTGGCGGGGCGGCGACGAGGATTTTCCTATGGCCAGGCCACGTTGGTTGCACGCTCGATGGAGGCGAGCCCGTAGCTCGGGCCGTTGATTGACGCGACATCGCAGGGTGCGGAAGTCGGTCGAGGATGGCAGGGGCCAGGACTTCGTCACCGAAGACCTGACTGTCCAAGGATAGCGGCGGCTCGCCCTCGGCCATCATCGCGGCAACTGCTGATGATGATGCGTGCAGCTATCATGCAGGCTGAACACGCTGAAGCGCGCGGCTGAGTCAGGTCCTCTTGGCGATCTTGGATGAGCCGCAAACGTGTGCAAGGTCCAGAGCCTCCCCGACGACTACTCGCACTTCGGGAGGCATGTAATCGCGATCACGATCTGCAGTCCCACCGGCAGGGGCACCGTGTGTGAGGGTTACGGGCATGCACGCGCTCTTGTCCGCCGCGACGATCAAGCTGATCGGCTCCGGTATCGATGACGCTGACTCGTTCAACCGCGTCCGGAGGGCCGGGCCCTACCTTGCGTGCCGTGCGAAATCGACAGCGTGGCGTGCCGGTACAGGCTTCATGAGGAGGCTGGGTCGGTGCTCGCGTCCTGGTCGTATGCCCTGCGTACGTAGGACAAGGCGGCCAGCAGTTCGGCCGAGCCGAGGGCCGTGGCAGCGCTCGTTTCGACAATGCCCCCCAGCGGAAGCGAGCCGAGGTCTGCCCATCTGATGCGGCCGCTGTCGTCCAGGTAACTGCGGCTGCGCCCTGGGTTGTCCGGGTGCAAGCAGTAAGGGACGTCGAGATATCCGAACTGAAACGCGCGGATGAGCGCCCTGCCGAGGTCATCACTGAGATCCCGTACCGCCTCGATCAGCCGGAGCGCTTCGAGGTAGACCTGGGTGTCGCGTTGTTCCAAGGGTCTCGCGTCCTGGGTGTCGTTGCTTTCGATCTTGTCCGGTTGCTCTGCGGCCCATCTGCCGGTGACCTCGGCGGCGTACTTGAGGGCGGCCACGTTCTCGTCGATGGTGGGAATACGGCTCGATTCAGCCACTGTTTTCACGATCAGCCGTTCCGTTCCGGTGGCTGCGGCCAGCTCGGCGGCCTGGCCGAGTAATCGATAGGCCCCGTGCGCGGTCGTGGGGTAGACGCCCATGTAGGTATAGAGCACGACGTGCCAGTCGATGTCGGGCAGGAATCGGCCACACAGCCGTCGCAGCGCTGCGAGGGCTTCCCTGTTCTGCTCGGGGTTCGGCTGCTGGGCGTAACTGACCGAGATACTGTCCAGGCCGTGCTGCCGGAAGAAGAGCGCCTCCAGGACGCTGATGGCGACGAGCAGGCTTGGTGGGCAAAGTTGTCCCAGCATGCAGCCGCCGAAGGTTTCCAAGTGCGGCCGGGCGCCGGTCGCACCGCTGCGCGCGAGGAGGCGGCAGGATGCCGCCCAGTTGTGTACGGACTCGACCAGGGGTGTGCGTCCATAGGGAAGGCAATACGAAACCGGCCCGCCTTCTGTGGCGTTGAGCCCCGCGGCGAGCAGCGCGGCGAGGATGGACCTGGGTGCTGCTGATCCGTGGCGTACTTGCACGGCGAAGGAATCTGACTGCACCCCGGCCAGTACGCGCCGCGTGGTGGCGGCGTCGTGATGAGCGAGGGGATATCCGTTGAGGTCGCGGCCGGCTGCCAGGGCTTCGGCCACCGCACGCAGGTCACCGACCCGGGTGTAGCTGTCGACGGTGATCGTACCCGCCGTCGCAACCGCCGCGGCTTCGGTCGCCACGAGGCCCGCCCGCATGGTTTTGGGGTCGCTGAAGCCCATGCGGGGTTGTACGACGGTGCCGGCCACCCGGTGCCGTTCCCTGATGAAGGAGCCGAAGTCGGCCGGACCGGCCGCCGGGAGCGGATCCGGGCGCGCGGGGCTGCCACCGGTCAACAGACGACTCTTTCCGGGAGGGCGGCGAGGAAGCGTCGGAACTCCGTGACGGCGTGAGGGCGGTCCGGGAAGACGGCGTCGAATCCGGCGTCACGCAGGTCGCCTGCACGGTCGGGGTCGGTACCGGAGATGTCCAGTTTGCCGCCGATGACGACCGGCGTTGTGACGAGGTCCTCCACCGCTCGGATCCGCCTGATCAGGCGGAGACCGTCTTGGTGGCCATGCCCGTTGACGCTGCTGAGGAGCAGCAGCCGCGGTCGGTACAGGAGGCACGCTTCGATGAGGGTGTCATCGGGCACGCATGGGCCCAAGTTGACGCTAGGGTGGTTGAGTTCCTCGATGAGGAGTTGCAGGTAGATCAGGTTCCAGGTGTGCGCGTCCGAGGTCGGGGCCGCGATCAGAACCGGGTGGCGGGCGTCTCTTACGGTCGTCATCTCAGGCCGGGGTCTCCTTGATCGGTTCCGCGCTGGTCTTCTGTGTCGCTCCCGCGGCGTCGAGGACGGCAGTCAACTCGGCGAGGGACGCGTCATGGTCAAGCAGCATGCGCAGCGGTACGTCCACGCCGTACCGGTTCCGGCACCAGGCGAGCAGCCGCACGGCGGTGAGTGAGTGCCCGCCGAGGGTGACGAAACCGGTTTCGGCTCCGTCGGCCGGGAGCCGGCCCAGCAGGCTCCACCATGTGCCGGTTAGGGTTTCCTCGTCGGGTCGCGATTCTTGCGGGCCCGTGCGGTGGCCCGGAGCGGGAGCCGTGTCGGGGGCTGCAGGGTCGGCGTCGGGCGTGCCGGGGCTCGTTCCCTGGACAAGGTCGCGCAGCCTGATGCGGTCGGCCTTTCCGCTGCGGGTGAGCGGAATGGTGTCGACCCAGAGCACCGTGGCCGGAAGGTAGGCACGCGGCAGGCGGTGGGCAAGGAAGGTGCGGAGTTCGGTAAGGGCCGGGCGTGCCTCTCCCGGGGGGTGAGCAGGGGTCGCCACCGCGGCTAGTTCCAGGTCGCCGTTGGGCAAGTTCTGAGGTACGACGATGGTCTGGCCGACGCCGGGATGCCGGCAGAGGGCGTTCTCGATCTCAGCCGGTTCGATCCGTACGCCGCGCACCTTCAGCTGGTCGTCGATCCGGCCCAAGTATTCGAGTTCGTCGCCGACGACGCGGACCAGGTCTCCGGTGCGGTAGCGGGGCTCACCATCCAGTTCCGAGAAGGCGGCGGCGGTGGCATCGGGGCGGTCTGCGTAACCAAGCGCCACCGGCGTGCCACCGACCCAGAGTTCTCCCTGGTCTCCCGCAGCCACGGGCCGTCCCTGGTCATCGAGGACGTACAGGTTCGTGTTGTCGATCGGCTGGCCGATGAGGACAGGCTGGTGGGGCGGGAGTGGATTGGGTACCGGCCAGTGCGTGACGTCGATGGTGGCTTCGGTCGGGCCATAGAGGTTGACCAAGTCGGCATCCATTGCCTGCTGGAATTGCGCGACAAGCTCGGAGGGCAGGGCCTCGCCGCTGCAGAACACCAGACGAAGTGAGGAGCAGGCGGGCGCGAGGGCGGGGTCGGCGAGGAACTCGGCCAGCATCGACGGCACGAAGTGGCAGACGGTCACCTGCCGGCGGCGGATGGCGGCGGCCAGTTCGCGGGGATCTCGTTGGCCGCCCTCCGCCAGGTACTGGCAGCGGGCACCGGTGATCAGCGGGAGGAATATCTCCCAACCCGAGACGTCGAAAGTGCAGGGGGTCTTCTGAAGGACGACATCACGCGATCTCAGTGGGTAGGCGCGACGCATCCAGGTGAGGCGATTGCACAGTGCGTCGCTACCGACGATCACCCCCTTGGGAGCGCCAGTGGAGCCCGAGGTGAACAAGACATAGGCCGGCTGGCCCGGCGGGACGGGCGTCAGGGGACGGATGTCGGCGGAGCGGTGCGGTGGGGCGGGAACCGCGAGCGCCGGCATCCCAAGGAAAGGGGTGCCCGGCTCATCCGGGGTTCCCGTCACCACGGCGGCTGCCTGGGTGTCGGCGAGCATCAGGGCCACGCGCTCGTCCGGATCGTCCAGGGCGATCGGTACGTACCAGCAACCGGCTTTGAGTACCCCAAGGAAGGCGACGGTCACCTCGACGCTCTTGGCCAGGCGCACCGCCACCGCCGCACCACCGCCTCCGGTGACCTCCAGCAAGACGGTTGCCAGCGCGTCACTGGCGAGCTCAATCTCCCGGTAAGTCCATGCCCGGTCACCGTCGGCGCAGGCGACGCGGTCGGGGGTTCGCTGCGCCTGTTCGCGTACCAGGCCCTGAATGCCGTACGGAAAGGACTCGCTGACTCTGGGCCCGGTAAGGGCCGGAGGAGACAAGGCCCAGTCGGATGTGCCGGTATGTCGGGTATCGGCATTGGGCGTACCCATATCCGGTGGTACGGCGGAGCGGGGGGTCACGGTGGAGTTCTGGTCCACGCGGCTGCCTTTCTGACGGGCGGCCAGGCTCAATCCGCGGCGTCGAGCCTGGCCGCCATATGAATGTGCGGAATGCGCGGCCGATTCCCTCGCGCCCGCCCTCTCAGTACCGTGTGACTGGCATCACCGGCTTGTCGGCATTACCGGCTGTCGGCAGCCGCCGTCGGTGGTGGATATGCCGGCGCACAGTCGGCCAGGCGCACCGGATCACCGAATACCAGGCCGAGTTCACGCTCTCCCGTAAAGGGTTCGCGGCTGTGTGCCATGCGGATGTTGTCGATCAGAAAAAGATCCCCAGATTGCCATGGCTCACGCAGCGTCGCCGCCTCGTACACCTCCCCGATGATTGCCGCCGTCTCGGGGTCGAGCGGCTCACCACCTCCGAAGGCTGTGGTGAACGGCAGCCCTTCCGGTCCGAACTGACCCACCATGAACTCTCGGACTGCGGGGTCGAGGTTCCATTCGCTGAGGAAGCCAATCTGATTGAACCAACAACGCGCACCGGTGACCGGGTGGTGGATCACCGCGGAGCGCCGCTGATGAGTACGCAGTCGGCCGTCCGGCTGCCATTCGGTGATGATTTTGTTGGCTCTGCAGTATTGCTCTGCGGCGGTGCGGTCCGCCACGCCGAACGCCTCCTGCCATGAAAGTCCGAGCAGGTTGTTGTATGAGCGAGAGAGTTTCCACCCTTCTCGTTCGAACCTTTCCACCAGGGGCGCGGGTAACTCTGCCAGTACCTGTTGCGCATCGGCCACGCCTGTGACGCCGCCCCTTTCGGGAGCGCTGAAGCAGCCAATCACCAGCGTTCGCGGGAATTCCAGCGCATAGCTCAGCTCGTGATGCATACACATCGGCTGGTCCGCCGGCCACTCCAGGGAGGAGACGGCGTCGGCACCCAGCTGCCGCCGACGGGCAAACGCCTCCCGTTCAGGAGCCGCGCGCGTGGTGATCCGCTCGCCGACCCGTTGCAGTGCGGCGGCATCCGGGATGCCGAGGCCTCGCACGAGAACCGCACCGTGGCGGAGAACGAGTTCGTCCAGCTCCGCTCGGCGCTCGGTGATCCAGTCCGCGGCGTGCTCGGGCCGGAGCCGCTCGGTCACCCGTAGAAGTGCAGGCTTTCCCGGATTGACTTCGACGCAGAGATCGGGGGCCGTATGTGTGCGGATAGGTGTGTCCATGTGTCAGAATCCTCTTTCTTCCATGGCCTTGATCAGGCCCGTGGGACGCATGTCCACCCAGTTCTTCTTTACGTATTTCAGGTGGGCTGGGACGTTGTCTTCCTGCTTCACCACCGTCCAGCCGTCGGATACGTCGATGAAGGAGGGCCACAGTGAGTGCTGGTCTTGACCATTCATCAAAACGAGATCGGTGCCGTTCGGGTTCTCGAATGGGTTCTTCATATCTTTCTCATTACGGATTCTGTGCGGGAGAGCATGGGGCCCGCGATCACTGCGCCGACTCGTCCGGCTCGACAAGACTGCGCCGAATCCGGTCCGACACAATTGGACCGATTTCCTCCAGCGGCCCTTGGTGCAGCATCTGCGAGTGCCGGGCAGCCACCTGATGGAATTCGATACCGCCAGTGATGTGCTTGCTCCACATGTTTTCAGTGAGTGGATTGTTCGGCGCCTCACCGGCCGCGATGATGAGCGTCTCCGCGGCCACGACGTGGTCTTCGACGCTGTTGCGGATACGGATGTTATTGATCAGGACGTCGGCCAGTGAGCGCACTTCAGCCTCGCTGAGTCCGGCGAGCACCGAATTCTTCTCCCGGAGTATTTCGACGACCCGATCATGGCTGAGGCTCTTGGCCTCCGCTTCATCGAGGTGCACATCGAACTCTTCCAGGATGCCGCGGTACATGGTCGGCATATCGATACGGGAGGCCATCTCTTCCACATCCGCCGCGGCCATCTCCTTCCTCGGGTAGGAGTCCAGCAGCGTGAGCAACTCGACCTTCTTGCCACGCCGTTCCAGGAGCGCCGCGATGGTGTGGGCCGCGAGTCCCCCGAATGACCAGCCGAGGAGGAAATACGGGCCTTCCGGCTGTAGTCGGAGGATCTGCTGGACGTAGTCCTCCGCCATATCGTCCAGGGACTCCGGGAGGGGTTCCTGATGCCGGAGGCCGCGGGCCTGGAGGGCATAGACCGGGATCTGAGTGGAGAGGTGCTTCAGCAGCCTCGAATACGACCAGCTCAGGCCGCCCGCCGGGTGGATACAGAAGAGCGGACGGTGCCGTCCCCGCGTGCGCAGTGGCAGCAGGACATCCAGGCTGTGACCCTCTTCGCCAAGGTCCATCCTCCGGGACAGCGCCGCAACGGTAGGCGCCTCGAACACCGCCCGGATGGGCAGTTCCACGCCCAGTACGTCTCGCACCCGGCTGACCAGCTGAGCCGCCAGGAGGGAGTGCCCGCCCAGGTCGAAGAAGCTGTCCTCGACTCCGGTGCGTGGCACGTTCAGCACTTCCGTGAACAGATCGCACAGCAATTCTTCGCGCGGCGTCCTCGGTGCCTGGCCGTGGTGTCGGATGCTGTAGTCAGGGGCCGGCAGGCGGGTGCGGTCCAGTTTGCCGTTCGGGGTTAGCGGCAGTTTCTCCAGCACCACCAGGGCCGACGGGACCATGTATCCGGGCAGTACCTCGGCGACTCGCGCACGGAGCTGTTCGGCATCGGCGTGCTCCTCGTCGGACAGCGCCACGTAGCCCACGAGTCGGATGTCGCCGGGAATGTCTTCCCGGGCCACGACCACTGCCCGGGTCACCGCGGGGTGGCTGGTCAGTGCAGCTTCCACCTCGCCTGGTTCGATGCGGTGGCCGCGTACCTTGACCTGTTCGTCCGCACGGCCAACGAACTCCAGCTCACCGTCATGGTTCCAGCGCACCAGATCACCCGTGCGATACATCCGCACGCCCGACTCGAACGGACACGCCACAAACCGCTCAGCCGTCAGACCAGCACGCCCCCGATAACCCCGCGCCAGGCCAGCGCCGGAAACATACAACTCCCCCGCCACACCCGACGGCACCGGACGCAACCCCTCGTCCAGAACATAAACACGCGTGTTCCAGAAAGGACGGCCAATCGGAACGGGACCAGCCGAAAGCGACTCCCCCGGCGCCAACTCATACTGCGTGCAGTTGACCGTCAACTCCGTCGGCCCATACGCGTTGACAACCGTGGCCGCCGGATTCCGGCTACGCCACCTCTCCACAACCTCACCGGTAAGAGCCTCACCACCGAGAATCAACATCTCATCCGGCGACCACCCCGCAGCAGGTCCGGTCAACAACGGCAGATGCGACGGCGTGGCCTTGAGCAGCCCCACCGGAACACCACAGCCAGAGGGAACATCCTCCAAATCCGCCAGATACACCCGGCCACCCAACGCCAGAGTGGTATAAAGACCGGTCACCGTCAGGTCGAACGACATCGGCGACGGAACCAGCGTCGCCCTCCCCGCCGCCGGATAATGCCGCGTCGACCAGCCCAGATAGTTGGCCAGCGAACCATGCTCGACAACGACACCCTTGGGACGCCCCGTCGAACCCGACGTATAAATCACATACGCCGGATTCGACAAGCTCAGGTCCACTACTGGCTCATCATCGGGATAACCCATCCCAGCCTGGGAAACCGTCTCCTCATCCAGCACCAGCAAAGGCTCGGCATCAGCCAGCATGAAAGCCAAACGCTCAGCCGGATGCGCCGGATCCAACGGGACATATGCACCCCCCGCCTTCAAAACCGCAAGGACAGCCACCACCATCTCCACCGACCGGGGCAACCGCACACCCACAATGACCTCGGGCCCCACACCCCGATCGATCAGATAGCGCGCCAGCCGATTCGCCCGCGCATTCAGCTCCCCATACGACAACGACTCCCCGTCACCGGAGACCACCGCCACCGCCTCCGGCACCGCATGAGCCCGCTCGGTGAACAGCTCCACCACCGACGGCGTGGAAACCTCGACAGCCGTGTCATTCCACTCACGCAACAGCCGCGACCGCTCCCCACCAAGCAGCACATCCACCGCACCGATCGACAACCCCGGATCAGCCGCCACCTGCTCCAACAACCGCACCCAACGCGCCACCAACAACTCAACCGTGGCCCGATCAAACAAATCCGTCGCATACTTCAGCACCCCGCTCACACCAGCCGGCGCACCGGCCTCATCGTGATGCTCGATCAAATTGGCCGAGAGATCGACCTTCGAACTCTCCATTCCGACCGGCTCTTCCCGTATGTCCAAGCCGTGCAGGTCGACAACACCGCCGCCGATCGGCAGGTTCTGCAGCACGAGCATCACCTGGAACAGCGGGTGGTGCGCTGTGGAACGCTGCGGATTCAGCACCTCCACCAAATACTCGAACGGCACATCCTGGTGCGCGTACGCCGCCAGACTCGTCTCCCGGACACGCCCCAACAACTCCCGGAAACTCGGGTCCCCCGACGTATCCGTACGCAACACCAGCGTATTGACAAAGAACCCGACCAAATCCTCCAACGCTTCATCCGTACGACCCGCGATCGGGGACCCCAACGGAATATCAGTACCCGCACCCAACCGGCTCAACAGCGCCGCCATGCTTGCCTGCAACACCATAAAGACGGTCACCCCGGAATCCCGCGCCACCTCCGCCAGGGCCCTGTGCAGCTCGCCGTCCAGCCCGAAGGTGACATAGGAACCGGCGTACGAGGAGGCGACCGGTCGCGGCCGGTCTGTCGGAAGGTTCACCACCTCAGGAAGTCGGTCCAGTTGCCGGGTCCAGTAGCCGACCTGCTGGGCGAAGACACTGCCCGGGTCGGACTCCTCCCCGAGCAACTCGCGCTGCCACAGCGTGTAGTCCGCGTACTGAACGGCCAACGCCTGCCACTGGGGGGCCCGGCCCTCGCAGCGGGCGGCGTAGGCCGTCATGATGTCGCGGGTCAGTGGTCCGTTGGACCATCCGTCACCGGCAATGTGGTGCAGCAGGATGAGCAGTACGCATGCGTCCCCGCCGCCGTCGAACAGCCAGGCCCGGATGGGCAGCTCAACCGCCAGGTCGAAGCCGTGGCGTGCGGCCTGCGCCACTTCCCGTTGTAGCTCCTCGATGGGAACAGAACGGGTCTCCCAGCTGAGTTCGTCGGCCGTCATGATCTTCTGGTGCGGACGGCCGTCGTGCTCGGGGAACACCGTGCGCAGGGACTCGTGGCGGTCGACCACATCTCGCAGCGCGGCCCGCAGTGCCCCGTGGTGCACGTGGCCGGACAGCCGCAGTGCCAGGGGCATGTTGTACGCGGTGGACGGCCCATCCAGTTTGTGCAGGAACCACAGCCGACGCTGGGCGAAGGACAATGGAATCTCGTCCGGACGGGCCATGGGAGTCAACGTCGGGCGTACCCGTGCGCCGTCGTCGCCCAGGCGCCGGGCCAGTCCGGCCACGGTCGGTGTCTCGAACACCACCGCGATGGGCAGTTCCACACCGAGCGTGCCGCGCACTCGGCCGGCCAGCCGCGTGGCGAGCAGTGAGTGTCCGCCAAGGTCGAAAAAGCTGTCGTCAATGCCGACCTCAGGCAGCCCCAGCACCTCGGCGAACAGTCCGCACAGCGCCTCTTCTCGCGGGGTGCGCGGGGCACGGCCCCCGCTGAAGAGGGTGTAGTCCGGTGCCGGCAGTGCCTTGCGGTCAAGCTTGCCGATGGGGCTCAGGGGAAGCTCATCGAGCAGGACGAAAGCCGCGGGCACCATGTACTCCGGCAGCCATCGGCCCAGCCGGGCACGGAGTTCTTCGTTGAGGCCCCGCAGCCGGTGGGTGTTCGCGGGCTGGTTGGCCAGCCTGTCGTCCGCCTCGGCACTGCGGTAGGCGGCCACCGGCCGATTCTCCCCCGGTGGGAGGAAGACCGCGTCGAAGCAGTCGTCACGCCCGGACGTCGCCCACGTCATCACCGCTTGGTATCCGTGTGCGGCGGCGAGTTCGTGACAGGTTTCGGGGTCGCTGCACGCGGTGGCGGCCTGGTCGATCTTCTCCGAAACCTGTCGGGCCGTGCTCCCGGCCCGGATTTCCCGCATCGCGGTGTGGTCGGCGAGCAGCCGTCCGTTGGGGATGTCGTTGCAGCGGAAGCCCTCAGGGTGGGTAAGCAGCGCTTCCCGGATGCCGGCGAGGGGGTCTTCGCCCACCTCGGACCAGGTGATCTCCGGTAGAGAGTCGACTGCTGTCGGGGCAAGCGGCGCCTTGCACAGGACGACGTCGTAGCGGTAGCGGGACAGTTCGTTCGCGTAGGTACCGCTCTTGAGCCTGATGTCGACACCACCCAGCTGCGGTAGGTCCGTTTCGAGACCGGTGAAGAACTCCGGGGAGAGCAAGAGTTCCTCCTCCCCGGTCACCTGCTGCTCGATGGCGGCGCGGACGGCACCCAAGTCGGCTTCGTCAGTGAGCCGGTGGCAGGCGATGCCGCTGTGCAAGGTGCGCAGCAAACGCAGGTGGCGTATGTCGCCCAGGTAGAGCGATCCGCCCGGTACCAGCAAGTTCAGGCAGGTGCGGATCACCTCGCGCAGGTAGTCGGAGTGAGGGAAGTACTGGACGACCGAGTTGATGACGATCGTGTCGAAGAACTCCCGGGGCAGACCCGAGTCGTCATCGGCGGACTGCGCGCGCAGTTCGACGGTCGAGGCCGACTCGGGCAAGGCGGTCAGCCGTTCCCGCAACGCGTCGATCGCCGACGGGGAGAAGTCGGTGCCCCAGTACGCCTCACAGTGGGGTGCCACCTGCGACAGGATCAAGCCGTTGCCGACGCCGATCTCCAGTACGCGGCGGGGTTCGAGTTCGAGGATCCGTTCGACGGCGGCGCTGCGCCATTCCCGCATCTCAGCGAGTGGGATCGGGTTCCCGTCGTAGCTGCTCCGCCAGATGCCGAAGTCCTCCCAGAAACCGTCGTTCGCCAGCTGGTCGCGGTACTGGGACTCGTATACCTGCTGCCAGGAGTCGATCTGCCGGGCTTCCTCCTGAGCGTCTCCCGAGGCGGCCCACTCCTGGTCGGGCACCACATATCCGACGAGTTTCCGGTCACCGTTGCCGTCGTCGCGGACCATCACTGCGGCCTCTGCCACACCGTCCTGCTCACAGAGCGCTGCCTCGATCTCGCCCAGTTCGATCCGGAATCCTCGCATCTTGACCTGGTCATCGGCCCGTCCGACGAAGTCGAGGCCACCGTCGCGGCGCCAGCGCACCAGATCACCGGTGCGGTAGAGCCGGCTGCCGGGCCCACCGAACGGATTCGCCACAAAGCGTTCGGCCGTGAGGGCAGGGCGTCGGAGATAGCCGCGGGCCAGTGCGACGCCGGCGACATACAACTCTCCGGCCACGCCCGCGGGGACCGGCCGCAGGTGCTGATCCAGGACGTAGCTGCGGACGTTCGGCAAGGGTGTCCCGATCCCTGGGGTGTGCTCACCGTTTTCCACCGTGGCCAGGGTGTTCCAGACCGTGGTCTCGGTAGGACCGTAGAGGTTGAGGACTTCGCTGCCCACTGCGCACAGCGCCCCGGCCAGGCGGCTTGACAGCGCCTCGCCCCCCACGAGCAGCCGCACCCCGGCGAGGCCCTCAGGGGCGGTTGCCACCATCGACCGGTACACCGAAGGCGTGGCCTGCAAGACAGTCGCCCTGCGCTCGGCCACGAGCGCCGAGAGCGCGGCCGGATCCTTGGTGACGGCCGAGGGGGCGATCACCACACTTCCGCCGTTGAGGAGCGGCAGGTAGATCTCGACGGCCGCGATGTCGAAGGCGAGGGTGGTCGCCGCGACCATGCGGTCCCGTCCGGTCAACTGGACGCGGGTGCCGAGTCCATGGAGGAAGTTGGTGAGGCTCTCGTAGGAGATCACCACGCCCTTGGGCCGCCCTGTGGAACCGGAGGTGTAGATGACATAGGCGGCATTGTCCGCATGGACCGGGAGGCGCATCTCTGACGCGTCGAGGATGCTCAGTTCCGCTTCCACGGCGGGGGCGCCGAGCACGAGGCGGGGAACGTCGGATTTCGGCAGTCGCTCGCCCGCCCCCTCCGTGGTGATCACCATTGCGGGAGCTGCGTCCTTGAGCAGGAACGCCAGCCGGTCGACAGGGTGGCCGGGGTCCATCGGCAGGTAGGTGGCTCCCGCCTTGAGCACAGCAAGCATGGACACGACCATGTCCGTCGTCCGGGGCAGGGCCAGCGCTACGACCATCTCCGACCCGATGCCCTGCTCGGCGAGGTACCGCGCGAGGCGGTTGGCCCGCTCGTCGAGCTGACGGTAGGTGAGGTCCGCATCCTCGCCGCTGACGGCCGGCGCGTGGGGCGTCAGCGCCGCCTGTCGTGCGATGTGCTGGTGCGGCCAGGCCGCGGGCATCGGTACGGCGATCGTGTCGCGGGTCCCGACCAGTTCGGCGTGCTCCTGGGCGGACAGCAATTCGACGTCGGCGAGACGCACGCGCGGATCGCGGACCACGGCGCGCAGGAGATTCTGGTACCACGCCGTGATGCGCTCGACGGTCTCCCGGTCGAACAGTTCCGTGGCGTACTCGATCCGCCCGAGCAGGCCGTCGGGGGCGCCGGATGCGGTCTGCGTCTCGACCAGGCTCACGAACATGTCGAACTTGGCGCTGCCGCGTTCGACCAGGTGCGGGGTGGCCTCCAGGTCATGCACCCACCTGGAGGGTCGGTCGACGTTCTGCAGCGCGAACATCACCTGGAAGAGGGCGTTGCTGGACAGTGACCGGGCAGGGTTGATCGCCTCGACCAGATATTCGAAGGGCAGTTCCTGGTGTGCGTACGCGTCCAGGGTAGTGGCCCGGACCCGCTCCAGCAGCTCCTCGAATCGGGGATTCCCCGCTGTGTCCGTACGCAACACCAACGTGTTGACGAAGAAGCCCACGAGCGGACGCAGCGCCTCGTCGGTACGGCCGGCGATGGGGGTGCCGACGGGGATGTCGCTTCCTGCGCCGAGCCGTGTCAACAGCGCCGAGAACGAGGCCTGAAGGACCATGAACAGCGTGGTCTGGGTCGATCGGGCGAGTGCGGCGAGCTGAGCGTGCAGCTCGGCGTCCATGGTCCAGGTCACATCGGCGCCCTGGTAGTCGGCGATGGCCGGCCGGGGCCGGTCCGTGGGGAGTTCGAGCTGCGCCGGGATGCCTTCGAGGGCTCGCATCCAATACGCCAACTGCGCCGACACCATGCTGGCCGGATCGTCCGTCTGGCCCAGTAGCTGGTGCTGCCAGAGCGAGTAGTCCGCGTACTGCACCGGCAGCGGCGTCCAGTCTGGCCCGGTCCCTTCGGTCCGTGTCCGATAGGCGTCTCCCAGGTCGCGCAGGAGGGGCGCCCGGGAAGAGCCGTCACCGGCGATGTGGTGCAACAGCACGAGCAACAGGACTTCGGAGGCGCCACCGGCGGGTACCAGGTCTTCACCGATGTCGCCGGTGTTGGACGGCAGCAGGAGCCAGGCGCGCACCGGAGGCTCGGTGAGCAGGTCGAAGTGGTGGTCGGCCAGTTCACGAACCGTGTCGTCCCACAGTGCCGCGTCGACATGGCGGACGTGCCAGCCCACCTGCACCGAGCCGGGGTCCAGCACCACCTGTGTGGGCTCGCCGTCCCACTCGGGGAAGACCGTCCGCAGCGATTCGTGCCGTGCCACCACGTCGAGCAGTGCGGCATGCAAAGCCCGCACATCCACCGGTCCGGTCAGTCTGAGGGCCAGCGGCACGTTGTAGGTGGCCGAAGGACCCTCCAGTTTGTGCAGGAACCACAGGCGGCGCTGCGCGAACGAAAGGGGAATGTGTTCCGGGCGCTCCATCCTGACGAGCGCCTGGCGGACCGGGCCCGCACGGTCCAGCAGCTGTGCCAGCTCGGCGACCGTGGGTGCTTCGAAGACCGTCGCGATGGCGACTTCGACGTTCAGTACGCTGCGGATCCGGCTGACGAGCCGGGTGACGAGGAGCGAGTGGCCACCGAGGTCGAAGAAACCGTCGTCCACGCTGACGGCGGGCACGCCCAGCACTTCGGCGAACAGCCCGCACAGCACCTCTTCCTGGGGTGTGCGCGGTGCCCGGCCACCGCCGAGCGCGGTGTGGTCCGGTGCGGGCAGTGCTGCTCGGTCCAGTTTGCCGTTCGGGGTTAGCGGCAGTTTCTCCAGCACCACCAGGGCCGACGGGACCATGTATCCGGGCAGTACCTCGGCGACTCGCGCACGGAGCTGTTCGGCATCGGCGTGCTCCTCGTCGGACAGCGCCACGTAGCCCACGAGTCGGATGTCGCCGGGAATGTCTTCCCGGGCCACGACCACTGCCCGGGTCACCGCGGGGTGGCTGGTCAGTGCAGCTTCCACCTCGCCTGGTTCGATGCGGTGGCCGCGTACCTTGACCTGTTCGTCCGCACGGCCAACGAACTCCAGCTCACCGTCATGGTTCCAGCGCACCAGATCACCCGTGCGATACATCCGCACGCCCGACTCGAACGGACACGCCACAAACCGCTCAGCCGTCAGACCAGCACGCCCCCGATAACCCCGCGCCAGGCCAGCGCCGGAAACATACAACTCCCCCGCCACACCCGACGGCACCGGACGCAACCCCTCGTCCAGAACATAAACACGCGTGTTCCAGAAAGGACGGCCAATCGGAACGGGACCAGCCGAAAGCGACTCCCCCGGCGCCAACTCATACTGCGTGCAGTTGACCGTCAACTCCGTCGGCCCATACGCGTTGACAACCGTGGCCGCCGGATTCCGGCTACGCCACCTCTCCACAACCTCACCGGTAAGAGCCTCACCACCGAGAATCAACATCTCATCCGGCGACCACCCCGCAGCAGGTCCGGTCAACAACGGCAGATGCGACGGCGTGGCCTTGAGCAGCCCCACCGGAACACCACAGCCAGAGGGAACATCCTCCAAATCCGCCAGATACACCCGGCCACCCAACGCCAGAGTGGTATAAAGACCGGTCACCGTCAGGTCGAACGACATCGGCGACGGAACCAGCGTCGCCCTCCCCGCCGCCGGATAATGCCGCGTCGACCAGCCCAGATAGTTGGCCAGCGAACCATGCTCGACAACGACACCCTTGGGACGCCCCGTCGAACCCGACGTATAAATCACATACGCCGGATTCGACAAGCTCAGGTCCACTACTGGCTCATCATCGGGATAACCCATCCCAGCCTGGGAAACCGTCTCCTCATCCAGCACCAGCAAAGGCTCGGCATCAGCCAGCATGAAAGCCAAACGCTCAGCCGGATGCGCCGGATCCAACGGGACATATGCACCCCCCGCCTTCAAAACCGCAAGGACAGCCACCACCATCTCCACCGACCGGGGCAACCGCACACCCACAATGACCTCGGGCCCCACACCCCGATCGATCAGATAGCGCGCCAGCCGATTCGCCCGCGCATTCAGCTCCCCATACGACAACGACTCCCCGTCACCGGAGACCACCGCCACCGCCTCCGGCACCGCATGAGCCCGCTCGGTGAACAGCTCCACCACCGACGGCGTGGAAACCTCGACAGCCGTGTCATTCCACTCACGCAACAGCCGCGACCGCTCCCCACCAAGCAGCACATCCACCGCACCGATCGACAACCCCGGATCAGCCGCCACCTGCTCCAACAACCGCACCCAACGCGCCACCAACAACTCAACCGTGGCCCGATCAAACAAATCCGTCGCATACTTCAGCACCCCGCTCACACCAGCCGGCGCACCGGCCTCATCGTGATGCTCGATCAAATTGGCCGAGAGATCGACCTTCGAACTCTCCATTCCGACCGGCTCTTCCCGTATGTCCAAGCCGTGCAGGTCGACAACACCGCCGCCGATCGGCAGGTTCTGCAGCACGAGCATCACCTGGAACAGCGGGTGGTGCGCTGTGGAACGCTGCGGATTCAGCACCTCCACCAAATACTCGAACGGCACATCCTGGTGCGCGTACGCCGCCAGACTCGTCTCCCGGACACGCCCCAACAACTCCCGGAAACTCGGGTCCCCCGACGTATCCGTACGCAACACCAGCGTATTGACAAAGAACCCGACCAAATCCTCCAACGCTTCATCCGTACGACCCGCGATCGGGGACCCCAACGGAATATCAGTACCCGCACCCAACCGGCTCAACAGCGGCGCCATGCTAGCCTGCAACACCATAAAGACGGTCACCCCGGAATCCCGCGCCACCTCCGCCAGGGCCCTGTGCAGCTCGCCGTCCAGCCCGAAGGTGACATAGGAACCGGCGTACGAGGAGGCGACCGGTCGCGGCCGGTCTGTCGGAAGGTTCACCACCTCAGGAAGTCGGTCCAGTTGCCGGGTCCAGTAGCCGACCTGCTGGGCGAAGACACTGCCCGGGTCGGACTCCTCCCCGAGCAACTCGCGCTGCCACAGCGTGTAGTCCGCGTACTGAACGGCCAACGCCTGCCACTGGGGGGCCCGGCCCTCGCAGCGGGCGGCGTAGGCCGTCATGATGTCGCGGGTCAGTGGTCCGTTGGACCAGCCGTCGCTGGCAATGTGGTGCAGCAGCACCAGCAGGACATGCTCGCTGCCGGTTCCCTCACCGGCGTTCTCGCCAGGGCGGTCGTCCGTCACGTTGAACAGCACCACTCGAACGGGTATGTCCGCGGCGAGGTCGAACGTGTAACGGGCCGCACTCGCCAGAGCGTCCGGCAAGTCGCGCTCCGTGACAGTGTGGTTCTCCCAGCTGAGCCGCAGCTGGTCGGTGGGGACGGACCACTGTCGGGGCTGGCCGTCCCGTTCAAGGAAGACCGTGCGCAGCGACTCGTGTCTGCCGATGACGTCGAGCAGGGCGGCGTGCAGGGCCTGCCGGTCCAGCTCTCCGGAGAGCCGAAGTGCAAGTGGGGTGTTGTAGGTGGACGAAGGTCCTTCGAGCTTGTGCAGGAACCACAGCCGGCGTTGGGCGAACGACAGCGGAATACTGTCCGGGCGCTGCATCGGGACGAGCGGCGGACGTACCTGTCCCATTTCTTCCAGCCGCTGGACCAGTCCCGCCACCGTAGGAGTGTCGAAGACCGTCGCAATGGCCACTTCGACACCCAGCACACTGCGAATCCGGCTGATCAGCCTGGTCACCAGGAGCGAATGCCCGCCCAGATCGAAAAAGCCGTCGTCAATGCCGACCTCGGGCAAACCCAGCACCTCGGCGTACAGCCCGCACAGCACCTCTTCCCGCGGCGTACGCGGCGCCCGCCCACCACTGAGCACGGCATAGTCCGGGGCGGGCAGGCCCCTGCGGTCCAGCTTGCCGTTCGGAGTCAGCGGCAGCCGATCCAGCACCACGAACGCCGAGGGCACCATGTACCCGGGCAGCAGACCGGCCGCGTGCGCCCGCAGTTCCTCACCATTGACGGGTTCTCCACCGGCGGACGCGACACCAGCAGGCTCCGCGCCGGCGGAATCAGCACCGCTCACCGCCACATAGGCCACCAACCGTACGTCGCCGGGAGTGTCCTCCCGAGCCACCACCACAGCCTGCTTCACCGCTGGATGCCCGGTCAGCGCGGCCTCTACCTCGCCGGGTTCGATGCGGAAGCCCCGCACCTTGATCTGCTGGTCGGCGCGCCCGGCGAACTCCAGCTCACCGTCCGCGTTCCAGCGGAGCACGTCGCCTGTGCGGTACATCCGCGCGCCGGGCTCGAACGGGCAGGCGACAAAGCGCTCCGCAGTCAGCCCCGGTCGATCCCAGTACCCCCGGGCGAGTCCGGCGCCGGTCACATACAACTCACCTGCCACGCCAGGCGGCACCGGACGTAGCCGAGCGTCGAGGACGTACATCCGGGTGTTCCAGAAGGGGCGTCCGACGGGCAGCACCCCGGGCCGGGGCCGGGTACCGGGCTCCAGACGGTATTCCGTGGAGTTGACGGTCAGTTCCGTCGCTCCGTAGACGTTGATGACGGTGGCCTTGGGGTTCCGGGCGCGCCAGGATTCCAAGGCCTCGCCGGTGAGGGCCTCGCCGCCGAGGATCAGGGTTTCCGTCGGCGACCATTCTGCCGGCAACTCGGCGAGCACCGGAAGGTGCGAGGGGGTGACCTTGAGCAGCGACACCGGGACGTCCGGGGTCGGTGGCAGATCCTCCAGAGCGGCCAGATAGACGCGGCCACCCAGCGCCAGCGTGGTGTACAGGCCGGTCACCGTGAGGTCGAAGGAGAGGGGGGACGGCACCAGTGTCGCCGTCGCGGCCCCCGGGTAGTGGCGGGTGGACCACTGGAGGTAGTGGGCGAGGGAGCCGTGCTCGATGACCGTTCCCTTCGGCCGCCCGGTCGAGCCCGACGTGTAGATCACATACGCCGTGTGACGCGGCTCGGGCAGTGGCTCCGGGTCGGCATCGGGGTAGGCGCTCCGGTCCTGGCCCAGCACGCCAGGGTCGAGCACCAGCAGCGGCCGGGCATCGGCGAGCATGAACTCCAGCCGGTCAGCGGGGTACGCCGGATCCAGGGGTAGGTAGGCACCGCCGGCCTTGAGAACCGCGAGTACGGCGACCACCATGTCGACCGACCTGGGCAACGAAACCCCGACGATCCGCTCCGGCCCCACGCCTTGCTCGATCAGGTAATGCGCGAGGCGATTCGCCCGGCGATTCAGCTCTCCGTAGGTCAGGGAATCCGCGCCACAGAGCACTGCTGTCGCTGCGGGCACGGTACGGACCTGCGCCGCGAACAACTTCACCACTGTCGGCGCGGGCAAATTCGTCGTGGTGTCGTTCCAGTCCGCCAGGACGCGGTCCCGCTCGCCCGCAAGCAGGATGTCCGCTTGGCCGATAGGACGTTCCGGGTCCGCCAGGACCTGTCCCAGAAGCCGAGTCCACCGGGCGAGCAGGGACTCCGCAGTGGAGCGGTCGAACAGATCGGTCGAATACCTCAGCGCTCCCTGAATACCAACAGGCTCGCCTGACGCGTCGTGGCGCTCGATCACGTTGACGGACAGGTCGACCTTTGAGACGTCCACACCGACGGCTTCTTCGGTGACCTGAAGGCCAGGAAGCGTGATGTCGCCGCTGACAGCGTTCTGCAAGGTCAGCATCACCTGGAAAAGGGGGTGGTGTGATGCCGAGCGCTGCGGATTCAACGTCTCCACCAGGTACTCGAACGGTATGTCCTGGTGGGCATAGGCCGCGAGGCTCGTCTCGCGGACGCGGGCCAGCAGCTCGGTGAAGCTCGGGTCGCCGGAGGTGTCCGTTCGCAGCACCAGCGTGTTGAGAAACAGGCCGACAAGGTCGTCCAGCGCCTCATCCGTACGGCCCGCGATCGGAGACCCCAGCGGGATATCCGTCCCCGCGCCCAGTCGGGTCAGCAACGCTGCCATTCCCGCTTGGAGCACCATGAAGACCGTCGCGCCCGCGTTCCGGGCCAGGCTGAGGAGACCGCGATGGAGTTCCGCATCAAGTTGGAACGCCACGTTGTCGCCTGCGTACGACTGCACGGCGGGGCGCGGCCGGTCCAGCGGCAGCGGCAAGAGATCGGGAAGGTCGGCCAACTGCTCAGTCCAGTAGTCGACTTGCCGGGCGAACACACTCTCCGGGGCGTTCTCGTCACCGAGCAAAGCTCGCTGCCACAGCGTGTAATCCGCGTACTGCACCGGAAGTGCGGTCCATTTCGGCGCCTGACCCGCGCTACGGGCCGAGTATGCCGCGACGAGGTCGGCGGCCAGCGGGCCTGTCGACCAGCCGTCGGCTGCGATGTGATGCAGCAGGATCATCAAAACGTGCTCGTCGCCCTCGTCACCGCAGGTGAACAGCGACGCCCGGACCGGTATCTCGGAGGAGAGTTCAAACCCGTACGCGACCTCGGCTTCCAAAACTTCGGGGAGTTCCTGCTCTCGGACCGAGCAGGATTCCCACGGCAGTCGCACCCGGTCCGGCGCGAGGACCAGTTGCCGGGGCTGACCGTCCTGCTCCGGGAACACGGTACGCAGCGACTCGTGCCGCCGCACCACGTCCAGCAGCGCGTGCCGCAGTGCCTGCTCATCCAGCCGACCGGTCAGCCGCAGGACCAGGGGGGAGTTGTAGGTGGGTGAGGGGCCTTCGAGCTTGTGCAGGAACCACAGCCGACGCTGGGCGAACGACAGCGGGATACTGTCCGGGCGCTGCATGGGGACGAGCGCCGGACGCACCACTCCGGCTTCTTCCAGCCGCTGTGCCAGTTCCGCCACGGTGGGCGCGTCGAAGACCGTGGCGATGGGAACCTCGGCGTTGAGAACGCTGCGGATCCGGCTGACGAGCCGGGTCACCAGCAGCGAATGCCCGCCCAGGTCGAAGAAGCCGTCGTCGATACCGACCTTGGGCAGGCCCAGCACCTCGGCGAACAGCCTGCACAGCACCTCTTCCCGCGGTGTACGCGGCGCCCGCCCACCACTCAACACGGCGTAGTCCGGCGCGGGCAACGCCGTGCGGTCCAGCTTGCCGTTCGGGGTCAGCGGCAGCCGATCCAGCACCACGAACGCCGACGGCACCATGTATCCCGGGAGCACGTCCGCGCTGTGGGTCCGCACGTCATCGGTACCGACACGGGAATCGGACAGCACCACATAAGCGACGAGTCGGGTGTCGCCGGGGGTCTCTTCCCGGGCCACCACCGCCGCTTGCACGACCGAAGGGTTGGCCGACAGGGCGGCTTCCACCTCGGCGGGCTCGATCCGGAAGCCCCGTACCTTCACCTGTTCATCGGCACGGCCTGCGAACTCCAGGTTGGCGTCGCGGTTCCAGCGGGCCAGGTCGCCTGTGCGGTACATCCGCGCGCCAGGCTCGAACGGGCACGCCACGAAGCGTTCAGCGGTCAGCCCCGGTCGGCCCCAGTAGCCGCGGGCAAGTGCGGTTCCGGCCATGTACAACTCGCCGGCCACACCGGGTGGCACCGGGCGTAGCCGAGCGTCGAGAACGTAGACCCGGCAGTGGGCGAACGGACGGCCGAGCGGCACGGTGCCGTCGGGCGGCAGCGTCTCGGCGGACAGCGCGTCGCTCATGGTCACGGCCACTGTCGACTCGGTCGCCCCATAGACGTTGACCAACCGCCGGCCCACTGACCACCTCGCCGCGAGGTCCGGTGGGCAGGCTTCCCCGCCCACGACCACGGTCGTCAGGTCCGGCAGCGCGGAATCGTGCCGATCGAGCGGGATCGAGCGCAGCACCGACGGCGGCAGCTGCACATGTGTGATGCGCCGTTCGGCGAGTACGTCCAGCAACGCGCCTCCCGCCACGCTGTCCCGATCTGGCAGCGCCAGGGCCGCGCCAGCGACCAAAGCGATGCACAGGTCCGCGAAGGAGACGTCGAAGCTGGGGGACGCGACCTGGAGGAGTCGGCTCTCGCCGGTCACCGCCATCCGATTCCGGTGTGTGATCGCCATGTCGGCTACTCCGGCGTGTGAGACCAGTACGCCCTTGGGGCACCCGGTGGAGCCGGAGGTGTAGATGAGGTATGCCGGATGCGCGGGTGCCAGGCATGGCCGAGGATCGTCGTCCGGGTAGTCCCTCCGGTCAGCCGCGAGTACATCTTCGTCCAGCACCAGCAGCGGCCGGGCGTCGGCCAGCATGAACTCCAGGCGGTCGGCCGGATACGCCGGATCCAGGGGCAGGTAGGCTGCCCCGGCTTTGAGTACGGCCAGGACGGCGACCACCAATTCCACCGATCGCGGCAATCCCACACCCACGATCCGCTCAGGGCCGACGCCCCGCTCAATCAGATAGTGCGCGAGCCGGTTCGCCCGGGAATTCAACTCCCGGTACGACACCACCTCTCCCTCGCTGGAGACCACTGCGGTCGCGTCCGGCACCGACCGTGCCCGCTCGCTGAAAAGTCCCGCCACTGTGGTGAAAGGGGCACCCAGCGCAGTTTCCGGAGTGGTTTCGTTATAGGCGGTCAGCAGCCGGTCGTGCTCGCCGTCGAGCAGGATCTCCGCCTCGCTGATCGGCCGCGCCGGATCGCACACCACCTGTTCGAGCAATCGCACCCAGCGGGCGGCCAGTGACTTCGCCGTGCACTGGTCGAACAGGTCGGTCGCGTATTCCAAAAGTGCGTCGATTCCGGCCGGGGCGCCGGTGTCGTCATGCCGCTCGACGACGTTGAACGAAAGATCAACCTTGGACACCCCCAGGTCCACCTGCTCGGCGCTCACCTGGAGTCCCGGCAGCTCGAAATCCGCCGAGGGCGCATTCTGCAAGGCCAGGATCACCTGGAAGAGCGGGTGGTGCGACAGCGAACGCTGTGGGTTGAGCGTCTCGACCAGATACTCGAAGGGAACGTCCTGGTGGGTGTACGCGGCCAGGCTCCTCTCCCGGACCCGGGCCGTCAGTTGCGTGAACGCCGGGTCATCCGAGGTGTCGACCCGCAGCACGAACGTGTTGACGAAAAGGCCGACGAGATCGTCCATGGCCTCATCAGTACGGCCGGCGACCGGGGTACCGATGGGGACGTCCGTGCCCGCGCCGATCCGGGTGAGAAATGCGGCCATGGCCGCTTGTAGCACCATGAACACGGTCGCCCCGTTGTCCCTGGCCAGTGCGGTGAGATCGCGGTGGAGCGCACGGTCGATCGAGAAGGTGTGGTAGGAGCCCTGGTGCGAGGCGACAGCGGGCCGGGGGCGGTCGGTGGGCAGACTCAGCAGCTTGGGCGATCCAGCCAACTGCCCTGCCCAATAATCCACTTGCCCTGAGAAGATGCTGTCCGGGTCCGAGGCATCGCCCAAGAGCTCACGCTGCCACAGCGTGTAATCCGCATACTGCACGGGCAATGCGGCCCATGACGGAGCCTGTCCGGCGCACCGAGCCGCATAGGCCGTGACGATGTCGCGCGCCAATGGCTCCATCGACCAGCCGTCGCCGGCGATGTGGTGGATGAGGATCATCAGGACCAGCTCTTCACCGCAGGCGAACAGCCAGCCGCGGACAGGGATTTCCGTAGCGAGGTCGAAGGGATGGCTCGCGGCGGCCGCCACAGCAGCGGGCAGTTCAGCCTCGGTCAACGACCGCGTCGTCCAGCCCAGATCGACGGCGGCAGGGTCCAGCACTGCCTGTCGTGGTCGGCCATCCTGCGCCGGAAAGACAGTGCGCAGGGCCTCATGGCGCACCACTACGTCCAACAGTGCGTCATGCAGCGCCTGCGCATTCACTCTGCCCCGCAGCCTCAGCACCAAAGGCATGTTGTAGGTGGGTGAGGGGCCTTCGAGCTTGTGCAGGAACCACAGCCGACGCTGGGCGAACGACAGCGGGATACTGTCCGGGCGCTGCATCGGGACGAGTGCGGGACGGACCTGCTGGTCAGCGTCCAGCCGCTGTGCCAGTTCCGCCACCGTTGGGGCGTCGAAGACCGTGGCGATGGGAACCTCGGCGTTGAGGACGCTGCGGATCCGGCTGACGAGCCGGGTCACCAGCAGCGAATGCCCGCCCAGGTCGAAGAAGCCGTCGTCGATACCGACATTGGGCAGGCCCAGCACCTCGGCGAACAGCCTGCACAGCACCTCTTCCCGCGGTGTACGCGGCGCCCGCCCACCACTCAACACGGCGTAGTCCGGCGCGGGCAACGCCGTGCGGTCCAGCTTGCCGTTCGGGGTCAGCGGCAGCCGGTCCAGCACCATGACCACCGACGGCACCATGAACTTCGGCAACCGCTCACCGAGCATGGTCCTCACCGAAGTCACGACATCGCCGTTATCCGTGACCGCAGCCGGAGTGTTGACCAGCGGCTCTGTCAACGCACCGGCACGATAGGTTCCCGAAAGCGCCTGACCAGCCGATACGCCGGGCATAAGAACGACTTCGAACAGGTCGGCATCTACGGCGCTCCAGGTCAGCGACACCGCGAAACCGTGCCGCTCGCCCCAACGGGCGAACTCCTCCGGGTCCATGGCTGCGGGCCCACCATTATCCCCGGCTTCTGTTCCTGGGCGTTCGCCGGCCAGACGGCCGTTGGGAACACCCGTTACCCGAAGACCCGCCTTCTGCCCGTCGAACTGCGACAGCAAATCCCCGAGACCGGAAACGTCCCGCCCCCAGACCACTTCCCGAACCTCGGCCAACGACACAGCCGTGACATCGGCCGAATGCAGCACCACCTCATAACGGTGCCGCGTCAGCTCATTGTGATACCCACCCCGCTTCAACCGGATATCCACCGCGCCCAACCGGTCAGCACGCGCCGCGAAATCCACAAAGAACTCCGGCGCCACCAACAACTCCGGTTCCGCACGCAACGCCTGCTCCACAGCCGAACCCAACCGAACCGCGCCCGCGCCCGCGCCCGCGCCCGCGCCCGCGCCCGCGCCAAGCCTCACCCCCTGGACCGCCGCCTGCAACACACCAGCCGTCCGCACATTACGCACATCACCCACGACCACACGGCCACCCGGAGCCAGCAGCCCGACAACGCCCTCCAACACCCGCTCTAAATAGTCACCCGAAGGGAAATACTGCACCACGGAATTCAACACAACCGTGTCGAAAAACCCGAGCGGAAGCCCGTCCGTGTCATCAGCAGACTGACACCGCAACCGGACCCGGTCCGCCAGGCCCGCCTCCGCGACCTGCCGCTCCAGCCTCCCGACCACATTCTCCGAGAAATCGGTCGCCCAATACGACTCGCACTCCGTGGCGAGCTGCGCAAGCAGCAGACCCGAACCGACCCCGATCTCCAACAACCTGCGCGGCCGGAATTCCCGAACCCGCGCCACCGCCGCATCCCGCCACTCCCGCATCTCGTCCAACGGAATAGGCTCACCCGAATACGAACTGTTCCAACCCGCGAAACCCTCACCCAACACATGCTCGGAACCACCGGAATACACAGACTCATAAATCTGCCGCCAGTCACCGACCTGACGGTCACGCTGCCCATGGCCGGCAGAGGATTCGGGCACCACATAGGCCACGAGCCGGGCGTCGCCAGAGGCCGACTCCCCGGCAATCACCACCGCCTGCGCCACATCCGGATGGGCCGTGAGCGCAGCCTCGATCTCACCAGGCTCAATACGAAAACCGCGCACCTTGACCTGTTCGTCCGCGCGGCCAACGAACTCCAGCTCACCCCCGCGGTTCCAGCGCACCAGATCACCCGTGCGATACATCCGCACACCCGGCTCGAACGGACACGCCACAAACCGCTCAGCCGTCAGACCAGCA